>NZ_JAVWXA010000030.1:0-44308 GCF_036662295.1 Stenotrophomonas sp.
AAGGTGATCATCGAGGTCAACGAGTGGCAGCCGGCCGGCGTGGATGGCATGCACGACATCTACTACGGCACCGCGCTGCCGCCGCACCGCCAGCCGATTCCGCTGGTGCACGGCGATGACCGCATCGGCGAGACCTCGCTGCGCTGCGACCCGGACAAGATCGTGGCCGTGGTGCGCACCAACGGCCCGGACCGCAACAGCCCGTTCAGCCCGATCGATGCCACCAGCGAGCAGATCGCCAACCACCTGATCGAGTTCCTCAAGCACGAAGTGGTGCGCGGCCGCCTGCCGGCCAACCTGCTGCCGCTGCAGAGTGGCGTGGGCAACATCCCCAATGCGGTGCTGGCCGGGCTGGCGCGCAGTGGCTTCCGCGACCTGGCCGCCTTCACCGAGGTGATCCAGGACGGCATGCTGGACCTGCTGCGCGACGGGGTGCTGCGCTATGCCTCGTGCACCGGCTTCGCACTGAGCCCGCAGGCCAACGAGACGTTCAAGCAGAACATCGATTTCTACCGCGAGCGCATCATCATGCGCACCCAGGAAATCTCCAACCACCCCGAGCTGGTGCGTCGCCTGGGCTGCATCGGCATGAACGGGATGATCGAGGTGGACCTGTACGGCAACGTCAACTCCACCCACGTGATGGGCACGCGGATCATGAACGGCATCGGCGGCTCGGGCGACTTTGCGCGCAACGGGTTCCTGTCGGCGTTCCTGAGCCCGTCCACGGCCAAGAACGGCAGCATTTCGGCGATCGTGCCGATGGTGAGCCACGTGGACCACACCGAGCACGATGTGTCGGTGATCGTGACCGAGCAGGGCCTGGCCGACCTGCGCGGGCTGCCCCCGCGCAAGCGCGCGCGCGTGGTGATCGACAACTGCGCACACCCGGATTTCCGCGATGCGCTCAACGATTATTTCGAGCGTGCCAGCCGCGAGAGCTACGGCAAGCACACCCCGCACCTGCTGCCCGAAGCGCTGTCGTGGCACCAGCGGTGGTTGGACACGGGCACGATGAAGGCGTGATGCAGAAAGGCCGGGCAACGGCCCGGCCTTGTTGTATGTCATGCCATCACGTAGCAAACGCCCGCCCCGGCCAAGGTCATGCCATCACCGGACGCGGTTGATGCCACGGCGGTCGATCGGGATGCGACCCTACCTCGGCGTGGCGCATACCGCGCGGGTTGCCCTCCCGCAGACGACGCAGGTAACAGCGCATACCGCGCGTACTGCCCCTCCCGCAAACGGCACAGGTGACGGCGGTAGGGTCGGTTCCCAAACGACTGCCGTGGACCGATCAACATCCGGTTACGCATGACCCCGGAGCGCAGCAAACGCCCGCCCCGATCAAGGTCATGCCATCACCGGACGCGGCAGATGCCACGGCGGTCGATCGGGATGCGACCCTACCTCGGCGTGGCGCATACCGCGCGGGTTGCCCTCCCGCAGACGACGCAGGTAACAGCGCATACCGCGCGTACTGCCCCTCCCGCAAACGGCACAGGTGACGGCGGTAGGGTCGGTTCCCAAACGACTGCCGTGGACCGATCAACATCCGGTTACGCATGACCCCGGAGCGCAGCAAACGCCCTCCCCGACCAAGGTCATGCCATCACCGGACGCGGTTGCTGCCACGGCGGTCGATCGGGATGCGACCCTACCTCAGCGTCGTGCATACCGCGCGTATTGCCTCTCCCGCAGACGGCGTGGATAACGACGCATACCGCGCGTATTGCCCTCCCGCAGATGGAGCGAGTAACAGCGCATACCGCGCGTATTGCCTCTCCCGCGGACGGCACAGGTGACGGCGGTAGGGTCGGTTCCCAAACGACTGCCGTGGACCGATCAACATCCGGTTACGCATGACCCCGGAGCGCAGCAAACGCCCGCCCCGATCAAGGTCATGCCATCACCGGACGCGGCAGATGCCACGGCGGTCGATCGGGATGCGACCCTACCTCAGCGTGGCCAGCGATTCGGCCTGCAGGCGGTCGTAGATCGCAAATTCGTCTTCGACCTGCATGTTCAGCGCCTGCTCGAAGGCCTCGCGGTTGGCGTGCGCGGCGTAGGCGCGTTGCTCTTCGCCGCCCAGGTTGGACTGGAAGATGCCGGCGGCGCTGACGGGGAGGAAGTCCTCGTAGACGATCGGGTCGGCGCTGGCCAGGCCGGCGGCGATGAGGGCTTCGGCCGGCAGGTCGCCGATGGCGGCCGGCGTGGCGCGGCCGGCGTCGGTAAGCGCGTAACGGTAGTAGCCGAGGCCTTCGCGGCGCAGGGTGGCGTGGTCGTCCGGGAAGGCCTGGAACGCGGCGGCCAGGCGGGTGGGATAGTCCTGGCCGGTGCTGCCGGCGCCGTCGTTGTCGCGCGCCTGCGCCAACAGCTGGTCATACAGCGCGCGGCCCTTCGGCGTGAGGGCCAGGCCACGCTGTTCGATCTCGCCGAAGCGCGCGGTGTGGGTGCCGGCATCGCCCGCATCGCCGGACGGGAAGTGCACGGTTTCCTGCAGCGCCTTGAAGCTGGTCTGGCGCAGCAGGATCGGGCAACGGCGCGGCGGCGGGCCTTCGACCACGGCCTTGGCGTCGATGCCACGGGTGAGCATGGCGGCCTGGGCCGCGTCGATGTCCAGCGTGCGCGGGGTGAGGTGGTTGATGTGCGGGCCGCGGAAGCTGACCACGTCGGCGATCAGGCGGTGGGCATCGTGCAGGGCATGGTAGGTGGCCAGCGAGACGGTGGCATCGCCGTGCCAGCGGAAGGTCTCCAGCGCCTGGATGACGAAGCGGCGGGCGTCGTCCTCGCTGAGGCCGCCATCGCGCTCGGCCTGGTCGATGAGGGCCAGGGCGTCGTCGGTGAAGATGCGGCGCTGGGCCAGGATGCGCGCCGATTCTTCGCGCAGGGCGGCGTCTTCGATGAGTTCCAGGCGCAGCAGCGAGGTGAACACGCGAAAGGGGTTGTGCGCCAGCGCCTTGGCCGTGCGCGGGCGGAAGGCGGTGGAATGCACCGGCACGCCGGCCACGGACAGGTCGTAGTAGCCCACCGGGTGCATGCCCATCACCGCGAACAGGCGGCCGAGGGTGGCCAGTTCGTCCGCGGTGCCGACGCGGATGGCGCCGTGGCGCTCCTGGTCCAGGCGGGTGCGCTCATCGGTGCGATCCAACTGCTCGGCCAGCGCCGGGTTGGCAGTGAGCACGGCATCGTTGATCTCGGCCACCAGGTCCACCAGCGTGCCGTAAAGCGGCACTTCGGTGCGGTACATGGTGGACATGGCCTGGGCGAACAGGCTGCGGATATCGTCGGGTGAAACGAAACGGTCGGCGCTCATTACGTACTCGGCAACGGATCACGGGGGAAGGTGCAGCAATCGCACATTGTCGCCGAGCGCGCGGGGTATCGCGATCTGCACAGCAGCAAACGCGATGATGGGGGGGGGTAGAGCCACCCCATGGGTGGCTGCACGGGATGTGGGCGCCGAGAGCAGCCACCCATGGGGTGGCTCTACCGGTGGAGGCGGTCCGTGGTTGACGGGGGCGCGCAAAGGGCGGCACGGCAAACGCGATGACGGGCCGGTCCGTGGTGGGTGGGTGCGCGCAAAGGGCGGCACAGCCGAAAACGCGATGCCGGGGGGTAGAGCCACCCCATGGGTGGCTGCGCGGGATGTGTGTGCGCCGAGAGCAGCCACCCATGGGGTGGCTCTACCGGTGGAGGTGGTCCGTGGCAAACGCGATGCCGCGATGGACCGCAACCTACCGCGCGGTCGGGGTGGCCGTGCGCTGGCGCTGGGCGCGGTCGCCCAGCTGGCGCTGCAGGGTGGCGTCGAGCTTGATCGGGCGGTCCCAGTGGTCGTGGCTGGCCACGATGGCGTGGCGCAGCGCGCGCCAATGCAGGTTGGTGGGCTTGACCGGGAGCTCGGCGACCACCGCTTGCCAGCGCCGCGGCTCGCCCGGGGCCGGCACGTTGCGGCTCCAGGCCTGCACGCTGTCGCGGCAGCCGCGCTCGATGACGTGGCCCCAGAAACAGGCGAAGTAGATGTCGCCGGCCTGCCAGCCGTGGGTGTACATGAGCGCGGCGATGTAGCCGCGCGGGACGCCGGCATAGCGCGCCACCTCGTCCAGGAAACTATCGGGGTAACGCTCGGCGTAGTGGTTGATGTCCTGCAGCTGGCCATCCACCCAGGCATCGCCGGTATCCACCACGTAAGCCTCGGACTTTTCGGCGGTCTGCTGCGCGGCCGCCGCCCACGGCAGCACCAGCCACGCCAGCAGCAACAGCGCGCGCAGGCAGGGGACGACGTGGCCGCTGCGCTGCATGCCGCTCAGGCCTGCGCCGCCTTGGCTTCGATCGCGGCCAGCGCCTGCGGCCAGTCGAAGGCGGTGGGCGCATCGACCATGCGCGGCTCGTCGTCGGCCACGCCATGCTGGGTTTCATGCGCCCAGGTCACCGCGTAGGGGGTATGGATGCCCCAGCCGCCGAGGGTGATCACCGGTTCGATGTCCGAGCGCAGCGAGTTGCCCACCATGCAGAAACGCTGGATCGGCAGGTCGAATTCTTCGAGCACCCGCGCGTAGGTTTCCGGATCCTTCTCCGAGACGATCTCGATGCGCGGGAACAGGTCGCGCAGGTTGGCCAGCTTGATCTTGGCTTCCTGGTGGAACAGGTCGCCCTTGGTGATCAGCACCACCGGATACGCCTGGGCGATCGCGGTGACCGACTCGCGCACGCCGTCGATCAGCTCCACCGGGTGGCGCAGGGTGTCATGGCCGATATCCAGGATCTGCTGCAGGTCGCGGGCCGTGATCATCTGCGCGCTGATCTCGATGGCCGCCTCGAGCATGGACAGGGTCATGCCCTTCACCCCATAGCCGAACACGCCGAGGTTGCGCTGCTGCACTTCCAGCAGGTGGCGCGCGGTCTCGGTGTCGTGCACGTCGATGTAGCGCGACAGGATGTCGAGATAGTCCTGCTCGGCCTTGCGGTAATAGTCCTCGCTCTTCCACAGCGTGTCGTCACCGTCAAAACCGACCAGGCCGATGGCGCCGGTGGGCGCGGGCAGGGAGGTCATCATCGGGCAAGGATAGCAACAGCCGCCGGGCAGCCCAATGACCTGATCGGCTCACTGGCCAAACGGCCGTGGCCCGGCCCAGCCGAGCACGCCACGCTGTGGCAGGTCGATGCGCGTGAGCCCCCAGGTGCCGGCGCCGCGCCAGCTGAATTGGTGGAAGCTGGCGTCCAGCTGCCCGCTTTCCTGCCACCACGCCATCAGGGCGGCGGGCGCCTCGGGATCGTGCGGCTGGAACTGGAAGGGCAGGCCTTGGGCATTGAGCGCGGACAGCACGGCGCGCAAGCCGGGATTGGCCCAGCGCGGGCCGTGGTCATCGAAGGCCACCTCCCTCGAGGTGCCGGCGTCCACCGCCCCCGATACCACCACCACCTGCCCGGCACGGAGGTGGGAAACGCGCGCGGGCGCCGGTTCGCCCGCCGCCGGCAGGTGGACCACGAAGGGAGGACGGCGACCAGGAAGATCCATCGCGCCATCATAAAAGAAGGGCGGCCTCGCGGCCGCCCCTCCCCCTCATCCCCTCTGCCGGTGTCCAGCGGCGCGGGGGCCTTGCATTGCCTTGTTGTGTGCTACGTCCTGCGTGCTACGGGTTGCCGGCCTCAGTTGCCCGGCTGCGCGCCACTGCCGCTGGCGGCCTTGCCCTGCTGGGCGACCACATAGGCCTTGTACTCATCGGCCGAGAGCTCGCCGTCCTTGTTGGTGTCGGCCTGGTCGAACACCTGCGCCAGCCCGGCGTTGACCTGGGCCTCGGTCTTGCTGATGGTGCCGTTGCCGTCGGTATCCACGCTGGCCCAGGTCTGCCCGCCACCCCCATTGGCCTGCTGAGACGCCTGGGCAGCGGCACCGGCGGCCGAATCGGCGGCCTGGCCTGCCTGTGCCGCGGCTTCCTGCGCCTGGGCGGCCTGGTTCTGGGCCTGGGCGGCGCTCTGCTGGGCGGAGGACTGGGCCATCGCCGGAAGGGCGAACACGCTGCCGGCGGCGACGATCAGGGCGATCAGGGGCTTGCGGTTGCGAATAGTCATGTGGGTGGTCTCCTTTTGGGGATGTCGCACGGTCGTTGTGTTCCGCACGGCCTCTACCCTGCCAGCCCGTTTGTGAATCGACATGGGGGCGCAATCAGCGCGCCTACGCGGTCTTAACCACCTGCGCGCAGCGCTCGATTACCGCACTGGTTATGCCCGGGTGAGCCTTCGGTAAGACGCGCATTCAACGGCATCGGATTTAACGCGATGCAAACGGATCTCAGCGGTCGCTGGCGTTTTTTTCGCCTGAGCGGGAACTGAATATCACCCACGCCAATGCCACCCCGGCCAGCGCGCCGGCCACCTCCAGCACCACCCGCGAGCCCAGTTCGTTGGGATCGTGGATGCTGGACAGGAACAACCGCGCGTACAGCGGCGACTCCAGCCGCACCATGCCCATGTAGAACAGCTTCCATGCATCGATGCCGGCGGCGACCACCACCGCGATCACGCAGGCCCAGCCGATCGCATGCCCGGCCGACCAGCCCAGCGCGCGCGCCAGTCGGTGCCACAGGGCATACACGAACAGGCCGACCAGCAGCGCGATCAGGCCCGCTTCGAGGGTTCCCAGCAATCCGAAGTGCAGCGGCAGGTTCATCGTGGTCCGAAGGGGCGGTGGGCGCACAGTGTAGCGGTGCGCCCTGCCCGGCCGCGGCTCAGCGCACCGGCACGTCGAAGGCGGTGTGCGGGTCCGGCTCGGGCTGCAGGGTGTAGTGCCACCACTCCAGCGGGTAGTTGGCAAAGCCGTGGCGACCCATCGCCTCGCGCAGCTGCTGGCGATGGGCGCGCTGGGCGGGGCTGATGTCGCCGGCATCGGTATGCGCGCGCGGGCCGAAGAAATCAAAGTCGGTGCCCATGTCCAGCGCGGTGCACGGGCCACGGCGGCAATCGAGCAGGGTCAGGTCGACGGTGGCCGCGCGGCTGTGGCCGGAGGTCTCGGCGATGTAGCCGTCCAGCAGGGCCGGCTTGTCCACCTGCGGGTACTGCAGCGCCTTGCGCGACTGTTCGCCGGGGTCGTGCGCCCAAGCCACGAAGGCCTGCACCGAGCGCACCGGCCGATAGCAGTCGAACACGCGCAGGGCCAGGCCCTGCGCACGCAGCGACGTTTCGACCTCGGCCAGGGCCCGCGCGGCCGGTGCCTGCAGGTAGCACCGGGGCGCCTCGTAGCCCGGCACACGGCGGCCGGTGAAGTTGTCCGGCCCGGCATAACGGATGTCCAGCGCAATGCCGGGCGCCAGCGACTGGATGTCCACCAGCCCGGCGGTGGCCATGTCGCGCGCCGGCGACACCGTCACCGGCTGGGCGTGGCTGGCGCCGGCCAGCACCAGAAGCAGCAGGGCGGTGGCGCTACGGGCAATCGCCGATGCGGGTGAACAGCAGGTCCTGGTAGTCATAACTGAAGTCGATCTCCGGATCGATCGCGCGCAGGGTGAGGGTGGTGGGTGGGCCCGGCTGCACCGCCAGCCACGGCTCGGCGTCGGCACCGCGTGTCTCCCAGTCCACCAGCCAGCGCTCGCCTACCTGCATCACCTGGCCATGCAGCAGCGGCGACTTGGCAATGCTCAGTTCGAGTTGGCCGCCACGGGGGCAGACGCTGGCCTCGCCCAGCCAGGGATCGGCATAGCGCCCGTGCCAGGACCGGGTGGCGGCCAGGTCGACCGGGCGCCGCGCACGGGTGTCCGGGCGCACCTGGCCATTGGCCTTGCGCTGCTGGCGTTCGGCATCCAGCGCGGCGAGGTAGTCGAGCACGCCGCGCGGATCGGCCGGGGCGGTGTAGTGCTTGAGCGCGGCCTGCGTCAGCGCGGTGCGCGCATCCTCGGCATCGCCGTTGATCAGCACCACCACGCCCACGCGGCGGTCCGGCAGCAGGGCCAGCGAGGAATACATGCCCGACAGCGTGCCGGTATGGGCCACCTTCCATTGCCCGTCCATGTCCGACAGCCGCCAGCCGTAGCCGTAGGCGGAGAAATGGGCGTTGTCCCACTCGCGTTGGCGCGCCCCGATCGGCATCGGCATGTGCGCGGTCCACAGCGCGCGGCGCTGGGCCTGGCTGAGCCAGCCGGGCGCCAGTGAAGGGTCCAGCAGCACCTGCATCCAGCGGGTCATGTCGGCCAGGCTGCAGCGGATGCCGCCGGCGGCCATCGAAGGATGATCGGTGGTCATGTCCGCGTCGGCGCCCAGCACCGCGTTGTGGTCGACATAGCGCGCGTGCGGCTGCGCCACGTTGCCCACCGCGGTCACCGACCAGGCCCCCACCTGGCAGCGCTGCATGCCCAGCGGCGCGAACACCTCCTGGCGCAGCAACTGGTCGTAGGGCTTGCCGCCGGCGGCCGCGGCCACTTCGCCGGCCACCACGTACATCAGGTTGTCGTAGGCATAGCCGCTGCGGAAGCTGGTGACCGGCTTGAGGTGGGCCAGCCCGGCGATGACATCCTGCCGGGTGTAGGCGTTGGGCTCGGGCCACAGCATCAGGTCGCCCGCGCCCAGGCCCAGGCCGCTGTTGTGGATGAGCAGGTCGCGCACCTGCAGGTGCTCGGTCACCCACGGGTCGTACATGCGGAACTGCGGCAGGTAATCGATGACACGATCCTCCCAGCGCAGCCGGCCCTGGTCGACCAGCCGCGCCAGCAGCGCGGCGGTCATCGCCTTGCTGTTGGAGGCGATCTTGAACAGCGTGTCCGCATCGATGGCCTGGCGCGTACCGGCACGGCGTTCGCCGCGGGTGGCGGTGAAGACCACCTCGCCATCGGCGACCACGGCCATGGCGATGCCCGGCAGTTTCTCGTAGGCAACGGCCTGGTCGAGCATCGGCGCGAAGATGGCCGCGTCCTTGCCGGCACCGGAGGCGGCCGCGCCCTGGCCGGGCACCAGGGCAAGGACGGCGGCCCATGCAAGGGCCAGGCAACGATGACCGGCATGCGGTCGTGGTGGTGTCGGCATGGCGGTTCCAGGATGCCTCGATGACACCGGCGCCCCGCGTGCGCGGCGCGCCGGAAAGATGCACAGCCTAGCAACCCGCCCGGGCGGCGGGTACCGGCTCAGAAGTTCCAGGTCACCATCAGCTGGGTGTAGCGCGGCGCCTGCCAGCGCGTGCCGGTGTTGAAGGTGTTCTCGCGGAACTGTCCCGGCTGGCTCTCATAGCGCTGGTGCACGTTGATGACGGTCTGGTTGTTGAACAGGTTGTAGACCGACAACCGCGCGCTGAGGTCGATGCCTTCCACCGGCAGCCGCCAGGTGACGTTGGCGCCCATGGTCCAGGTCCACGGCAGGCGACCGAAGGCACCGCGCGGGGAGTACTCGAACTGGCGCTGGTTGTACGGGCCGGCACAGTTGGCCACGCACAGCCAGCCGGTGCCACCGCCACTGCCTTCGCTGGAGGTGCTGCCGCCGGCGACGGTGTCGTTGGGCCACATCACGCCGAAGGCGGTGATCGGGCCGCCGGACATCACCTGCAGGGTGGTGCCGAAGGACCACTGCTCGTTCAACGCATACGCGGCGCGGAACTTGAACTGATGGCGGAAGTCGTTGAACAGCGGGCCATAGCGTTCATTGTTCGACGGATGGTCCCAGTGCTGCACCATGCCGGTGTCACCGTAGTTGGTGTCCGAGTTGACCGGGCCCTCGAAGTTGCCATCGCTGCGCGACCACAGGTAGGAGGCGTTGAACAGCCACTTCTCGTCCCACGCACGGTCGATCTGCAGCTCCAGCGCCTTGTAGGTGCGTCGCGGCTTGGCGTAACCCACCACCTCGCCACTGCCGCCCTTGCGGTAGCCGCTGTTGGCGGTGTCGATGGTGATCCAGCCCTCTTCGGCACAGCCGATGCTGGAATCGCCCCACAGGGTGAGGCTCTCGCCGGGGTTGGCGATCGGCCACAAGGTGCTGGGCGTGGGCCCGCACGGGGTGGTGTTGATGCGCATGTCGTCCAGCGCGCGGGTCATGCGCCGGTAGGTGGCGTTGATGCCCCACGACCAGGCCTGGTTGATCATGGTCTGGAAGCCCAGGATGTACTCGTCCTGGTAGACCGCCTTGAGGTCCTTGTCCACGCTCTGGCGCAGGTCGGCCGCGCCGGTGTTCATGCGCGCATCCACCGGCCCGATCTGCTGGCCGATGATCGGGGCCATGTACGGTGCACCGGTGACCGGGTTGGCCTGCTGCTGCCAGCCGTCCAGCACGTAGTAGGTGTATTCGTCGGTGAGCCCGCCGGCGAAGTTGACGTTGATGTTGTTGGTGACCGGCAGGTAATAGCGGCCGGCATTGCCGAACAGCTTGGTGCTGCCGTCTCCCTTCATGTCCCAGGAGAACCCCACGCGCGGGGCGATGAGGTCGTCCATCCTGATGAAGGCGTCGCCGTCGGCGGTGCGGTTTTCGAAGCGGTCCCAGCGCACGCCCAGGTTGAGCATCAGGTTGGGCGTGATGTTCCAGATGTCTTCCAGGTAGAACGCATTGGCCTCGGTTTCGAAGGTGCCGCCGGAGACGCGATTGCGCGCGCGCAGCATCTCGGTGACACCGGCCGGCACGTAGGCGTTGGCGCCATCCCATACTTCATCGCCGGGGCGGGCCACGTAGGCGGTGTAGCTGAGCTGGGTGGGCCCGGGGTAACGGGTGGACTGCTCGGTGGTCATCAGCTCGCGGTCCACGCCAAAGCGCAGCAGGTGCTGGCCGAGCTGCCACTCGACGTCCAGGCGCGCCACGTCGCGGGTGTCGTCGCGCTCGGCCACCGCGGTGCCGGTGGGATGGCAGCCGGGGCGCAGGCCATTGAGTCTGGACAGGCGCGAGGCATAGGTGCTGTCGGTGAACACCGGGCTGCAGGCCTGGTCCAGCGAGGAGTGGGTGAAGGCGCGCTGGTTGTTCTGGCCGACCATGGCGCGGGCGGTGAAGGTCTCGCCGAAGTGGCCGGTGTAGGTGGCCGACCAGTTGCGGCCGCCGGTCTCGGTGACCGAGTCGCCGCCGTAGGCCCCCAGCTGGGCGTCATCCCAGTCGTAGTTGTAGGACGCGTTGGTGACATCGCCCTCGTCGGAGAACGCCAGTAGCGCCAGGCCGTGGTTGTCGGTGATGTTCCAGTCCAGCTTGGCGCCCCAGAACCCGTTGTCGGCCTTGTTCTTGAACCAGGTCAGCGCGTCGGAGGAAGTGTTGTGGCCCTTGTCGCTGCGATCCTCGTACATCGCAAACAGGAACAGCTTGTCCTGCACCAGCGCCCCGGAGCCCCACACGTTGGTCTTGAAGAACGAGTTGTCATCGCGGCTGGCATAGGAATGGGCGGTGCCATCGCGGTGGAAGTGGTCGCGCCCGCTGGCGCGCCAGGCGGCCGGCTCGGCGGTGACTTCGATGCCGCCCTGCAGTTCGTTGCTGCCCGAGCGGGTCACCGCATTGATCACGCCACCGGTGGAGCGGCCGAACTCGACCGAGTAGCCGCCGGTCTTGACCTGGAATTCGTTGAAGAAGGCGAACGGAGCGCTGGAAAAACCGCGCCGGGTGTACATGTCGGTGACGTTCAGGCCGTTGATGAATACCGCGTTCTCAGCCACCGACGAACCGGCGAACGACAACCCGCCAAAGGACGAATTGCCGCCCACCACGCCCGGCGCCAGCAGCGCGACGGCGGACAGGTCCTGCGCCACCGGCAGGCGCGAGATCTCCTGGCGGTTGACATTGAAGGAGGTCTCGGTGGAATACACATCCACGCGATTGACCACGCGGGTGCCCACCACCTGCAGCGCATCGAGGTTGACCACGCCACCGCCGCCGGCCAGGTTGACCGTGGTGGTGCCGCCGACGGCCACGCTCACCGCCACCGGCTCGCCCAGCGCGCTGCCCTCGCGGCTGAGCTGCAGGCGGTAGTCGCCGATCGGCAACTGGCCCAGGCGATAGCTGCCATCGCGGCCCACGGTGACGCTGCGGGTCAGGCCGGTATCGGTGCTGACCACCGTCACCTGGTCACCGGCCGTCGCGCGCCCGGCGACCGCACCGCTGACGTTCTGGGCCGAGGCCAGCGACGGCAGCAGGCCGCCCAGACAAACCCCCAGGGCGGCATACAGCGCCGCCCGCTTCATACGATGTGCATTCATTCCCTGCTCTCTCCTGCAGATATGGAATCGTGGGTACCGCCGTTTACCGCGTGGCCGCCAGCGGCACGATGTGCGACTGGACGTCGTAATGCCATTGATCGAAATACAGGTTGCCGCCGTCCCACTCGACCTCGCCGCGCTGCGAATCCACCGTGTCCGAGCGCGGGTGGCGCTTGGCCGGGACGAAGGGTTGGCCGACATCGTCGTTGAAGGCGATACGGTAGGCATCGAGCCCGCCGAAGTAGAAGTCGCGCAGCGCCGGCTGCGGGCTGTCCAGGCGACCGGTGGTGACATCCATCGGCACCCAGCCATAGGGCGCCAGGTACAGCGCGCCCCAGTCGTGCAGGTTGTGGTAGTCCCGCGCGTCGTCGGCATACACCATGCCCGACTGCCAGCGCGCGGGGATGCCGTTCATGCGCAGCAGGGTGATCAGCAGCAGCGTCTGTTGGCCGCAATCGGCGTGCCCGGCACGCAGCGCGTAGTCGCTGATGTTGGACAGCGTGGCGTACTCGCGCGCGCCTGCCCACGGTATCTGGTCGACCGCATCGAACAGCCGTCGCGCCACCTCATACGGCCGGGTTTCGCCCTGCAGCACCTGCGCCGAAAACAGCCGCAGCGCGGGGGTGAAGCGCACGTGGGGCGGCTGCTCGGCCAGGTACGGCGCAAGGGCAGGGTCATCCGGGGACGACCGTACCCTGGCCGGGTCGATCGGGGTATGCCGCGCGGCGACGGTCACCGCGTAGCGGATCTCGAAGCGGGTCGGTTGCCCGGCCACGGCGGTGCCTTCCAGGTAGGCGGTTCGCTGCAGCGTGCCGGCAGGGGCCAGGCGTGCGGCGCCCGGCGCGCTGCCAAGCCAATGCACCTGTGTCTGCTGGCCGGGGATGTCGCGGGGATAGGGAATCCAGGCGCGCAATGGCGTGCCTGGGGGGACGGCATCGGCCTTGACGGTGAGCGACTGGGTGATGGCCACGCGCTGCGGCAGCACCCAGGTGCGGCCGCTGGCGCGCGCGGCCGCCACCACCTGCGCATGGTAGGGCGTGAGCGTTTCGTACGGCCCATCGCTGGGCAGCGGCACGTTCGGGGCACGGCGCGCACGCGCCTGCGGGCTCAGGCGCAACAGGTTGGACGGGGCACGCTTGAAGTAGCGCCGCTGGCCATCGATGTCCAGGTGCTCCAACAGCCCCTGGCGGTCCCAGTGCTCGAACTCCGCATCGCGCAGGTCCGGGATCGAGCGCCGCACCGCCGCCTTGGCCGCCGCTTCATCCAAGCTGAAGTCCAGCCGGATGCGGCGCATGCGCTCGAGTTGGAACGCCCAGTCGGCGTCTGCCCGGTCGGGGTCGTGGGCCTCGATGCGTGCGGCCGCCTGCGCGAAATGCCCCGCATCGATCAGATCGACCACCCGTGCCAGCGACGCTGCATCGGCCGGCGCGTCGTCCTTCGCCGAGGCGGCCATGACCGCCACGGCCGACAGCAGCAGCCCTGCCAGCAAGGCAGCGGCAACCGGTGAGAGCGGTTTGCGAACGGCACGATCCACAGCGACACTTCCCCAGCGCGGGTGGTAATGGCTGTGTAACACGGGCCGTGACACCGGTCAATAATTTATTCTTGCAATCCAGATCGAAAGGAATAAGTATTCCATGACACCCGCAGCGGCCGGAGCAACAGCGCGATGAATCCCCTTGAGCTGCGTTGCGAGCACTGCGCTGGATCGTTCCTGCCCGCCGGTGCCCAGGCCCGGTTGTGGGCGCACGCACAGGCCACGGGCATGCGGTTTGTGATGCTCGATTGCCCGTTGTGCCACCACGGCACCGGTGCCGACCCGATGGCGCCGGGCCTGCCGCGCGCTGCCACGCAGGCGCCTGGCGTGCCGTGTCCCGACCCGGACTGCGACGGCGAAGCCTGCTTCGTCGATACCCTGCAGCCACCCGTGTGGGGCTGTGGCCATTGCGGCAGCACGTGGCCCGACCGCGCCGCGCTGGATGCCGGCGCTGCCGGGCGCGGGGCATGATCGCCGTGCCACGCGCCTGTTTTTCTGCCCAGAAGGATGCTGCCATGCCCGCCTGTCGCGTTCGCGCAGGGCGCCCGCCCCTACCCCGCGCCCTGGCGCTGTTGCTGGCCGTGGCCAGCCTGCCGGTGTTCGCCGCGCCGGCGCCGGGTGTGGCCGCACCCGATCCCGGCGCGCCGTTGCCCTACGTGGTCGGCCTGCACGAGGCCTACCTCACCCCAGCGTACTGGGCGGCGCGGCTGCCGGACGCCGATGCGGTGATCCTCGACCGGGCGCGGATTGCCGCGCAGAACGCGCGCATGCGCGCCGAGGATGACGCGATCCACGACCTGCGCGCGCTGCCGGCGCAGTTGCCGCGTGCGCAGGTCGCGGCGGCCATCCAGGCGCTGTCCGCATGGCCAGGCAAGCCGGTGTTCGGCCAGGACGGCCAGCCGATTGCGGCGGCCCAACGTGCGCAGGCCGTCGCCAACCTCGCCCTGGCGGCGATCCCGGCGCAGCGCCCGCTGCGCTACGGCCTGGTCACCCATCGTGCCGCGCTGCGCGCCTTCCCCACCCGGCTGCGGGTGTTCACCACCCAGGGCGATACCGATATCGACCGCTTCCAGGAATCGGCGCTGTTCCCGGGCGACGCGGTGGCGGTGCTGCATGAAAGCGCCGATGGGGAGTGGCTGTTCGTCACCAGCGAGCGCTACTCGGCCTGGATGGAGAAGCGCTTTGTGGGCATCGGCGATGCGGCCACCGTGCTCGGCTATGGCCAGCGCGGGCCGTACCGGGTGATCACCGGCGCCACCGCGTTCACTGCCTACACGCCGGAAGAACCGCGCGTATCGCGCCTGCAGCTGGACATGGGCGTGCGCCTGCCGGTGCTGGCCGACTGGCCGCAAGACAAGACCGTTAACGGCCAGCAGGCGCACGCCGGCTACGTGCTGCAACTGCCGGTGCGCGAGGCGGACGGGCAACTGGCGCTGGTGCCGGCGCTGCTGCCGCGCTCGCAGGACAGCGCCGCCGATTACCTGCCGCTGACCCCGCGCACCCTGCTCACCCAGGCCTTCAAGTTCCTCGGCGAGCGCTACGGCTGGGGCCACGACTACGACACCCGCGACTGCAGCGGCTTCGTCTCGGAGATCTACCGCAGCGTGGGCGTGCTGATGCCGCGCAACACCAGCGCGCAGGCCGTGAGCCCGGCGCTGGACCGGATCGCCTTCGATCCGGCCGACCCGAAGACCCGGCGCAGCACGGCGGTAACGCAGCTGCAGGTGGGCGACCTGGTCTACATCCCCGGCCACGTGATGATGGCCATCGGCCACGTCGAGGGCCGTACCTGGGTGATCCACGATACCGCCGGCGGCAGCTGGGCCGGCCCGGACGGCACGCGCGTGCAGGCCCATCTCAACGGTGTGTCGGTGACCCCGCTGGAGCCGATGATGGCCAGCGACACCGTGAGCTACATCGACCGCATCACCAACATCCAGCGCCTCCGAGCCAAGACTCCTGAATGAAGATCACCGACATCGAACTCGGCATGCTGCGCGTGCCGCTCAAGACCCCGTTCAAGACCGCGCTGCGCACGGTGGATACCGTGGAGGACGTGGTGGTGCTGGTGCGCACCGACACCGGCCACACCGGCTACGGCGAGGCGCCGGCCACGGCTGTGATCACCGGCGATACCCACGGCTCGATCATCGAGGCCATCGACCGCTTCATCAAACCGCGCCTGATCGGCCAGGACGTGGCCAACCTCAACCGCGCCTGCACGCTGATCCAGACCTCGCTGGAGCGCAACACCAGCGCCAAGGCCGCGGTGGAGATCGCCGTGTACGACCTGTGGGCGCAGCTGCACGACGCACCGCTGTACCGCATGCTGGGCGGCGGCGACCCGGTGATCACCACCGACATCACCATCAGCGTGGATTACATCGACAAGATGGTGGCCGACTCGCTGTCGGCCATCGCGCGCGGCTTCGAATCGCTGAAGATCAAGGTGGGCAAGGACATCGGCCTGGACATTGAGCGGGTCAAGGCGATCCACGCCGCCGTGCAGGGCCGCGCGCTGCTGCGCCTGGATGCCAACCAGGGCTGGACCGCCAAGCAGGCAGTGCATGCCATGCGCACGCTGGAAGACGCCGGGGTGGTGCTGGAGCTGCTGGAGCAGCCGGTCAAGGCGGCCGACATCACCGGCCTGAAGTACGTCACCGACCGGGTCAACACGCCGGTGATGGCCGATGAAAGCGTGTTCAACCCCGGCCAGGTGTTCGACCTGATCCAGCAGCGCGCCGCGGACATCATCAACATCAAGCTGATGAAGACCGGCGGGCTGTCCAACGCGATCCGCATCGCCGACATCGCCGCCATCTACGGCGTGCCGTGCATGATCGGCTGCATGATCGAATCGAGCATCAGCGTGGCCGCCGCGGTGCACCTGGCGGTGGCCAAGAGCGAGATCATCACCAAGGTGGACCTGGACGGGCCGTCGCTGGGCCAGTTCAACCCGGTCACCGGCGGGGTCCACTTCAACGAATCGGAGATCACCATCACCGACGCGCCGGGGCTGGGCATCACCGAAGTGCGCGGGCTGGAGATGATCACCCCGCAACGCTGGTAGACCCGGATACCCCGGCGCATTGCGTATCCTCTCGATAACGGACCTGATGCCTTTCCCATGCCGCCCCTGGTGAAAATCCGCGCCGAGCGCGACCACATGTCGGCGATCGAACGTCGCATCGCCGACTTCATCCTGGACAACGCCCACCTGCTGCGCGACTACTCCTCCCAGCAGCTGGCCAGTGCGCTGGGGATCAGCCAGTCCAGCGTGGTCAAGTTCAGCCAGAAGCTGGGCTTCAAGGGCTATCCAGACCTCAAGTACTCCATCGGCGAGGCGGTGGCGCGCGCCGGCAACGGCGCCCAGGCACAGGCGCCGGCGGCCAGCGAAGGCGACGATTACAGCCGCATCGCCGCACGCCTGCGCCTGAGCCGGGACGCGGCCGAGGAAGAGACCCGGCTGGCCAACCCACAGGGCAACGTCGAGGCCATCGTGCAGCTGCTGGACGCGGCGCCCAAGGTCTTCGTCTACGGGCTGGGCGATGACGGCCTGTATGCGCGCGAGTTCGCCATGCGGCTGTCGCTGCTGGGCATGCTCACCGTGCACCACGCCGACCCGATCCTGATGATGGCCAACCTGTCGGCCGCCCGGCCGGGCGATGCGATGCTGGTGTTTTCCGAGTTCGGCAAGCTGCCGCAGTTGTTCCAGTTGTCGCGCCAGTTCCAGGACGTGGGCGGCAAGGTGGTGTCCATCACCCGGCACAGCGCCAACCCGCTGCGCGCCCATGCCGATGCCGCGCTGGTGGTGTGCGCGCAGGACCCGGCGCCGCACATCGCCCAGGTGCTGTACCGTGCATCGTTGCAGTCCCTGCTGGATTTCGTCTTCGTGCTGTTGTGCCACGCCAACCCGGACCGCCACCGCCAGCTCGGGGTGAACCTGGAACGGATCGAACACCTGATCGACACCTGATTGCCGGAGTCCCCCATGCTGCCGTTGCTGCGTACCGTCCTTGCCGTGGCCATGGTGGCCACCACCCTGCCCGCCGCGGCCCTGTCCCCACCCGCGCCGCCCCTGCTGGGCAGCAGCCAGGTGGTGGTGGTGACCACCGCCGGCTGGGATGCCACCGAAGGCCAGCTGCAGGCATATGAGCGCACCGGGCAGGGTTGGCAGCGGCATGGCAGCGCCTTCACCGTGGCGGTGGGCCGCCAGGGCAGCGCGTGGGGCATCGGCCTGGTGGTCACCCCGCCGGACGGCCCGCAGAAGCAGGAAGGCGATGGCCGCAGCCCGGCCGGCGTGTTCGCCATCGGCCCGGCCTTCGGCTACGCCGCCACGGCCGCCAGTGCCCTTCCCTACCAGCCGATGCAGGCCGGCAGCTACTGCATGGACGTGCCCGATTCGCCGTACTACAACCGCATCGTCGATGCCGAGGTGGTGGGGGCCGAGGCGGTGGAAGGCTCCACCGAGCCGATGCGGCTGGACCTGCACAACAAGGGCGATGTGCGCTATCGCCAGGGCTTTGTGATCGAACACAACCCGGCCGCCGTGCCGGGCCGGGGCAGCTGCATCTTCGCCCACCTCTGGCGCACGCCCGGCGAACCCACCGCCGGCTGCACGGCCATGCCGCCGGCGCACATGCAGGCGCTGCTGGGCTGGCTGGACCCGGCCCGCAACCCGCGCTTCGTGCTGATGCCGCGCAGCGAGTACCAGCGCCTGCAGGCGCCGCTGCAACTGCCCGTGCTGGCCGAGGCCGCGCCTTGAGCGCCCCGGCCGATCCCCAGCTGGAACGCGCGGTCAGCCGCTGGCAGATCGTGGGGTTGTCGATCAACGATGTGATCGGCAGCGGCATCTACCTGCTGCCCGCCGCCACCGTCGCCCTGCTCGGGCCGTTCAGCCTGTGGGGCGTGCTTGCCGCCGGCGTCGTGGTGGCACTGCTGGTGCTCTGCTACGCGCAGGCGGCCAGCTATTTCGACGAACCCGGCGGCAGCTACCTGTATGCACGCGAGGCGTTCGGTCGCTTCGCCGGCTTCGAGATCGGCTGGATGATCTGGCTCACCCGGATCAGTTCGGCGGCCGCGCTGAGCAACGCGCTGGCCGACGCGGTGGCCCGGTTCTGGCCGTGGGCCGGGCACGACCTGGGCCGCGTGGCGATCATCGTGGTCTCGCTTGGCTTCCTCACCGCCGTCAACGTGGCCGGCGTGCGCTCGGCCGCGCGCACCGGGGTGATCCTGGTGATCGGCAAGCTGCTGCCGCTGGTGCTGTTCGTGGCCATCGGCGCGTTCTACGTGGACATGGACCTGGCCTTCTCCGGCGTGCGCCCGGACCCGCATGACCTGCAGCGCATGGGCGAGGCGGCGCTGCTGCTGCTCTATGCCTACGCGGGCTTCGAGAACATCCCGGCGGCCGCAGGCGAGTACCGCAACCCACGCCGCGACATTCCCTTCGCGCTGATCACCATGATCGTCAGCGTCACCGTCATCTACGGCGCGGTGCAGTTGGTGGCGCAGGGCACGCTGGCCAATCTGGCCGCCTCGCCCACGCCGCTGGCCGATGCCGCCTCGAACTTTGGCGGCGAAGCGCTGGCGCTGATCCTCACCGTGGGCGCCACCATCTCCATCCTGGGCACCAACAGCAACACGATGATGATGGGCCCGCGCTTCCTGTTTGCCCTGGCCCGCGACGGCTATGGCCCCAAGGTGCTGGCCAGCGTGCACCCGCGCCTGCGCACGCCGGCGGCGGCCATCGTCACCCAGGGCGTGATCGCACTGGGCCTGGCCTTGTCCGGTTCGTTCGTGCAGTTGGCGCTGCTGTCGATGACCACGCGCCTGTTCGCCTACATCGGCACGGCCGCGGCGGTGCTGGTGCTGGCGCGTCGTTTCCGCGACCGCCCCGGTGCATTGAAACTGCCCGGTGGCCCGCTGATCCCGATCCTGGCCCTGTTGCTGTGCCTGGCCCTGTTCGTCAGCGCCAGCTGGCAGAACATCGCCGCGGCAGGCATCGCTTTCGCGGTGGGCGCGTTGATCTACCTCGTGCCGCGCAAGGATCGCCCGGCCTGAACGGTGCCGGCGCGGCGGGCGGTGCTTGATGCGCCATTCACCTCGTCGGCCCATGGCGTTAACCGCTGCCCGGCTAGGGTAACCACTCACCCCACCGGAGCCACGACATGCCTACCGACTACCAGATCCCCGGCCGGGTGCCGGAAGACGGCGTCCCGCGCCAGGCCGTATCGGACTATTGGCGCGAGCGCTTTCCCAGCGAGCCGTACTACGACAACACCCAGTTTTTCGACGACTACGAGCCGGCCTACCAGCTCGGCCACCACTCGCGTGCCGATGACGTCATCCGTGCCTACGAGCAGGTGGAGGCGGAGCTGCAGACGCGCTGGGCGCAGGAACGCGGCAAGAGCAAGCTGACCTGGGAACAGGCCCGCAACGCCGTGCGGCGCGGCTGGGATGAATCCACCGCCCTGCGCCAGGCCCACCTGGACAAGGGCGTGCCGCGCGGGGCCTGAGCCGGCGCGCGACAACGCCCCGCTTGCTCACTCGATGGTGGGCAGCGGCGGTACGACGCGATCACGGGCACCTGCGGCCATCAGGTCGCGGGTGTTCTTCTGCACGGCCACCGCGCCGAACAGGCTCAGGGCGAAGGCCATGCCATAGAAGCCCTTTTCGCTGAGCAGCAAGGTGGCATTCCACAGCCCGACCAGCAGCAACAGCAGCGACACCAGCAGCGCGAACCAGCACAGGGCGTAATACAGCCCGCTCACCGGGATGCCTTCCCCCTTGTCGCGCACGCTCTTCTGCAGCGACACCGCCGCGAACAGCCCAAACAGCAGCAGGGTGAGGTAGTAGCCCTTTTCATTGAGCGCCATCTCGGCGTTGAACAGCCCCACCAGATAGGCCACCGCGCCCAGCAGCAGCGCGCTCCACGAGGCGGCGATGAAGGCCGGGGACGGTTTGTGCACCTGTTGCGTCATTGATCCAACTCCCTTTGTGCGCGGCAAGCCGCATATCCCGCCCCACGGGCGGACGGCGCCAACGTTAGCCGATCCGGACGCGCCCGCCTACCGCCAGTGACGTATGGTCCACGCGACGTTGATGGGCTTGCTGTACAACCATGGCTGGCCATCGCATCCCCACCCGGAGATTCCCCATGACCCGCAAGCTGCTGCTTTCGCTCGCCGTCGCCCTCGCCCTGCCCCTGTTCACCACCGCCTGCGTGGCTGCCGACAAGGCCGCTGCCCCGGTGCTCGAAAAGGCCCAATGGCCGTTCGCCGCCACCGAGGTGGCCCGCTTCGACGAGCCCTGGGCGATGAGCTTCCTGCCCGATGGCAGCCTGCTGGTCAGCGAAAAGGGCGGCACGCTGCAGCACGTGAACCTGGCCACCGGCCAGGCCGCGCCCATCACCGGCGTGCCCAAGGTGGCCTACGGCGGCCAGGGTGGGCTGGGCGACATCCTGCCCCATCCCGGTTTCGCCAAAAACCAGTGGGTGTACCTGAGCTATGCCGAAGCAGGCGAAGGCGACACCAGCGGCGCGGCCGTGGCGCGTGCGCGGCTGGCGCTGGCCGCCGATGGCAGCGGCACGCTGCAGGACCTGAAGGTGATCTGGCGGCAGACGCCCAAGGTGGAGGGCAAGGGCCACTACGGCCACCGCCTGGCCTTCGGTCCGGACGGCAAGTTGTGGATCACCTCCAGCGAGCGGCAGAAGTTCGATCCCGCGCAGGACATGGGCGGCAACCTCGGCAAGATCGTGCGCCTCAACGACGATGGCAGCGTGCCGGCCGACAACCCCTTCGCCTCGCAGGGCGGGGTGGCCGCGCAGGTGTGGTCGCTGGGCCATCGCAATGCGCTCGGCATCGCCTTCGATGCGCGCGGCAAGCTGTGGGTGCATGAGATGGGCCCGGCCGGTGGCGACGAGCTCAACCTGATCGAGCGCGGCGCCAACTACGGCTATCCGATCGTCTCCAACGGCAACCACTACGATGGCCGCGACATTCCCGACCACAGCACCCGCCCGGAGTTCGCCGCGCCCAAGGTGACCTGGACGCCGGTCATCTCCCCGGCCGGCTTCATCATCTACAGCGGATCGCGATTCCCGCAGTGGACCGGCAGCGGCTTCATCGGCGGCCTGTCGTCCAAGGCGCTGGTGCGGGTGGCCTTCGATGGCGACAGCGCGCGCGAGGCCGAGCGCTTCGACATGGGCGAGCGCATCCGCGAAGTGGAACAGGGCCCGGACGGCGCCATCTGGCTGCTGGAAGACGGCAAGAACGGGCGCCTGCTGAAACTCACGCCGAAGGCCTGAGCAGGCCAACGCTGCCGGTCACCGCCGGCAGCGTCCGGTGACCGTGTTACTGGATGGTCACCACCTTGACCTCGGTGCGGCTGCACGCCGCATCCAGGCAGGCGCCGTTGAGCCACACCTGGCCGTCGCCGATCATCACGCCCTGCTGGTTGACCATGACCTCCTCGAACTTCTGGGCGGCGATGGCCTTGCGCACGGCCGGGGTGAGGATGCGTTCGTAGTTGCGCTGGAACTCGCCCGGGCCGGTGATCTTGGCGCCGTTGGCGATGTTCAGCGGGAAGCGCACCTCTTCCACCACGGCGGCACGGTCGCCCCCATTGACCGCTTTCTGGAAGGCGTTGAAGACCGCTTCGTACTGCGCGGCGTCGCCGAGCACCCGGTCGATGCGCTGGCGCACATCGCTGGCCGCAGCGGTGGGCGGTGCGGCGGCGGCATCTGCAGCAGCCGGGGGGCTAGCGGCAGGGGCCGGCGCGCGGGCATCCGGTGCCGGGCTGCCCGCGCTGACCGCGTCGGGCGACAGGCCCGAGGCCGGCACGGTGTCACCCGGCGTCGGGCGACCTTCGGGAATGGCCGTGGCCGGGCCCTGGGCGGGATCGGCGGCGGCGCTGTCGGCCGGCGGCGGTGCCGACGGACTGCAGGCGGCCAGCCACAACGGGCTGGCCAGGGCCAACAGCAACGGGGTACGGGTCAGACGCATCGGTGTCTCCAGCGGTTTCACGAGGCGTCCAGCGTAGCGCCCCACCCGTCAGCCACCGATGACGGCCGGCGCCACGCGGATGTCCGCTTCAGGTAGTGCCGGCCGCTGGCCGGCTCCCCATGAACCCAGCACCATCCCGTAAAGCCGGCCAACGGCCGGCACCAAGCGGATGTGCGCTTCGGTAGTGCCGGCCGCTGGCCGGCTCCCCATGAACCCAACACCATTCCGTAAAGCCGGCCAACGGCCGGCACTACGTGGATCAGCCTGCCAGCAGCTCGAAGCTCACCGGCTCACCGCTGGCCGAGGACGCACAGACCCACAGCTCGAACTGGCCCGGCTCCGCGCCGAACACGCCATCGCGACCGGTGAAGCCCAGCGCATGGCGATCCAGGGTGAACACCACCTGGGTGCTCTGGCCCGGCTGCAAGGCCACCTTGCGGAAGTCCTTCAATTCACGCACCGGCCGCACGCGGCTGGCCACGCGGTCGTGGATGTACAACTGCACCACTTCCTCGCCGACGACCGCGCCGGTATTGGTCAGCGTGGTGCTGATGGTCAGCGCGTCGTCCCAGCCCAGGCGCTCGCTGCTCAGCTGCGGCACCCCATAGGCGAAGCTGGAGTAGCCCAGGCCGTGCCCGAACGGATACAGCGCCTCGTTGGGGATCTCGCGCCAGCGCGCCTTGAACTCGGACATCGTCGGCAGTTCCGGCCGGCCGGTGCGCGGGTGGTTGTAGAAGAACGGCTGCTGGCCCGACACCTGCGGGAAGCTCACCGGCAGGCGCCCGGAAGGGTTGTAATCGCCAAACAGCACATCGGCCACCGCATGCCCGGTCTGGGTGCCCAGGTACCAGGTGATGGCCACCGCATGCGCGTTGCGCACCGCACCCTGCAGCGCCAGCGCGCGACCATTGCGCAGCAGCACCACCAGCGGCTTGCCGGTCATGGCTACGG
Source organism: Stenotrophomonas sp. (assembly GCF_036662295.1). Classification (GTDB taxonomy): domain Bacteria; phylum Pseudomonadota; class Gammaproteobacteria; order Xanthomonadales; family Xanthomonadaceae; genus Stenotrophomonas. The sequence continues at coordinate 23,628 of NZ_JAVWXA010000030.1, forward strand.
CTTCGGCCAGCGCCTGCTGCGCGGCGGGCAGGGTGATCTCCACCCGCGACTGCGCTTCACCGCTGTAGCGCTGCGGCTCGCCCAGCGCCAGCACCACCACGTCCGCGCGCAGCGCGGCGGCCACGGCCTGCTCGATGCCATCCTGCACGGCCGCTTCCAGGTCGCAACCGGGCACGATCTCCAGCAGCGACGCATCGCCAATGGCCTCGCGCACGCCGGTTTCCAGGTCCACGTAACGCGCCTTGTCGCCGAACAGCGTCCAGCAGCCTTCGATGTTGTCGCGGTCCTGCACGAACGGACCGATCAGCGCGATCTTCTGCCCGGTCTTCTTCAGCGGCAGCACCGCATCGGTGTTCTTGAGCAGCACGATGGAACGGCGTGCGGCATCGCGCGAGAGCGCATCATGCGCGGCGATATGCGCGGTGGACGCTTCGCGGTCCAGGTCCAGCGACCGGTACGGGTCGTCGAACAGGCCGATGGCGTCCTTCAGGCGCAGGATGCGGCGCACCGACGCATCCAGCGTGGCCATCGGCACCTCTCCGCTCTCCACCAGGCCTGGCAGGTGCTCGGCATAGAAGCCGCTCTGCATGCTCAGGTCCAGCCCGGCGGTGAAGGCCTTGGCCGTGGCATCGCGGTCGTCGGCCGCATAACCGTGGGCCACCAGTTCCATGTCGGCGGTGTAATCGGAGATCACCACGCCCGGGAATTTCCACTCACCGCGCAGGATGTCGGTGAGCAGTTCGGCATTGGCGCTGGCGGGCACGCCGTTGATGTCGTTGAAGGAGGACATCACGGTGAGCGCGCCGGCCTCGAACGCGGCCTGGAACGGCGGCAGGTGCACATCGCGCAGGGTCTGCGGGGAGATGTCCACCATGTTGTATTCCATGCCGGCCATCACCGCGCCGTAGGCGGCGAAATGCTTGGGCGTGGCCAGCAGCGCGTCGGCCGCGCGCAGGTCCGGGCCCTGGAAGCCACGCACGCGCGCGGCGGCAAAGCGGCAGCCCAGCACCACGTCTTCACCGGCGCCCTCGGCGCCGCGGCCCCAGCGCTGGTCGCGGGCGATGTCCACCGCCGGCGCGTAGGTCCAGTGCAGGCCGGCCGCCGTGGCTTCCACCGCCGTGGCACGGGCGGTGCGCTCGGCCAGCTCGGGTTCGAAGCTGGCCGCTTCGCCCAGCGGGATCGGGAACACGGTGCGCATGCCATGGATGACGTCGGCGGCCAGGATCACCGGGATGCCCAGGCGGCTCTCTTCCAGCGCCACCTGCTGGATGCGGCGGCCGGCTTCCACGCCCACGCCGTTGAACAGCGACCCCACCTTGCCCTCGCGCACCTGCTGCAGCACCTGGTCGGCGTTGAGCACGTTGGCTTCCGGATTCACGTCCGGGGCGAACGGCCGGACCATGTCGGCGAACACACCCAGCTGGCCGACTTTTTCTTCGACGGTCATCTTGGCAATGAGGGTTTCGATACGATCGGCGGCCACCGGCTGTCCTTATGAAAACGTTTACAAGGCCAGGATTCTAGCGTTCCCGGGCCCGTTGTGAATGATTTTGACGTTCATTTTTCTTCCCCGGGGGAAGAACCCCGCCGCCGCGGGCGCGGCGACGGGGGCTCAGGAGCTTACTCCGCAGCGGCCAACCGCTGCTGGCCGGCCATCAACATCGCGTCGCTGGAGGCCTGGAAAACCCGCAGCCCGAAGGCCGGCAGCGTGGCCAGCAGGTGGTCGAACACATCCGACTGGATGCCCTCGTACTCGCCCCACGCGGTGGTGCGGGTGAAGCAGTAGATCTCCAGCGGCAGGCCCTCGGTGGTGGGCTGCAGCTGCCGTACCAGCAGGGTCATGTCCGTATGGATGCCCGGGTGCTGGGCCAGGTAGCGCTCCACATACGCGCGGAAGGTGCCCAGGTTGGTCACCCGGCGCGCGTTGACCGCGGCCATGCCCTTGGCCTGCAGCCCGGCATTCCACTGCTGCAGCTCGGCCTGCTTGTCGCGCAGGTAGTCGCCCAGCACCGCGAACTGCTCCAGCCGGGCCAGCATCGGCGCGTCCACGAAGCCCACGCTGTGCTGGTCCAGGTACAGCGCGCGCTTGATCCGGCGCCCGCCGGCCTCCTGCATGCCACGCCAGTTCTTGAACGACTCGGTCACCAGCTTCTTGGTCGGGATGGTGGTGATGGTCTTGTCGAAGTTCTGCACGGTGATGGTGTGCAGGGCAATGTCGATCACATCGCCATCGGCGTTCTGGCTGGGCATCTCGATCCAGTCGCCCAGCCGCACCCGGCCATCGCCACTGATCTGCACGCTGGCCACCAGCGACAGGATGGTGTCCTGGAAGATCAGCATCAGCACCGCGGTGGCCGCGCCCAGGCCGGTCACCAGGTAGCGCAGGTCCACGCCGGCCAGGGTGGCCACGATCGACAGCCCGGCGATGACGAAGATGACGATCTTGCCCACCTGCAGGTAGCCCTTGATCGGCTTGTTGCGCGCGTCGGGGCGGCGCTCGTAGATGTCGTTGGCCGCATCCAGCGCGTGCGAGATCGCCAGCGTCACCGTCAGGATCGCCCACGCCTGGCAGGCCCCGATGACGAACGCCACCAGCGGCGGCGGCAGGTCGGGCACCACGGTGATGCCGGCGGCGATGACCTGGCTGGGCACCACGTTGGCCAACCGCGACACCACCCGCATCACGTTGCTGCCGCGCCCGCCGTGGGCGGCACCGCCGGGCAGCCGATTGATCAACCCGCGCAGGCCACGCAACAGAACTCTCTTGGTTACAAAATTGGCCAGCCACGCCGCCAGCGCCAGCAGGCACAGCACCGCGCCGGTGTAGGCCCACGGCCACGGTTCCAGCGCGCGCTGCAGGTCATCCAGCCAACGTACCGCCACTACTGCATTCAACATCGTGTATCGATCTCCGTGTGAGGACTGTCAGGGGCTTGCCGGGGGCGGCGCGCTGCGCTCGATGATCACACCCACCGCGCGCGCGCCACGCACCGCACCGGGCTTGCTCAGCTTGAGCCGCAGCCACTCCACCTTGAATTCCTGCAGCACGATCTCGGCAATGCGCTCGGCCAGGGTTTCCACCAGGCCGAAGTCGGACTCGCGCACGAACTGTTCGATGCGCTTGCTTACCGCCTTGTAGTTGAGGGTGTCGGCAATGTCATCGCTGGCCGCCGGGCGACGGTTGTCAAAGCCCATTTCCAGGTCGAAGCGCAGGGTCTGGCGGATCCGCCGTTCCCAGTCATAGATGCCGATCAGGGCGTCGATTTCGAGCCCTTCGATGAATACTTTGTCCATAGCCATGCCACGTGGAAGATGCCGGACATGGTAACGGCGCGGGCCGGAACGTGCCGGGAACCGGGGCCTGCATCGGGGTGGCCGGGCCGGAAAAGACAGAGGGCCCCTTGCGGGGCCCTCTGCTTACCTCTTGTCCCCGGGCGGAGATGGGATTCCCATCCGCGAGTCCCGGTGGCGCGTGTGTTGAAAACTACGACCCAGACACGCCAGCGTCAAGCCTTGTCGGCTCGAAACGGGACCGGGCGCATGCTATGCGACTGACCAATTGAGTGGATCAATCGAATGGCCCAAAGGGTTAGCCAAAGCAACCGCACAATGGCCTGATTCCCGATGTTCAGCATCTTGCCAGGCTCGTAGCCTCCCTCATCATCGATGAGGGGGAATGCCGTCCGCATGCAGATCGAGGATGCCGTGAAATGTGCGCTGTCGGCCGACCGGTTGCGTACGTACGAGAATGCCGTGGCCGACCTCGATACCCGCAGTGCGCCACTCGAGCTGTACCTGTGGAACGCCCGTATCTCCGCCGCATTCCTGATCCCGCTGCACATCGGCGAAGTGGTCATCCGCAACGCCGTGGCAGACGCGCTCACCCGGATTCACGGTCCACGCTGGCCATGGGTGCAGGGCTTCGCCGACAGCCTGCCCAGTCCAACCAGCGGCTACAACCCGCGCCGCGAACTGCACCGCGCGGCCGCACGGTGCGCCACCAGCACGGCACAGGTCATTCCCGCGCTCAGCTTCGTCTTCTGGCAGAAGATGTTCACGCAGCGCTTCGACGTTCGGGTATGGTCGCGCTGCATGGACGCCGTACTCCCCGGCGCAGACCCCACCGCGCCCCGGCATGTCACCCGCGCCCACCTGCACAACGATCTGGAGCAGATCCGGCGCCTGCGCAACCGCATTGCGCACCATGAACCCATCTTCGCGCGTGCCCTGGACGAGGACTACGCCGCCATCCAGCGGGTTGTCGCGCTGCGTTGCACGCGCACCGCCGATTGGATGGCCGGGCACGAGGGAGTCACCCCGCTGCTGCACCGGCGCCCGCGCTGAGCACTCCCCGCCTTCACACCGCCGGCAGTGTCGCCATGTCCCAGCGCGGGGTGACCTGCACCTGCGGCGGGTTGTGCTGGCCGGCCTCCAGCCGCAATGCGCCGGCGAAGGCAATCATCGCGCCGTTGTCGGTGCACAGCGCCGGGCGCGGGAAGCAGGCGCGGCCGCCACGACGGGCGGCCATCTGCTGCAGTTTGGCGCGCAGGCGCTTGTTGGCACCCACGCCACCGGCCACCACGATCACATCGGTGCCGGCCGCCTCCAGCGCGCGTTCGCACTTGATGGCCAGCGTATCCACCACCGCATCTTCGAAGCCCCGGGCGATGTCGGCGCGGGTCTGCTCACTCTGGTCGCTGTCGCGCCAGGCCAGCAGCACCTGGGTCTTCAGGCCGGAGAAGCTGAAATCCAGCCCCGGCCGGTCGGTCATCGGGCGGGTGAACCGGTAGCGCCCCGGCGTGCCGCGCTCGGCCAGCGCCGCCAGTTGCGGGCCGCCCGGATAGGGCAGGCCCATCAGCTTGGCGGTTTTGTCGAAGGCCTCGCCGGCCGCATCGTCCAGGGTCTCCCCGAGCAGGCGGTACTGGCCGATCCGGTCCACCGCCACCAACTGGGTATGCCCACCGGACACCAGCAGCGCCACGAACGGGGCCTGCGGCGGGTCGTCTTCCATCAACGGGGCCAGCAGGTGGCCTTCCATATGGTGGACGCCCACCGCCGGCACCTCCAGCGCCCAGGCCAGCGACCGGGCCACCCCGGCCCCCACCAGCAACGCGCCGACCAGGCCGGGACCTGCCGTATAGGCCACCCCGTCGATGTCGGCCACGTCCATCCCGGCCTCGGCCAGGGTCTGGCGGATCAGCGGGAGCAGCTTGCGCACGTGGTCGCGGCTGGCCAGTTCAGGCACCACCCCGCCGTACTCGGCGTGAAGGGCGATCTGGCTGTAGACCGCATGGGCGCGCAGGGCGTCCGGGCCGGCCAGGGCGGTGTCGTACACCGCCACGCCGGTCTCATCGCAGGAAGATTCGATACCAAGGACTCGCATACCGGGTATTATGGACCGCTGAGGCCCCGGCAGCGTTACCGCCAGCCCACCCGATACCCCCCATGGCCAAGAAGTTCGCCGGGGAGGGTTGCAACTTCTTTTGTCGCCGCTATAATGTGCGGCTCTCACCGGGCGTGACCCGGTTCTACTGTGTCCCGGAGATTCCATGCCCAGCGTTAAAGTCCGCGAGAACGAGCCCTTCGAGTTTGCGCTCCGTCGCTTCAAGCGCACCTGCGAAAAGGCCGGCGTGCTGGCCGAAACCCGCAAGCGCGAGTTCTACGAAAAGCCGACCCAGGAGCGCAAGCGTAAAGCTGCTGCTGCTGTGAAGCGTCAGCTGCGTCGCTCCTCGCGCGACGTCACCAAGCGTCAGCGCCTGTACTGATCTACGCAACTTCGATGCGACAGACCCCGTGTCTGTCGTGGCGGAGCCGAAGCCGGAACGCGCGAGCGTTGCCGGCTTTTTGCGTTCCAGCCGTTTGCCGCCCTTCCCGCCCTTTTTGACCGATACGAGGTGTTCCATGAGCCTGAAACAGCAGCTCACCGATGACATGAAGGCCGCCATGAAGGCCGGCGAGAAGGACCGCCTGGGCGTGATCCGCCTGATGCTGGCCGACATCAAGCGCAAGGAAGTGGACGAGCGCATCGAACTGGACGACGCCGCCGTACTGGCCGTGCTGGAAAAGATGGTCAAGCAGCGCAAGGACTCGGTCAGCCAGTTCGAAGCGGCCAACCGTGAAGACCTGGCCGCCATCGAGCGGGCGGAAATCCTGGTCATCGACCACTACCTGCCCACCAAGCTGGGCGAGGCCGAGATCGTGGCCGCCATCCAGGCCGCCATCGCCGAAACCGGCGCCGCCAGCCCGGCCGACATCGGCAAGCTGATGGGCGCGCTCAAGCCCAAGCTCGCCGGCCAGGCCGACATGGGCCTGGTGTCCAAGCTGGTCAAGCAGCAGCTGGCCGGCTGATCAGTCCGGGTAGGCACCGACCGTTGGTCGGTGCTTTCCCCAACTGCACACCTGCACGCGCACCGCCGCGTGCACCGCTTCACCCCGCCTTTTACCCGGGCCTGCAAAAATCGCCGGCATGTCTTCGCTGCCGCCTCCCCCAGATTCCGCACCCGCACCCGCACCCGATCCGGCCCATCGCGGCGTGCCGCCCCGCCTGCACAAGTACATCGACCGGCTGCAGCGCAGCTTCCCGATGGCGGTGGGCAAGCGCTTCGTCGATATCGATGTGCTCACCCAGGCCGCCTCGGTCTCCTTCTACGCCCTGCTCTCGATGGCACCGCTGCTGGTGCTGCTGTTGTGGCTCACCGCCTCGCTTTACCCGCCCGCGCAGCAGGCGCTGATCACCCAGATCAACGACGTGGCCGGCGCCAGTGCCGCCACCGTGGCCGACACCGTGCTCAAGAACGCCGACAACCAGCCCGACGTGGGCTCGCTGGCCGGGGTGTGGAGCACCCTGCTGCTGTTCATCGGCGCCACGGCGGTGTTTGCCCAGCTGCAGAACGCGCTCAACCTGATCTTCAACACCAGCGGCGAACGCCTGGACGGCATCGTGGCGTGGCTGCGCAAGCGCGTGTTCTCCTTCGGCGTGGTGCTGGCGCTGGGCTTCCTGCTGATCCTGTCGATGACCGCCACCACCATGCTGCAGGTGGCTTTCGCGCAGTTGCCGTCGGTGCTGCCGGCGGTGGGCTACCTGACCAGCCTGGCGCTGTACACGGTGGGTTTCGCCTTCCTCTACCACTACCTGCCCGATCGCCGCGTGGCCTGGCGCCAGGCCTTCATCGGCGGGGCCATCACCTCGGCGCTGTTCGCGCTGGGCCGTTATGCCATCGGCCTGTACATCGCCACCGTCGCCCCCGGCAGCGCTTATGGCTCGATGGGCGCGCTGGTGATCTCGCTGGTGTGGATCTACTACGCCACGGTGGTGTTCTTCGTGGGCGCGCTGATGACGGCGGTGATCGACGAGCGCCTGCGCGCGCGCTTCCATCTGGCGGCGGCCGGCATCCCCGAGCCGAAACCGGGCGAAGCGACCGGCACCGGGTAGACTAGTCCGACCCCCGCTTCCGCGCGTGGCCGTCGCCGGCCATGCCCCTGCCTGCTGCCCATGGCCCGTATCCCCGACGCATTCATTGACGACCTGCTGGCCCGCTCGGACATCGTCGAGGTGGTGGGCAGTCGCGTGCCGTTGAAGCGCCAGGGCAAGGAGTACGCGGCGCGCTGCCCGTTCCACGACGAGCGCTCGGCCTCGTTCACGGTCTCGCCCACCAAGCAGTTCTATCACTGCTTCGGCTGTGGCGCGCATGGCACCGCGATCAGCTTCCTGATGAATTACGACCGCCTCGAGTTCCTCGACGCGGTCGACGAGCTGGCCAAGCGCGTGGGCATGGAAGTGCCACGCGACACCCAGCCGCGCACCGCCCAGCAGCAGGACGACAGCCGCGAGCTGTATTCGGCGCTGGATGCGACCACGCGCTTCTTCCAGAAGTCGCTGGAAGGCAGCGACAAGGCCCGCGCCTATCTCGACCAGCGCGGCGTGGACGAGGAAAACCGCGCCCGCTTCGCCATCGGCTACGCGCCGGACGGCTACAGCGCGCTCAAGGATGCGCTGGGCAAGGACGAGCGGCGCATGAAGCTGCTCGACCGCGCCGGCATGTTCTCCAAGAACGACCGCGGCCACGTCTACGACAAGTTCCGCGACCGGGTGATGTTCCCCATCTTCGACCGCCGTGGCCGCGTGATCGCCTACGGCGGGCGGATCATGGGCGCGCCGGCCGACGGCCGCGACCCCGGGCCCAAGTACCTCAACTCGCCCGAGACCGCGCTGTTCCACAAGGGCCGCGAGCTGTACGGCCTGTGGCAGGTGCGCCAGGCCAACCAGAAGATCGAGCGGCTGATCGTGGTCGAGGGCTACATGGACGTGGTCTCGCTGTTCCAGTTCGGGGTCACACAGGCGGTGGCCACGCTGGGCACGGCCACCACGCCGGACCACGCCGAGCTGCTGTTCCGCAATGCGCCGGACGTGTACTTCTGCTTCGACGGCGATGCCGCCGGCCGCCGCGCCGGCTGGCGTGCGCTGGAGTCGGTGCTGCCGCGCATGAAGGATGGCCGCCAGGCCTTCTTCCTGTTCCTGCCCGATGGCGAAGACCCGGACACCATCGTGCGCAAGGAAGGCCGCGAGGGCGTCGACGAGCGCCTGCGCCAGGCCACGCCGCTGTCGCAGTTCTTCTTCGATGAGCTCACCCGCGAGGTCAACATGGCCACGCTGGACGGCAAGGCGCGCCTGGCCGAGCGGGCCAAGCCGATGCTGGCGCAGATCCCCGATGGCGCCTTCGGCGACCTGATGAAGCAGCAGCTGACCACGTTGACCGGGCTGGGGGCCCGGCCCAACGCCTCCGCAGCGCCGTCGCGGCCACCGCCGCGCGCGGTGGCGCCCACCCAGCGACGCAGCCTGGTACGCGCGTCCATCGCGATCCTGCTGCAGCAGCCGTCACTGGCGATGACGCTGGAGGGGCACCACTTCAACGGCCTGCGCCTGCCCGGCATCGAACTGCTGCTGGAGCTGCTGGGCCTGGTGGAACAACGCCCGGATATCAGCACCGGCGCACTGCTGGAGCACTTCGAGGGCCGCGAGGAACAGGAGGCGTTGCACAAGCTGGCCGCGCAGACCCTGCCCGGCGACGAGGCGATGTGGACCCAGGAACTGCACGATGCGGTGGCCCAGCTGGAAAAACAGCTGTTGATGCAACGTCTGGACGAGCTTCAGGCAAAGCAGGGCCAGCAGGGTCTGGACGATACTGACAAGTACGAACTGCGCGAACTGCTCAAGGCGCGCAGCACCCTCCGCTTCTGACCAACGGAGTTGCCGTGGCCGCTTCCCGCGTGAATCCTGCCGCCTCGATCGCCCGCCACACCCGCGCCGGCCTCATCCTCGCCCTGCTGGCGCTGCCCGCCGCCGCGGCGGACCTGCCCTTCGCCCAACCGCGCCCGCAGCTCTACAGCGCCGGCCAGCCCAGCGCCGCGCAGTTGCAGCAGGCGGCCGCGGCCGGGGTCACCACCGTGATCGACCTGCGCCAACCCGACGAGGATCGCGGCTTCGACGAAACCCGCGTCGCCGAAGGCCTGGGCCTGCGCTACGTGCGCATCCCGGTGGCCGGTGCCGCCGGCCTGACCGAGGCCAACGCGCGCGCACTGCACACCGCGCTGGCGCAGAGCAGCGGCCCGGTGCTGGTGCATTGCGCCTCGGGCAACCGCGCCGGTGCGCTGCTGGCCGTGTTGCAGGCGCGCGACGGTGCACCGGTCGAGGCCGCCCTGCAGTTTGGCCGCGACGCCGGCATGACCTCGCTGGAAGCGCCCACCCGCGCACGGCTCGAACGGGCAGCGACGCGTTGATCCAGCGCGCGTTGCCGTTTCTCCCTTTCCCCCTCACAGGAGCATGCCGCGCATGACGCCCTGGTGGTCGCGCCTGCGACCGGACAATTTCACCCTCGCCCTGCTCTGCACCGTCCTGCTGGCCTCGTTGCTGCCGCTACACGGGGCCGCCGCGATGGTGCTGGACGATGTCACCGACGTGGCCATCGCCGCGCTGTTCTTCCTGCATGGCGCGCGCCTGCCGCGCCAGGCCATCGTGGCCGGCGTGTTGCACTGGCGCCTGCACCTGACCATCCTGGCCTGCACGTTCGTGCTGTTCCCGCTGCTGGGGCTGCTGTTCAAGCCACTCGATGGCTGGCTGCTCACGCCCGAGCTGTACATCGGCGTGCTGTTCCTGTGCGCGCTGCCATCCACCGTGCAGTCCTCGATCGCCTTCACCTCCATCGCGCGCGGCAACGTGCCCGCGGCGGTGTGCAGTGCCTCGCTGTCGAGCATCCTCGGCGTGTTCCTGACCCCTCTGCTGCTGGCCCTGCTGGCCGGCACCGCGGGCGGCATGCACAACCCCGGGCAGGCCATCATCAGCATCATGCTGCAGCTGCTGGTGCCGTTCGTGGCCGGTCACCTGCTGCGCCCGTGGATCGCCGGCTGGGTGGAGCGCCAGCGCGCACTGCTGCGTTACACCGACCAGGCCACCATCCTGCTGGTGGTGTATTCGGCATTCGGCGAAGCGGTCAGCGAAGGGTTGTGGAGCAAGACGCCGCTGGTGTCGCTGTTCACCGTGGCCGTTGTCGCCGCCGTGCTGCTGGGCATCGCGATGCCGTTGATCCGCTTCATCGCCCGCCGGCTGGGCTTCAACCGCGAGGACGAGATCACCATTCTGTTCTGCGGCTCCAAGAAGAGCCTGGCCACCGGCGTGCCCATCGCCAAGGTGCTGTTCGCCGGCGGCAGCCTGGGCGCAATCGTGCTGCCGATCATGATCTACCACCAGATCCAGCTGATCGTCTGCGCGATGATCGCCCAGCGGTATGCGCGGGATCCGGTCGAGCCGGCGCCAACCGTCCATCCTGACTGAACTACGCCCTGGGCGGGGACAGGGCGCCCAGGGTCTGATCCTAGCGGTCGGTCAGGGTCCCCACGCTCATCGCGGGCATCCAGATCCACAGATCGTACTGCCGCCCAAGGTCGGCATCTTCCACGGGTGCGCGTGGCGGGCGCGCCACCAGCGGCATCGCCCGGCAGGGTTGGACGCACGCCCAGAAGTGACCGCGCAATGCTTCCAGGCGCACGCTGTAGAGCGGCAGGTCCAACAGGTACGAGGCCATCGTCGTCTGCATCTGCGGGGACGCGTCGGACGACCGGGTACGCATGGCGTGCACGTTGCCGGTCAGCACCAGCATCCGCGCATCGGCGGGCAGCGCGTTGAACTGCTGGCGCAGGTGCGTGGCCATGGCCGCATCGCGCGCTTCACTGCCGGCGGATACGCCGGTTTCTTCGTCATAGCCGGCCACGCCCACGTCACGCCCCTGCGCGCGCAGCACGCGTACTGCCTCGATCAGCGCCAACATGTCGCGGCTGCGACGCCCGTCATGCTGATCATCCTTGACGCTCCAGAACGGCGAGGTGCGCAGCCTGTCGCGCGCGTGCGCATCGCCGTCCGAGCGCAGGTAGCGGGCCAGTGCCACGTTCTCGCTCATCGGCAGCTCCAGCGCCAGGCGCACCGTGGCCGTGTCGCGGCTGTAGCGCTCCATCAGGTCGGCCACCAGCCGCGGCGTTTCGGCAGTGCCGTGGTATTCGCCGAGCACGAGCAGGCGGTGGTCGCCGGCATGCCCCATGATCTGCGTGGCCGTGTCATCCGGCGCGGGAGAGGCCATCGCCACGCTGCACAGCAGTGCCATCGCCAGTACCGCGCTTGGCATCCATCGTTTCATGCCGTCACATCCTGTTCGGTCATGACAGCAATGGCGACGTTTGCGGGAGATTCAAGGCGATCGGCGGCCTGTGCCGCCACGCGCCTGCCCCTTACAATCAGGGCAGCATCCAATGGTCCACCATCAGGAAGGCGAACAACGCCATCAGGTAGACGATGGAGTAACCGAACATCTTCATCGAGAAGATCTCGTCCGGCGGATTGAGCATGCGCCAGGCGTACCAGACGAAGACCGCATTGAGCACGAGTGCACCGCCCAGGTAGAACATGCCGCTCATGCCGAACACGACCGGCAGCACGCTCACGATGGCCAGCACGACCGAGTACACCAGGATCGACTTGCGGGTGTACACCACGCCGTGGGTGACCGGCAGCATCGGGATCTCGGCCTTGGCGTAATCCTCGCGGCGGAAGATCGCCAACGCCCAGAAATGCGGCGGGGTCCAGATGAAGATGATCAGCACCAGCAGCGAGGCATAGGCCCAGTCCCAGGGGCCCTGCATGCCGGTGATCGCCGCCCAGCCGAGCATCGGCGGGGTGGCACCGGCCAGGCCGCCGATGACGATGTTCTGCGAGGTCGCGCGCTTGAGGTACACGGTGTAGATCACCGCATAGCCGATCAGCGAGGCGAAGGTGAGCACGGCGGTGATGAGGTTGACCCACACCACCAGGATCGTCATCGACAGCACGATCAGGGCGCCGGCGAACACCAGCACCTGCCACGGCTTGACCTTGCCCACCACCAGCGGCCGCCACGAGGTGCGCGCCATCTGCGCGTCGATGCGCGCGTCCAGCAACTGGTTGATCGCCGCGGCCGCCGAGGCGGCCAGCCAGATGCCGAGGAAGCCCAGCGCGCCGTCCAGCGCCTGCTGCGCGGTCGGCAGCCCGGGAATGGCCAGGAACATGCCGACCAGTGCGGTGAACACGATCAGGGCGACGACCTTGGGCTTGGTCAGGTCCCAGTACTGACGGTAACTGGCCATGCGATCAGCCCGCCTGCACGGCAGGGGATCCGGCAGCGCCGGCCTTGCCGTCCGCATCGGGGGCGCGCAGGCGCGCCAGCAGGGTGACCAGCACGAACAGCAGCGCCACCGCACCGCCGCTGTGGGCCACGGCCACTTCCAGCGGCACGGCCAGCTTCACGTTGAGCACGCCAAGCGTGATCTGCAGCACCACCAGCAGGCCCAGCGCACTGGCCCAGCCGCGCATGCTCGGCAGCTTGAACAGCCGCACCGACAGCCACAGCAGGTACACGGCCACCACGATCGCCATCATGCGGTGGGCCATCTGGATCGCGATCCGCGAGGCACCGTCGAGCACGCCACCTTCGTAGTCCACCCCGATGCCGCGCCACAGGGTGAAGCCTTCCTTGAAGTCATGCGGCGGCCACCATTGGCTGACGCAACGCGGGAAGTTGTCCAGCGACGCACTGCCACCGCCACAAGCCAGGGCGGCGTAGTTGGCGCTGACCCAGCCGCCGAGGGCGATCTGCAGCACCAGCACGGCCACGCCGGCGCGCAGCAGCCATTTCAGCTTCGGCGCCTCCACCAGGGTGATCGGCAGGTGCGTGGCGCGCCACGCCATCCACACCAGCAGCCCGAACATCAGCATGCCGCCCAGCAGGTGGCCCATCACCACGATCGGCTTGAGCAGCCAGGTCACCGTCCACATGCCCAGCAACGCCTGGAAGATCACCACCGCCAGGGTGAGCAGCGCGGCGCGGGCCAGGTCGATGTTGGTCCAGCGCAGCGCGGCCACCAGCAGGATCGCCTCGCCGATGATCGCCAGCACGCTGGCCGACACATGGTGACCCAGCATGTACAGCGGGATGCCGGTGGCCACCAGCACGCAGGCGGTCACCACCGCGGTCGTGCCCCAGCGCCGGCGGCGGGTGGCCAGCAGCGCCAGGGTGAGGATCTCGATGCCCAGCGCGCCGGCCAGGAAGCGGTGTACCTGCTCGCGCCATGCCTTGTGGGTTTCCAGCGGGCGGATCTTGGCCGCTTCGTGGCCCACCACCTCGGCGGCGTGCTGTGGCCAGGTCACGCGCCCGTAGCAGGTGGGCCAGTCCGGGCAGCTCAGCCCGGCATCGGACAGGCGCACGAACGAACCAAACATGATGGTGCTGGCCGTCATGATCAGCGCAAACCACGCCAAACGGTGGAAATTGCGGTGCAGCACCGGGCGTACGGACAGGCTCATCTAAACAGAACTCACTTCAGTTTCAGCAGCGTGGCCAGGTCTTTGCGCAGACCTGCCTTATCGAATCCAGGCGCATAGCGCATGATCACGAAACCATTGGGGTCGATCACATACACCGGCGTGCCGGCGGCGTCATCCACGGCGGGCAGTGCGGCGCGCAGGTCCGGTGCGGCGCGCAACGCGCGCAGGGCGGGCATGCCCTGGACCTCGGCCGGCGGCGTGCCCAGCCACAGGATCTGCACATTATCCGCGTTATGCCCGAACAGCTGCCACACCTTGCCCAATTCCTGCGACAAAGTGACGCACTCGGCAGCGCAGCCCGGGGCCGGCGCCACCAGGATGCGCCAGAGGCGGGCGTCCGGGTTCCAGGCATACGGCTGGCCGTCGAGCTGGGTCGGCGGCCGGGTGCGCAGATCCACCGGCGGCTGCAGCAACTGCCCGGTGTTGCGGTGGTCGGTGGGCTGCCAGCCGGAGAAACGCAGCACCCCGGCCAGGGCCATCGCACCGAAGAACAGGCCGAACAGCGCGATCAGGGTCCAGCGGCCGCGGGTGCGCGCGGGCAGCCGATCCGGGGAAGTGGCATTCATGGGCGGCATTTTCTCATGTTGGGCCGGTCAGCGCCGGGAATCGGCAGGCGGTTGGCGCCGTGGGCGGAATTGCAGGACCAGCGCGACCACCAGCACGGTCAACGCCAGCGCGAACCACTGCACCGCATAGCCAAGATGGCGGCTGGGCGGCAAGGTATTGGGCAGCAGGTCCAGGTCGCGGGCATAGCCACCGGGCAGTGCCGGGTCCAGCCGCAGCACGCGGTCGGGCAGGCTGCCGGCCGGCAGTGCCAGGGCACGGGCCACCTCGGCCGGTGGCAGGCGGTTGGCCAGCCAGATGCGCGGCTGGCCGGTCGCGGCCAGGGCCGGGCCCAGCGCGATGCCGCTGGCCGGCGGCGGCGCCAGCAACCCGGCCACATCCGCCGGCCCCTGCGGCGGGTGCAGCGGCGGCAAGCGCCGGTCCGGCGGCATCGGCTGCCAGCCGAGGTCGACCAGCACGCGTGCGCCGTCCCGGGTCTGGAACGGCTGGTACAGCTTGAAGCCGGCGCGACCGGCGCGGGTCTGGTTGTCCAGCAGCACGGTGCCGGGCAGGTAGCGCCCGTGGTCGTCCACCCAGCGCAGCCGGGGCGGTGCCGACAGCGCCTGGGCCAGGGTCAGCGCCTGCGCGCGCGCGGGCACCTGCTGGTCCAGCAGCGCCTGTTTTTCATGCATGCGCTGCAACTGCCAGCGCCCCAGCTGGCAGAACCCGACGATCACCAGCAGCGCAGCCACCCACCCGATCAGCCGTGTGTGCTTGCGCATCATGACAACGCCGACCAAACGCGGTGATATAGGCGTACCCGCCCCGCCATCGAGCCGCGCATGAATGATTCGTTGAAGACCCTGCTGGTAATCGCGTTTCTGATCGTCATCGTCTGGAATCTGGGCGCCGGCTTGTACTACCTGCTGGTGGATCGCGGCCAGACCAAGCGGACCGTCAATGCGCTCACCCGCCGCATCGCGGTGTCGGTGGCGCTGATCGCGCTGGTGGCCATCGGCATCTACACCGGCTGGATCAAGCCCCACGGGATCGGCGGTTGACGCCACGCGCGGTTGCGCGCGGCGCGGCAGGGTGTCGCGCCTGCGCTAGAGCACGTAGACGAACAGGAACAGCATCAGCCACACCACGTCCACGAAGTGCCAGTACCACGCCGCCGCTTCGAAGCCGAAGTGGTTGTCGCGGGTGAAGTGGCCCTTGGCCGAGCGCGCCCACATCACCCCGAGCATGATCGTGCCCAGCAGCACGTGCGCGCCATGGAACCCGGTCAGCATGAAGAACGTCGAGCCGTAGATGCCCGAGCCCAAGGTGAGGTTGAGTTCCTTGTAGGCGTGGATGTATTCCTCGGCCTGCAAAGTCAGGAAGAACACGCCGAGCGCCACGGTCAGGCCCAGCCACACCAGCAGCTGGCGGCGGTGGCCGGCCTTGAGCGCGTGGTGGGCGATGGTGAGGGTGACGCCGGAGGTGAGCAGGATCAGCGTGTTGATCAGCGGCAGGCCCCAGGCCGGGATGGTCTGGAAGTGACCGCCGATGCTGCCCGGGCCGTTGGTCGGCCAGGCGGCCGAGTACCCGTCCCAGAGCAGCTCGTTGGTCATGACCCCGTCACCCTCGCCGCCCAGCCATGGCAGGCCCAGGTTGCGGGTGTAGAACAACGCGCCGAAGAAGGCGCCGAAGAACATCACCTCGGAGAAGATGAACCAGACCATCCCCATCCGGAACGAGCCGTCCACCTGGCGGTTGTAGTGGCCGGCCTGCGATTCGCGCACCACGTCGCTGAACCACCAGAACAGGGTCAGCACCAGCATCGCGATGCCGGCATAGAACGTCCACTTGCCCCATCCGGCATCGTTGAGCCAACTGGCCACGCCGACCATGGTGACCATCATCGCGATGGAGCCGATGAACGGCCAGCGGCTGTGCGTGGGCACGAAGTACACGTTGGCATCGGGGCTTTGCTGGGCCATGGTCTTGGGATCCGGTGCGTATCTAGGGAGCGGCGCGCACGCCGGTCGGGGCCGCCGCGGCGGTGGCCGGCAACTGCGCCGACAGCGCGTCGTTCTTGTAGAAGGTGTAGGACAGGGTGATGGTCTTGATGTTGGCCGGCAGGTCCGGATCGACGATGAAGCGCACCGGCATGTCGCGCTTCTCCCCGGCCTGCAGCGTCTGGGCGGTGAAGCAGAAGCACTCGGTCTTGCTGAAGTAGCCCGATGCCTTGGCCGGCGCCACCGATGGCACCGCGCTGCCGACCAGCGCGTGGTCGCTGTCGTTGCGCGCGTAGTACAGCGCTTCGTTGAGCTCGCCGGGCACCACGTCCATGGTCAGCTGCTCGGGATGGAATGCCCAGGGCAACTTGGAGTTCACCCCGCCGTCGAACTCGACGCGCACGGTGCGCCTGGCGGTCGGCGCGGCCGCAGCATCGGCCGCCCCCGGCCCGCGCTCCAGGCGCACGCCGAACACCTTCTCGCAGGCGATCCGGTACAGCGGCACCAGCGAGAAGGTCAGCACGAACACCGCCAGCGCCACCCCGATCAGGCGGGGCAGGCCCGCCGTGCGTGCGGGCGTGGCCGGGCGGTCGGCGCTCATCGCCCGATCACCCCGGTCAGGATGAAGCCGACGTACACCGCCAGCGCCAGCAGCCCCAGTTTCCAGGCCGTGCGCTGGGCGCGGCGGCGCTGCTCGGCCGCCTGGCTGTCTGCGTCGTTGTAGTGCCCGGCGTTGAGCGATCGCGCCAACCCATCATCGGCGCTGCGGCGGTCATGCACGGTGGGGCGATCAGTGTGCATGCCGGGCCTCAATGGGTGACATCGTCGTGGGCCAGGTCACCCGGGCGGATCACCGGCGGGGTGGTGAAGGTATGCGCCGGCGCCGGCGACGGCACCGTCCACTCCAGCCCGCGTGCACCTTCCCACGCGCGGTCGGCGGCCTTCTCGCCGTTGCGCAGCGAGGCCAGCAGGATCGCCGCCATCATGAACGGGGTGACGAACATGCCGAACGCACCGATCGAGCTGATCAGGTTCCAGTCGGCGAAGGCCACGCTGTAATCGGGAATGCGCCGCGGCATACCGGCCAGGCCCAGGAAGTGCTGCGGGAAGAACAGCAGGTTGACGAACACGATGGACCACCAGAAGTGGACCTTGGCCCATCGCTCGCTGTACATGCGCCCGGTCCACTTGGGCCACCAGTAGTAGACCGCGGCGATCAGCGCGAACACCGCGCCGGTCACCAGCACGTAGTGGAAGTGCGCCACCACGAAGTAGGTGTCGTGGTATTGGAAGTCGGCGACCACGATGGCCAGCATCAGGCCGGAGAAACCACCGATGGTGAACAGGATCACGAAGGCGACCGCCCACAGCATCGGCGCCTCGAAGGTGAGCGACCCGCGCCACATGGTGCTGACCCAGTTGAACACCTTCACCCCGGTGGGGATGGAGATCAGCATGGTGGCGAACATGAAGTAGATTTCGCCCCCCAGCGGCATGCCCACGGTGAACATGTGGTGGGCCCAGACGATGAAGGACAGGAAGGCGATCGCGGCCACCGCGTAGACCATGGCCTGGTAGCCGAACAGCGGCTTGCGGCTGAAGGTGGGGATGATCTCGCTGACCACGCCGAAGGCCGGCAGGATCATGATGTACACCTCCGGGTGCCCGAAGAACCAGAAGATGTGCTGGAACATCACCGGGTCGCCGCCGCCGGCCGCATTGAAGAAGCTGGTGCCGAAGAACTTGTCGGTGAGCAGCATCGTCACCGCACCGGCCAGCACCGGCATCACCGCGATCAGCAGGAAGGCGGTGATCAGCCAGGACCAGCAGAAGATCGGCATCTTCAGCAGGTCGATGCCCGGCGCGCGCATGTTGAGCACGGTGGCGATGATGTTGATCGCGCCCATGATGGAACTGATGCCGGCCACGTGGATGGCGAACACGCTGAAGGCCACGTTGTAGCCGCCCTGCAGCGACAGCGGCGGGTACAGCGTCCAGCCGCCGGCCGGTGCGCCGCCCGGCAGGACCAGGGTGACCAGCAGCAGGCTGAAGGCCACCGGCAGCAGCCAGAACGACCAGTTGTTCATGCGCGGCAGGGCCATGTCCGGCGCGCCGATCTGCAGCGGGATCATCCAGTTGGCCAGGCCGACGAAGGCCGGCATCACCCCGCCGAAGATCATCACCAGCGCGTGCACGGTGGTCATCTGGTTGAAGAACTCGGGCTTGACGAACTGCAGGCCCGGTTGCATCAGCTCGGCGCGGATGACCACGCTCATCGCCGCCCCGATGAGGAACATGATGAAGCTGAAAAGCAGGTAGAGCGTGCCGATGTCCTTGTGGTTGGTCGAGAACAACCAACGCTCCACGAAGCTCTGCTGATGCCCGTGGTGCCCATCGTGGTCAACTGCGGAATGCGCCATCGCAACTACACCTCACTGGATCCGGTGGTACCCCCGCCTGCCGGATGGCAGGCGTGGCTCGATTTCAGGCGTTGCCCTGTGCCGGTGCCGGCGCCGCCGCTGCGGGGGCGGCCGGCGCGGTGGCCGGTGCTCCCTCGGCCGGTGCCGGTGCCGGTGTCGGGGCGGGTGCTGCCGGCGCGGTCGGTGCAGGTGCAGGGGCCGGCTTGCGCGAGGCCAGCCACTTCTGGAAGTCCTCCTTGGACACCGCTTCGACCACGATCGGCATGAAGCCATGGTCCTTGCCGCACAGCTCGGCACACTGCCCGCGGTAGACGCCCGGCGTTTCGATGTTGGTCCAGGCTTCGTTGATGAAGCCGGGAATCGCATCCTGCTTCCAGCCCAGCGCGGGCACCCACCAGGCGTGGATCACATCGTCGGAGGTGATCACGAAGCGGACCTTGGTATCCACCGGCAGCACCAGCCGGTTGTCCACTTCCAGCAGGTAATGCGGGTGCGAGGCCAGCGTGGGCACCTTGCCGCTCTGCCGCACCCGGTCCGACTCGCGGTCCAGGCGGCTGGTGAAGCTGACCTCTTCGCCCAGGTATTCGTACTTCCACATCCACTGGTACCCGGTGACCTTGACGGTCATTTCCGAGTCGCGGGTGTCGTAGAACTTGATCAGGTTGGCCGTGGCCGGCCAGGCCATCACCACCAGGATGATCACCGGGATGACCGTCCAGATGACCTCGGCCTTGGTGTTGTGGCTGAAG
This sequence comes from Stenotrophomonas sp., assembly GCF_036662295.1. Taxonomy (GTDB): domain Bacteria; phylum Pseudomonadota; class Gammaproteobacteria; order Xanthomonadales; family Xanthomonadaceae; genus Stenotrophomonas. Next base: position 43,243 of record NZ_JAVWXA010000030.1, read on the forward strand.
GTGGCGGCGACCGCGCCCTTGGATTTGCGGAACTTGAACATGGCGTAGAACATCGCGCCGAACACCAGCACGCCGATGATCGTGCACACCCACAGCGAGAACATGTTCGATTCCCACGCCAACCGCGCGCTCTGGGTCACGCCCTTGCCCATGTTCAGCTGCCATGGCTTGGGGTCGGCCGCCTGGGCCCACGCCAGTGCGGGCGCCAGCAGCGCGGCCCCGCTCATTGCCATCTGTCCCAACGTCCTGCCCCACGTGATGCGTTGCTTCATTGCCTAGACCCTTAGCGTCGTCGGTTGCAGCCATCGCTGGCCACGAGCAAGCCTTCTGGTTTTCCGGGCCGATGGATGGCCCCGAGCGGTCCTTCTCATCGCCGGTGCGGCGCAGTGCCCATTCAGGGCGCGGCGCGGGCCGGCAATGACCCGGTGGCGGGGCGGACCTCGCGCGCCGGGACCTTCAACACAGCAAACAACAGGACGAACAGCGGGGCATGGAACGCGCCAGTGGGGGACGCATTTTCCTGCTGCGGGAAACGTCTCGATGGTAGCCCTGCACTCGCGCGAGTAGCAAGGGTCCATTCACAATTTCAGGAATGGTGCAACACAGCATGGGCTTCGGCGGCACTTTTGACGAAACCAGCATAGTTTTCAACACCCCACTCCATCCCGCTGAATCCCTTTGTATGAAAGGCTATGGCCGCGATGGGCCGGCCTGTCGAAAGTGCTTCACCGCCCGAAAAAACGATTAAAATGGTCAAGTTCTCCACGAGCCGACCGGCATGACCGCACCCTCTGCACCGATTCCCGCCCCGGCCCCGTCCGGCGCGCCCCGTCCGCCGCTGCTGTCGCCCGAGCTGCCGACGTCTCCCCCCGCCTTCCGCCAGGCCATCACCGATGCCTGGATGAAGGACGAGGCCAGCCACGTGCGCGAACTGCTCACGCAGGCGCGGCTGCCGGCCGACCAGCAGGCGCAGGTGCAGGCCACCGCCGCCGACCTGGTGGCCCGGGTGCGCGTGCGTGCCAAGGACCAGGGCGCGATCGAAGCCTTCATGCGCCAGTACGACCTG
>NZ_JAVWXA010000031.1:0-17419 GCF_036662295.1 Stenotrophomonas sp.
CCTACGGCACCAACAACGAATTCGGTTTCGACTACCTGCGCGACAACATGGCGTTGTCACGCGCGGACCGCCACCAGCGCGGCCTGCATTACGCCATCGTCGACGAAGTCGACTCGATCCTGATCGACGAAGCGCGTACCCCGCTGATCATTTCCGGCCCGGCCGACGACTCCCCCGAGCTGTACATCCGCGTCAACCGCGTGGTGCCGAGCCTGATCAAGCAGGAGGCCGAAGACGGCGAGGGCGACTTCTGGGTGGACGAGAAGGGCAAGCAGGTGCACCTGTCCGAAGCGGGCATGGAGCACGCCGAGGCGCTGCTGGTCGAGGCCGGCATCCTCAATGCCGAGACCGAAGGCCTGTACGCCGCGCAGAACCTCACCGTGGTGCACCACCTCAATGCCGCCCTGCGCGCGCACGCCATCTACCAGCGCGACGTGGACTACATCGTGCGCGACGGTGAAGTGGTGATCGTGGACGAATTCACCGGCCGTACCCTGGCCGGTCGCCGCTGGTCCGATGGCCTGCACCAGGCCGTGGAAGCCAAGGAAGGGGTGCCGGTCCAGCGCGAGAACCAGACGCTGGCGAGCATCACCTTCCAGAACCTGTTCCGCATGTACAAGAAGCTGTCCGGCATGACCGGTACGGCCGATACCGAAGCCTACGAATTCCAGAGCATCTACAACCTGGAAGTGGTGGTGATCCCGACCAACCGCCCGACCATCCGCAAGGACGGCTCGGACCAGGTGTTCCTCAACCGCAACGGCAAGTTCAATGCGGTGCTGGCCGACATCCAGGACTGCAACAAGCGCGGTCAGCCGGTGCTGGTGGGTACCACCTCGATCGAAACCTCGGAGATGCTGTCCGAGCACCTGCGCAAGGCCGGCGTGCACCACGAAGTGCTCAACGCCAAGCAGCACGACCGCGAAGCCACCATCATCGCCAACGCCGGCATGCCCGGTGCGGTGACCATCGCCACCAACATGGCCGGTCGCGGTACCGACATCGTGCTGGGCGGCTCGCTGGAAGCGGAGTTCCACGCGCTGGGCGAGGACGCCGACGAGGGGCAGAAGGCGGCGATCAAGGCCGAATGGCAGAAGCGCCATGATGCGGTGAAGGCCGCCGGCGGCCTGCACATCGTGGGCACCGAGCGCCACGAGTCGCGCCGTATCGACAACCAGCTGCGCGGGCGTTCCGGCCGCCAGGGCGATCCGGGTTCGTCCCGTTTCTACCTGTCCCTGGAAGACAACCTGATGCGCATCTTCGCCTCGGACTGGGTCCAGAAGGCGATGCGCATGATGGGCATGAAGGAAGACGACGTCATCGAGGACCGCCTGGTCAGCCGCCAGATCGAGAAGGCGCAGCGCAAGGTGGAAGCGCACAACTTCGACATCCGCAAGAACCTGCTGGACTTCGACGACGTCAACAACGACCAGCGCAAGGTGATCTACGCCCAGCGCGACGAGCTGCTGGACGCCGAGTCGGTGAAGGACAACGTGGACGGCATCCGCGGCGATGTGATCTACGACATCGTGGCGCGCTTCGTGCCGCCCAACTCGATCGACGAGCAGTGGGACCTGGAAGGCCTCGAGGCCACCCTGGCCGCCGACCTGGGCGTGCAGATGGACCTCACCGGGCTGGTCAAGCAGCACGAGGAACTGGACGCGGAGGCGATCGCCAACAAGGTGCACGCCCGTATCGACGAGCACTTCGCCGAGAAGGAAGCCGGCGTGGGCGAGGAGACCATGCGCGCGCTGGAGAAGCACGTGATGCTGACGGTGCTGGACCAGAGCTGGAAGGAGCACTTGGCCCGCATGGATTACCTGCGCCAGGGCATCTACCTGCGCGGTTACGCACAGAAGCAGCCCAAGCAGGAATACAAGAAGGAAGCGTTCGAGCTGTTCTCGGAAATGCTGGAGAACGTGAAGCGCGAAGTGGTGACGCTGCTGGCGCGCGTGCGCATCCGCAGCGAGGAAGAAGTGGCCGCGCTGGAGCAGGCCGAGCGCCAGCAGGTGGAAGCGCGCCTGCTGCAGTCGCAGTTCCAGCACCAGGACGCCGGCGGCTACAGCGCCGACGAAGAGGCCGCGCAGGTGCAGGCCGCGCAGAACGGGGTGGGCCAGGTGCGCCTGGACGAGCCCAAGGTGGGCCGCAACGACCCGTGCCCGTGCGGCAGCGGCAAGAAGTACAAGCACTGCCACGGCCAATTGACCTGACCCCAGGACGCCCCGCCAAGTGCGGGGCGTCTGCTATCCGGGGGTAGAGCCACGCCATGCGTGGCTGCAGCTGGGCCCGGCAGGGGCCGATGCCGCTTCGGGATTGCGCCGGCACCGCGCTATTGGGCATGCTCCCCCCATGCCATCCCCCAAACGATCGATCCACGTCGTGGCCGGCGTCATCACCGACGCCCGCGGCCGCATCCTGCTCAACCGCCGTACCGAAGACCGCGACATGGGCGGGCTGTGGGAGTTTCCCGGCGGCAAGCGCGAGGCCGGTGAGACGTCCGAGCAGGCGCTGGTGCGCGAGCTGCGCGAGGAGCTGGGGATCGAGGCGGAGATCGGGGAATGGGTCATGGACGTGCCCCAGCTCTACCCGGACAAGCGCCTGCGCCTGGAGGTCCGGCGGATCAGCAGCTGGAAGGGCAGTCCGCGCGGGCGGGAGGGGCAGGCCATCACCTGGGTGACCCCGGACAAGCTGTCGCGCTATTCGATGCCGCCGGCCGACCTGCCGGTGGTGGCGGCGCTGCGCCACCCGGATCGCTACCTGATCACGCCCGAGCCGGCGGCCGACCACGCCCAGGCCCACCACGACTGGCACCAGCGCCTGGCCCAGGCGCTGGCCGCCGGGGTCAACCGGATCCAGCTGCGCACCCCGGCCAGCCCGGCGCGGGTGGCCTTGGCCGAGCAGGCCATCGGCGCCCATCGCGGGCGCGTGCAATGGCTGCTCAACCGCGACATCGCGCTGGCCCGCCGCCTCGGCGTGGGCGTGCACCTGGGCAGCGAGCAGGTGCTGCAGCTCGACGCCCGGCCGCTGCCGGCCGATCAGCTGGTCGCCGCCTCCTGCCATGACCTGGCCCAGCTGCAGGCCGCCCAGCGGCTGGGCTGCGACTTTGCGGTGCTCGGCCCGGTGCAGGCCAGCGCCAGCCACCCGGGCGCAGCGCCCCTGGGCTGGGAGGCCTTCGAGCAGCTGCGCGAGCAGGTCTCACTGCCGCTGTACGCACTCGGCGGGTTGCACCCGGGCGACATTACCGAGGCCCGCCGCCACGGCGCCCAGGGCATCGCCGCCATCAGCAGCCTGTGGCCCGCCGTCGGCGCGGGCTGATCGCAGGCATCCCGGCCCGCTCGCGGCGCGTTTGTCGTGTCTCGACCCACGGTCGATACCTGCCGGCCCAATGCGCTGGCCGTCGTCGATGCCCGTATCACGCCAGGTAGGTGCCGACTGTTGGTCGACACGCTTCTGCGCGGCGTTACAGGGTGATCCAGAAACACCCATACTGCCGGCGCAGCCCAAACACCGTACGCGCCGGTGTGGCGGTGCTCCCCAACGTCTGCTCCAGCCGCAACCCCACCGGCCGTGGCCGCCGCGGTGCCACCTCCGGCAGCGGCAGCCCATCAGCGCCGAGCATCGGCGCCACCTCAGGCGCCAGCCCCGCCTCCGCCTCGCTGGCCGGATACACCGGTGCGATGTCCACCAGCGGGCGCTGCACCACCGTTTCCAGCCGGCCGATGATGGCGTTGGCGGTGGCGTTGGACACGTTGCTCCACAGGTAGATCGAGGACAGCCGGTTCACGTCCTGCAGGCTCACCGCGTCGCGGATCTGCCCGGTCAGCTCACTGAGCCGGCGTGCGCAGCCGGCGCGGTAGATGCCGGTGTTGCCCACCGTCGGCGCGCGTGCCGGCATCCGCTCGGTGGCGCCCAGCGCATCGCAGCGGCGGTCGGTGAACACGGTCTGGCCCTGCGCGTTGGTACAGCGGTTCACGCGTTGCGCCTGCGCCGATGCCTGGGCCGGCAGGCACAGCGCGCACAGCAACAGGGGCAGCAGCATCTTCATGCCAGCAGCGTAGCGGGGCCGGCGTTATCTGCAAGCGATTTGACGCGTCTCAGCCGCGCAGCAGCGAGAGCACCTGGGTGGTCGGCCTGGCCAGGTTGAGGGTGTAGAAGTGCAGCCCCGGCACGCCGCCGGCGATCAGTCGTTCGCACAGCTGGGCCACCACCTCGGCACCGAAGGCGCGGACCGAATCGGCATCATCGCCAAAGGCCTGCATCTTGCGCCCGATCCAGCGCGGGATCTCCGCGCCGCACTGCTCGGAGAAGCGGCGCAGCTGGCTGAAGTTGGAGATCGGCATGATGCCCGGCACGATCGGCACCTCCACCCCGAGCTTGCGCACCGCATCCACGAAGTGGAAATACGCATCGGCGTTGAAGAAGTACTGGGTGATCGCCGCATCGGCACCGGCGTCGATCTTGGCCTTGAAGTGCTTCAGGTCCACCAGCGCGTCGTTGGCCTGCGGATGGGTCTCCGGGTAGGCGCCCACTTCGATGCGGAAGGCGTCGCCGTGCTCGGCGCGGATGAACTGGATCAGCTCGGCGGCATAGCGCAGGTCGCCGGGGTGGCCCATGCCCGAGGGCAGGTCGCCGCGCAGGGCGACGATGCGGCGGCAGCCGATCGCCCGGTACAGCTTGAGCAGCTCGCGGATCTCCTCGCGGCTGCCCCCCACGCAGGACAGGTGCGGTGCCGCCTCGAAGCCGTGGTGCTGCTTGAGGTGGCGCACCGTCTCGGAGGTGTAGCTCAGGGTCGAGCCGCCGGCGCCGAAGGTACACGACACGTACTCCGGGGCGAACGCCTTCAGCTTGTTGGCGGTGCGGTTGAGCTGGGCGCGTTGCTCGTCGGTCTTGGGCGGATAGAACTCGAAGCTGATGGCGGTCATGGCGGCGGCGGCGACGGGTGTGGCTGCATAATATCGCTTCATCGCGATGAATGTAAAATAATGCGTCGCAACTCAAGGCCGTCCCGGCACAACCGTCCACTGCCATCGCTTGAACGGCCCGTGGCCTACAGTAGGTGCCAGGCACGGAGACAATGCGATGGACATCCTGATCACCGGCGGCACCGGTTTCATTGGCCGGCCCCTGTGCACGGCGCTGCTGGCCGCCGGCCACGGCGTGCACGTGCTGACCCGGCGCCCAGGCGCGCCGCCACCGCCCGGGGTGTACTACATCGGCCGGCTGGATGACGTGGGCCCGGTGCAGGCGGTGGTCAACCTGGCCGGCGAGCCGCTCACCGACGGCCGCTGGACACAGGCCCGCAAGCAGGCCTTCCATGCTTCCCGGATCGGCACCACGCGCGCACTGCTGGCCTGGATGCAGGCGTTGCCGACACCGCCGCAGGTGCTGGTGTCCGGCTCGGCCATCGGCTACTACGGCCCACGCGATGGCACCCCGCTGGACGAGGCCAGCGCGCCCGGCGACGACTTTGCCGCGATGCTGTGCCGGCAGTGGGAGGCCGAGGCCTTCAAGGCCGACGAGATTGGCGTGCGTACGTGCGTGGTGCGCACCGGCATCGTGCTTGATCGCGACGGCGGCGCGCTGGCGCGGATGCTGCCGCCGTTCCGGCTGGGCCTGGGCGGCCCGATGGGCGATGGCCGGCAATGGATGAGCTGGATCCATCGCGAGGATCTGGTCGGGCTGATCCTGTGGCTGCTGGCCAACGACGCGGCCCGCGGCGCCTACAACGGCACCGCACCGGGCACGCTCACCAATGCCGACTTCGCGCGCACGCTGGCCAAGGTGCTGGGCCGGCCGGCGCTGCTGACCACGCCAGCATTCGCCTTGAAGCTGGCCTTCGGCGAGATGGCCCAGTTGCTGCTCACCGGGCAGAACGTGCAGCCGGTGCGTGCGCTGGATGGCGGCTATCGGTTCCAATATCCAACGTTGGACGGGGCGCTGGAAGCGATCCTTCGCTGACCGCGTGGACGGGCGCCGGACCGGCACTGCGCGCTTGGTTCAGGCGCGCACCGGCGGGGCCGCGCCGCGCAGGCCCGCGCAGACGCCGGTGTCGCTGCGCTCGATACGCAGGCGCAGCCCATGGTGGTCACACAGCCGGCGCATGATCTCCAGTCCAAGCCCGCTGCCCGGGCTGTCTTCGCCCTTTTGGAACGGGCGCGGCTGCGGCCACTGCTGCAACGTTGCACCACCGTCCGAACTGTTGAGTACCTGCAACTCGCCGTGTTCCATATGGATGCGCACGTGGCCGCGGTGGGTGTGGGCGAACGCATTGCCGACCAGGTTGGCCAGCACCATGCGCAACGGCGCTTCCGGTGCCAGCAGGGTCGCATCTTCGGCCAGCGCCAGCTCTACCTCCACTGCGCGTGTCTCCAGCAACGGCGCCTGCTCGACAATGATCCGCTCCAGCAGCGGCACCAGCTTTACCGGCGCGCAGGGCTGCGTGTGGCTGTCCTCGCGCGCCAGGGCGAGCAGGGCGGCCACGGCCTGTTGCAGCTGCAACGCCGACAGCCGGATATGCTGCACATGCTGGCGCCCCCGTTCGGACAACCCGGTCTCGCCCAACAGCTGGCCAGCCGCGCTGGAAATCACCGCCAGCGGCGTGCGCAGTTCATGGCTGGCATCGCGGGTAAAGGCGTGTTCGCGGGCCACGAAGGCGGACACGCGCTGCGACAGTCGATCCAACGCGCGCGCCAGCACGCCGATTTCGTCATCGGCGAACTCCGACGCCAGCGCGCTGCCGCCCTGCGGCTGCACCGGCAGGGTTTCCACCCGGTGCACCAGCCGATACAGCGGGCGGGTGCCACGGCGCGCCAGCCACACCCCCAGCACGACGGCCAGCAGCACCATCAACAAGGCGGTGCAGGCCAGCACCATCACCACCCGGTCGCGGATGGGGCGCACCACCAGTTGCCGGCTGACCTCTGCGACCAGCCAGGCCGGCGCGGCCGGTGCAGGCGGCTGCACCCGGCGCACGTGGTAATGCCGACCCTCGCGGCCACTGAACTCCGACCGCCAGGGCTCCTGCGTGAAGCCCGGCTTCAGGTCGGCCGGGAACCGCGCCGGATCGCGGTACAGCACGATGCCGATATCGGCCGGTGCCCGCCAATCGCCGCGGGCCGCATGGGTGGCCAACTGCACGGCAGCTTCGCGCGCCAGTTGTGCCTCGAACACGCTGTCTTCCACCGCGTACATGAAAACCACCGCGTACAGCCCGAACACCGCCGCCACCAGCACGGTGAAGGCAGTGAACGCCAGTACCAGGTGTCGGCGCAGCCGCCGCACCGGCCGCCTCACGGCATTGCCTCCAGGCGGAAGCCAACCCCGTGGACGGTGCGCAGCATCTCGCCCTGGAACGGCCGGTCCAGAGCCTGCCGCAGCAGGTACAGGTGTGACCGCAGGGGATCCGACGGCGGTGCTTCATCGCCCCACAGGCGCTGGATCAGTTCACTGCGGGTCACGGTGCGCGGCCATGCATCGGCCAGTGCCAGCAGGATGCGTTGCGGCAGCGACTGCGGCTGCAGGTGCAGTGCCACGCCTTCGCGCCATGCGGACCCATCGCGACGATCGACGTTGAGCGGACCGATCCGCAGCAGGTGCGGTTGGCCGATATGGTGCCGCCTCGCCAGCGCCAGACAACGCGCGAGCAGCTCGGCATCGTCGAAGGGTTTGACCAGGTAGTCGTCGGCGCCGCTGGCAAAGCCCTGCAGTTTGTCATCCAGGGCGTCGCGTGCGGTCAGCATCAGCACCGGCACGTGGCGGTCGCTGCCGGCCCGCAGCCGCTGGCACACGCCGATGCCGTCCAGCCCGGGCAGGCCCAGGTCGAGCAGCAGCACGTCCGGTGGCGCGGCAAGCGCCATGCGCAGGCCGGTGCGGCCATCGGCCGCGAAGTCGACCAGATGGCCCTGCGCCTGCAGCATGTGCATGATCGCCGAGGCCAGCGGCAGATTGTCTTCGATCAACAGCAGGCGCAGGCGCTCGGCATCCATGGTCAGGGCTGCATGCGGGCAAGAAGGGCCTTAGCTTGTTCCAGCGTGGGCTGCTTTTCCAGCACGGCCTGGAGCTGGCTGCGTGCCTGCTCGGTACGACCCAGCCGCCAATGCGCTTCGGCGATACCGACATCCAGCTGCGCCTCGTCCATGTAGGGGCGGGCCAGCTGCATGATCGACAGCGCATCGGCAATGGCAGCCGGCGCCTGCGCGGCCTGCAACTGGTAGTAGCCTAGAATGCCGATCAGCTCGACGTGCAGCGTGTCGCGCTGCTGTGCAAGCTCGGTGGGCACTCGTGGATCGCCGCGCAGGTGACGCTCCACCAGCGCCATGCTGCGCTCATCGCGCCACGTGGTGCGCGCCACCGGCACGCGACCGCTGGCACGCACGAACGCATCGGCCAGTGCGGGGGTGGAGTAGGGGTTCTGGCCGGTCACCAGGCGTCCATCCACCACCACCTTGGGCATCATCAACGGGGCCTCCTGCCAGCGCGCGCCGCGTGCACGCAGTGCCGGCTCGAGCTGGAAGGCGAACGTGGCGGCCCAGCGCTTGCCGAACAGCGCTTCCTCCTCTTCAGTGAACCCGGTCATCGCCCGCCCGTCCACCAGCCGGCTGCCATCGCCGAGCCGCACCTCGGCCAGCGCGGCCGGGCCGTGGCAGACCGCGCCGACCACTCCCCCGTTGTCCCAGATCCGGCCGATCACCTGCTGCAGGGCGGTATCGCCGGGCAGGTCGAACATCGCGCCCTTGCCGCCGATCACCAGCACGCCGGCGTACGCCTGCGGCTGCAGCGCGGCGGTAGGCAGGGTGGCGGCGAGCTTCGCCACTGCCTGCGAATCGGCCAGCAGTGCGGCATTGAAGGCCTCGGCGGGATTGTACTTGTCGGCCTGCACTGCGCCGCCGGCGGGGCTGGCCACGTCGATGTCAAAGCCGTTCTGGCGGAGGATCAACCAGGCTTGCGCGAACTCGTCCATCTCGAACCCGGGGCGGGTCTTGCCCTGGTCGCGTCCTTCACCGCTGACCACCAGCAGTACGCGCGCAGGGGTAGGGGTAACGTCCGTCGACGCGTTGCCGGCCAGGGGCAGGGTGGCCGCAAGCATCAGCAGCCAGCGTGGGAAATTCAGGGTCATGGTGCGCGCTCCTTCGAGGGGTGGGCGCAGTCTGGGCAGTCGATGTGAAACGAATTTCAAATGACGGGCAGGTTACGCTGTGCATCTGTTTTCCCGCTGCGTGCCCCATGTCCATCGTCCTCACCGACTTCGCCCGCCCCCGCCTGTTCCCACGCATGCCGCGCGGCAACACCATCCAGGACTGCACCGCCGAGCAGTTCCAGGCGCACCTCAACGCGCATGCGCCTTACAAGGTGCTCGATGGCTACGCGCCGTTCTGCAAGCTGCATGTGTACGAGAACTGGACCAGCACGCGCTGCCTGACCGTGCCCATCACCGATGCCAACCGGCACCAGCTGCACAGCGCGTACGAAGCACGCAACCGCGACGAGTTGCCGGTACTGGTGCGCTGGTTCGAAGGGGTGGAATCGCCGCGCGCGAACTACCTGGTGGTGATCCTCTACAGCGCCGAACAGCTGGCCAGGGAGGGTTCCCCGATCGAGGCCGACTGGGGCATCGTCGGCTGCATCTACACCGCCGAGCCGGAGGAAGTGCCGATGGCGCCGATCACCATGATGCGCAATGCGCTGGGCGTGGAAGAAGGCGGGTCGGGCGTGCCGCTGGATCGGGCGGCCTACCAGCGTGCGGTCGCGTTCTGGGAAGCCAACGCGAACTGGCGGCCATGAGCGCCGGCGGCCTTCATCGACGCGCGCCGGGCGTGCACGCGCTGCGGGCGCGGTTGGCCCTGCCTGCGGCGCTGCTCCTGCTGGCCACGCTGCTGCCGCTGGACGCCGCCGCCGCAGGCGCGGCAAAGGCCGAGGCGTGCGCGGCGCTCTCCCGGTTGCCCTTGCTGAAGGACGTGGGCGTACTGTCGATGGACATGCGCGCCCGGCGCGGGCGTTGCGAGGTCGAGGTGCAGGCGGGCAGCCTGCCGGCCCTGCGGCGCCAACAGACGGTGGTGGAAGCGATGACCCGGGCGGCGTGTGGCCAGGCCCCGGCGCTGTCGCTGGGCAACCAGGTGGCGCCGACCCTCTACAGCCTGCTGCCGGCGCGCTGCTCGACGGGCCGCATCACAACGCTGTTCGGCGAGGATGCCTCGACGTGGAATCCTCCCCCGGTCCGGTCGCCGCGCTACCCGTCAGCGGCTGCCAAGGATGGGCTGCAGGGCCGCAGCATCGTGGCGATGCTGATCGACACCGAGGGGAAGGTGGTCGCTGCGATCGTGCGCGGCTCCAGTGGGCATGCCGTGCTCGATGCCGCGGCGATCGCCGAGGTTCACACCTGGCGCTTCACCCGGGCCGACCCGGCCGTGCCGCCGCCGGTCTTGAGCGTCGCGCAGGTGCCGGTGACCTACGTGCTGGACTAGCGCGCCGGCGATCACCGCCGCCGCTCAGTCCTCCACCGTGATGCCCATGCGCCGCAGCATCGCGGCAAAGGCGGCGATGGCGGCCGGCGGGGCCGCCAATGCAATGCGCAGCGGCGAGGCGGCCAGGCCAAGCGCGTCGGTGGTGATGGCATCCAGGTGCAGCGACAGCGCGGTGGCCGAGAGCTGGGCCGACTGGATGCCCCCATACGCGGCGCGTGCCTGCGCATGCAGGCTGACATGCACCCCGTCCAACCCCAGCGCGACGTCCTGGGCGTCGGGTTGCTCAGCCTTCTGCAGCAGCAGGTAATGCCGGGTGTCGTGCTCCTGGTCGGCCAGCCCGGCCAGCAGCACGCCGTCCTCGGCGCTGACGTGGATGAACGCGGCAGTGAAGTCATGCATGCGGTCGTGCTCCGTGCGGGTGGGGCGGGGCGAGGCGCCACTCCCACCAGGGGTAATGGTACTCGCGGTCGATCGCGAGCCAGCGCGTTGCACAGGTGGCGCACGCAACGGTATGCGCCTGGCCCCAGCCGCCCTCGGCCTCGGCCAGGCCCTGGATCACCACATGGCCACGCGCGGCCTCGCGGCGCGGATCGAAGAACGGGTAATGCGGGTACAGGCTGCACAGGCAGCCGGTCCGTTGCTCCCAAAAGCGCAGCCGGCGCAGCGCGAACTGCAGGTGGTGATTGTTGGAAAACAGCGCCCCGCCCAGCGCGACGTGCGCGGTGGCCTGCGCGATCCGCTCGATCCACGGCACCAGCGCGTCCAGTTCGAGCGGATCGTGCAGCTGCGCGATCGCGCAGGCCGCGCCCTGGATGCGCTGCGGGTCGCCCGACAGCAACGCCTGCAGGTGCTCGGCGCCGGGTCCGTCAGTCGGGGCGGCAGGGGCGCGGGTGAACGGCCAGCGCATCAGCGGGCCTTGCCGATGGAGGCGTACTGGCCTGCGGTGAGCTGCAGCAGGTCGGCCGGTGCCAGTGCCACCTCCAGCCCACGCCGGCCGGCGCTGACGTGCACCTGCGCCAGCGCCTGCGCACTGCGGTCCAGGAAGCTGCGCAGACGCTTCTTCTGCGCCAGCGGGCTGATCCCGCCGACCAGGTAACCGGTGGCGCGCTGCGCCGCCTCGACGGGGGCCATCTCGCATCTGCGGCAGCCGGCGGCGTCGGCGAGGGCCTTGAGGTCCAGCACGCCACTGACCGGCACGATCGCCACCAGCAGCTCGTGTTTTTCCGTGCTGGCCAGCAGGGTCTTGAACACCTCCGCGGCGTCCAGCCCCAGTCGCTCGACCGCCTCGCCACCGTAGGACGCCGCGTGCGGATCGTGGGCGTAGGACAACACGCGATGGTCGATGCCGCGTTTCTTGAGCAGGTTGATGGCCGGAGTCATGTGGGCATCGTAGCGCGCGGCGGTCACCCTGCCTTGACCTGCCGCCAACGTCCGCGCAGCATCGGGCCGCTCGACCAGACAACCACAGGGCTGTGCGTGCTCCACCGTCAACCGACCCCGCCCTGGGCAGGCCTGCCCCTGACCGATGCGCTGCGCGCGCGGCTCTGGCAGGCGATGCGCAGCCGCGCGCCGCATGTGCTCGCTCACCTGGGCGTTGCGCTGGGCGCGGCGTGCCTGGCGGCCAGCGCCGTGGGGTGGGCCATGGCAGCGCCGGCACCGGGGCGTGGCGCCGCGCTCATGACCGGGGCCATCGCCGTGGGCCTTGGCCTGTTGGCGCTGCAGATGGTGCGTGTGGCGTGGCGGCTGATTGCCCCCTTTGCCACCGCGTTGTGGCGCGACGAGGTGTGGGCCGTGACGTGCCCGGCGACGGCCATGGCGGCTGCACCGCCCGCGCAGGGCGGCGGTATCGCCGTGGCGGGTGCCGCATTGCCAGGCCCGTTGGTGATGGAGCTGCCGCCGGGTGTGCGCCGCCTCAGCCACACCGTGCTGCGCAACTGGGTGGTGTACCCGCGTGCCACGCCGCTGCAGTTGCACGTCCTGCCCGCTGCGTCGCCCGTGTTGATCGGCCTGCATCATGCCGACGAACCGGTGCCCACGGTGCAGCGCCACCCACTGCAACACTGGCCCCTGCCGCTGCCTGCCGCCACCACGGCGCAATGGCTGGGCGCGCTCGCGCTGGGCATGCTGGCGATGGCGGCCGGGCTCGTCCTCGGTGTGTGGCTGCATCTGCCGGCGGCAGGCGCGTTGCTGGTCGCCCTGCTCGTCGGCGCTGGCGTGGGCTGGGGCGTGTTCCGGCACTGGCAGCCGGTGATGCGGGCTTTCAAGCGTCGCGGGGCGGCGCCGGAACATTACAGCGTGCAGGGGCACGCGCAGGCCATGCTCGAGATCATGCAGGTGCGCGGCGGCTATGCCAGCCGCCACGTGCGCCACGAGCGCTGGTTGATGCTGGGCCATCGCTGGCACCTGCTGGACACCGCCACCACGCGCGAGCCCGTGGCGGACGCGTTGCCGTGGTGTCCACCGGCGCTGGCGGCGGTGCGCCTGGACTATGCCCGCTGGGGCAGGGACGGTGGCCTGCTGCGCGCAGTGGACGAACAAGGGCGCTGGCTCGGCGGCGCACGGCGGCCCCCGCACGACTGAGCCGAAACGAAAACGGGCGCCCGAAGGCGCCCGTCGTCTGCTCCCAAGGAAACGGGCCGACCCTCGGTCGACCCGCTGTCCTGCAGGGCTCAGTAGCGGTAATGATCCGGCTTGAACGGGCCTTCCACCGGCACGCCGATGTAGTCGGCCTGTTCCTGGGTCAGGGTGGTCAGCTTCACGCCGATCTTCTCCAGGTGCAGGCGAGCCACTTCTTCGTCCAGGTGCTTGGGCAGCAGGTAGACCTTCTTCTCGTAGCTGTCCTTGTTCGCCCACAGGTCGATCTGGGCCAGGGTCTGGTTGGCGAACGAGTTGGACATGACGAAGCTCGGGTGGCCGGTGGCGCAGCCCAGGTTCACCAGGCGGCCTTCGGCCAGCAGGAAGATCGCGTTGCCGTTCGGGAAGATGTACTTGTCCACCTGCGGCTTGATGTTGACGTGCTGCACGCCCTTGAAGCCCACCAGCGCATCGACCTGGATCTCGTTGTCGAAGTGGCCGATGTTGCAGACGATGGCCTGGTCCTTCATCGCGCTCAGGTGCTCGATGCGGATGATGTCCTTGTTGCCGGTGGTGGTGACGTACAGGTCGGCACGGCCCAGGGTGGATTCGATGGTGTTGACCTCGAAGCCTTCCATCGCCGCCTGCAGGGCGCAGATCGGGTCGATCTCGGTGACCACCACGCGCGCGCCGTAGGCACGCAGCGAGGCGGCGCAGCCCTTGCCCACGTCACCGTAGCCGCACACCACGGCCACCTTGCCGGCCAGCATCACGTCCATCGCGCGCTTGAGGCCATCGGCCAGCGACTCGCGGCAGCCGTAGAGGTTGTCGAACTTGCTCTTGGTGACCGAATCGTTGACGTTGATCGCCGGGATCAGCAGGGTGCCGGCCTGGGCCAGCTGGTACAGGCGGTGCACGCCGGTGGTGGTCTCTTCGGAGACGCCCTTCCAGTCCTTGACCACGCGGCCCCAGTAACCCGGGCGCTCGACGGCCACGCGCTTGAGCAGGTCCTTGATGACCTGTTCTTCGTGCGAATCGGCCTTTTCATTGACCCAGTTGCTGCCGTTTTCCAGCTCCAGGCCCTTGTGGATCAGCAGGGTCACGTCACCGCCATCGTCCACCACCAGCTCCGGGCCGGTCAGGGTGCCGTCGGGCAGGGTGAAGGTCAGCGCGTCCAGGGTGCAGTCCCAGTATTCCTCCAGCGACTCGCCCTTCCAGGCGAACACCGGGGTGCCCGAGGCGGCGATCGCGGCGGCGGCGTGGTCCTGGGTGGAGAAGATGTTGCAGGAGGCCCAGCGCACGTCGGCGCCGATGTCCTTCAGGGTCTCGATCAGCACCGCGGTCTGGATGGTCATGTGCAGCGAACCGGTCACGCGCACGCCCTTCAGCGGCAGGGTGGCGGCGTGCTTGCGGCGGATCGACATCAGGCCCGGCATCTCGTGCTCGGCGATGTCCAGTTCCTTGCGGCCCCAGTCGGCCAGGGTGATGTCGCGGATCTTGTAATCACCTTCGGTGGAGAAGGTCTTGGCAACAGCATTCATCTGATAGCTCCGGTGTAATGACGAGTCGATACTCGTGTTCGCCGGGCGCCGTTGGAACAATCCTGGCCACCGAGCCTGGCCGGCCGGACAGGGTCCGGAACGGTCGCAGCGCCCCTCGGTGGAGGGCCGCCCAGTATATCGCGACCCGGTCGGTTGGCATGAATCGGTGGCCTCCCCCAACCAACGGCAGGGGGGCGAACGGGGCCCGGCTGTTAAGGTCCAAGGTTTGCATCAGCATAGGGATCGAACATGACACGCATTGATCGTCGGCGCCGCGCGCGCTGGGGCCGCCTGATCGTGGGCATGGCGCTGCTGGCCGTGGCGCCGCTGGCGCTGGCCGCACCGGCCGGCACCGCCAAGGCGCCGCAGGCCGCCGCCCAGGGCGTGTCCGGCTATGAGCTGCCGTCGGCGGCGCTGCAGGCGGTGGTCGATGCGCCGCGCGCGCCGGCCCTGCACCTGTCGCCGCGCCGCGACCTGGCCGCGCTGCTGCAGACCCCGTCGTTGCCTTCCATCGCCGAGGTGGCCCAGCCGGAGCTGAAACTGGCCGGCCTGCGCATCAACCCGGCCACCCACTCGGCCAGCCGTTTCAGCTTCGGCAACAAGCTCTGGCTGACCAGCGTGGCCGACGCGAAGGAACGCCAGATCAGCGGCCTGCCGCAGCCGCTGTCCGTCGCCAGCCTGGCCTGGTCGCCGGACCAGCAGTACCTGGCCTTCAACCAGGTGCACGCGGCCACCGGTGCCAATGAACTGTGGATCGTGGACATCGCCAGCGCATCGGCGCGGCGGCTGGTGGCCGACCTCAACAGCGTGCTGGGCGACGGCTACGCCTGGCTGCCCGACAGCCGTGGCCTGCTGGTGATGCAGCAGCCCGGCAACCCCGGCCCGGCCCCGGCCGCCGGCGGCATCCCGACCGGGCCGGCGATCCAGCAGACCGAGGCCGATGCGGGCGTACGCGCGATCCGCACCTACCAGGACCTGCTCAGGAACGAAGCCGACGCGCGCCTGTTCGACTACTACGCCAGCGCGCAGCCGGCACGGGTCAGCCTCAACGGCGTGACCACGCCGCTGTCCACCCGGGGCATCTACCTGGACGTGGACGTGTCGCCCGATGGCCGCTACCTGCTCAGCGAGCGCGTGCAGCGCCCGTATTCGTACCTGGTGCCGGCCGATGATTTCCCGCGTCGCATCGAAGTGCTGTCCGCCGCCGATGGCGCGCTGGTGCACACCGTGGCCAACCTGCCGCTGGTGGAAGGCCTGCCCACCGGCAACGACGCGGTGCCCACCGGCGTGCGCAACGTGAGCTGGCGCGCTGATGCGCCGGCCACGCTGGTCTGGGCCGAAGCGCAGGATGGCGGCGACCCCAACCGCGAGGCCAAGGTGCGCGATGCCGTGCTGACCCAGGCCGCGCCGTTCGACCGGCCGCCGCTGACCCTGGCCCAGCTCGGCAGCCGTTACGCCGGCATCCAGTGGGGGCGGGGCGACCTGGCCCTGCTCAACGAAGGGTGGTGGAAGAGCCGCGAAGTGAAGCAGTGGCGCATCGCCCCGGACCAGCCCGAGCAGGCGCCGGAGCTGCTCTCGGCGCGCTCCTCGCAGGACCGCTACAACGACCCGGGCCGCCCGGCGCTGGTGCGCGACGTCAACGGGCGCTCGCGCCTGCAGATCAGCGCCGACGGCCGCAGCATCTTCCTCTATGGCCAGGGCGCTTCGCCGGAGGGCGACCGCCCGTTCGTCGATCGCCTGGACCTGGCCAGCAAGCAGTCCACGCGCCTGTTCCATTCCCAGGCGCCCACCTACGCCGCCCCGATCGCGCTGCTGGACCAGGAGGGCACCGCGCTGCTGCTCACCCGCGAATCGCCGGATGAGCCGGCCAACGTGTACGTGCAGTCGCTGACCGACGCCGGCACCGCCCCGCGCGCGCTGACCCACTTCGCCCATCCGCTGCCGCAGCTGCGCGGGGTGGGCAAGGAGCAGATCCGCTACAAGCGCAACGACGGCGTGGACCTGACCGCCACGCTGATGCTGCCGCCCGGCTACAACGCCAAGAAGCAGGGTCCGCTGCCGCTGCTGATGTGGGCCTACCCCGGCGAGTTCAAGACGGCCGCGGCCGCCAGCCAGGTCACCGATTCGCCGTACCGCTTCAACGCGATCAGCTACTGGGGCCCGCAGGCGTTCCTGGCCAAGGGCTATGCGGTGCTGGTGAGCCCGTCGATGCCGATCATCGGCGAAGGTGACAAGGAACCCAACGACACCTACCTGCCGCAGCTGATCGCCAACGCCGAGGCCGCCGTGGACGAAGTGGTGCGGCGCGGGGTGACCGACCGCGACCACATCGCCATCGGCGGGCATTCCTACGGTGCGTTCATGACCGCCAACCTGCTCGCGCACACGCGCCTGTTCAAGGCCGGCATCGCGCGCAGCGGCGCCTACAACCGCACGCTCACCCCGTTCGGTTTCCAGGCCGAGGAGCGCAACTACTGGCAGGCCCAGGACGTGTACCAGAAGATGGCCCCGTTCAACTACGCCGACAAGATCAAGGACCCGATCCTCTTCATCCACGGCGTGGACGACAACAATTCCGGCACGTTCCCGATCCAGAGCGAGCGCATGTTCGCCGCGGTCAAGGGCCTGGGCGGCACCGCGCGCCTGGTGATGCTGCCCAACGAATCGCACGCCTACCGCGCGCGCGAATCGATCATGACCATGCTGGCCGAAAGCGAGCGCTGGCTGGAACAGACCATCGGCCCGGGCAAGCCGGCCCGGTAGGTACGGGAAAGGATCGGTAGTGCCGGCCGCGGGGCGGGGGCCCCCCGGGGCGCCCCAACCCCCGACCCCGCCCCCGCGCCG
>NZ_JAVWXA010000031.1:17429-42972 GCF_036662295.1 Stenotrophomonas sp.
GGAAAGGTTGGGGTGGGCCCGGCCGGGGCCGGGCCCCCCGGGGTCCCCAACACCCGGGACCGCGGCCCGGCGCCCGGCACTACCACATGTAACTATTTGCGCGACGCAGCATCGACGGCGATGTGGGGTAGGCTTGGGTGGATTCCGTTGCCAAGGCCCGTGCGTCGCCGATGAACGAATACCGCAGCAGCATCGTCTTTGCCACTCCCGATATCCCCCTGCGCGACGACGTGCGCCGACTCGGCGCCCTGGTCGGCGACCTGCTCGCCGAGCAGGTGTCCGCGCAGTTCTTCGATGACGTGGAACAGGTGCGTACGCGCGCCATCGCACGCCGCGAAAGCGACGCCCCGCTGTCCGACCTCAACGACGCCCTGGCCGACCTGCCGCCCGCGCGTGCGGAGGCGATGGTGCGTGCGTTCAGCACCTACTTCCAGGTGGTCAACATCGCCGAGCGCGTGCACCGCATCCGCCGCCGCCGCGACTACCAGCGTGCCGGCACCGCCGCGCCGCAGCCGGACGGGCTGCAGGATGCCCTGCACGCGCTGAAGGCGCAGGGCGTGACGTTGGATGAGTTGGCGCAGTGGCTGCCGCGCATCGACATCGAACCGGTGTTCACCGCCCACCCCACCGAAGCGGTGCGCCGCGCGCTGCTGGAGAAAGAGCAGCTGATGGTGGCCAGCCTGGTCGACAACCTCGATGGCCAGCGCACCCCCGGTGAAGCGGCCGCCGATGCCGCGCGCTTCCGCATGGCGCTCACCGCGTCCTGGCAGACCACCGACTCTTCGCCGGTGCGGCCGACCGTGGACGATGAGCGCGAGCACGTCGGCTTCTACCTGGTGCAGGTGCTGTACCGGGTGATCCCGGTGCTGTACGAATCGCTGCAGCAGGCCCTGCTCGACACCTACGGCCAGGACCTGCCGCTGCCGCGCCTGCTGCGGTTTGGCACGTGGGTGGGCGGGGACATGGACGGCAACCCCAACGTGGACGCCGGCACCATCCGGCATACCCTCGACGCGCAGCGCCAGGCGGTGCTGGGCCGCTACCAGAAGGACCTGCTGCAGCTGGCCAGCCTGCTCAGCCAGTCCACCGAGCGGGTCGCGGTGAGCGCGGCGCTGCAGGCCCGCGTGGCGCACTACACGCAGTTGCTGCCGCAGGTGACATCGCGGCCGCGCCACGCCGACATGCCCTATCGCCTGCTCAACGACCGCATGCGCGCGCGCATCCAGGCCACGCTGGACGACGCCGATGGCGCGTATGCCGCGCCCGCCGAGCTGGAGCACGACCTCCAGCTGATCCTGGACAGCCTGCACGCCAACAAGGGCGACCATGCCGGTGGCTTCGCGGTGCGCCGCCTGCTGTGGCGGGTACGCACCTTCGGCTTCCACCTGGCACGGCTGGATGTGCGCCAGGAATCGAGCGTGCACGGCCGTGCGCTGGCCAGCGTGCTCGATGGCCAGGCGGCCTGGGACGGTGCCGATGCGGTCGCCCGCGCGGCCCGGCTCGCCCCCTTCGCCAGCGGTGAACAGGCGTTGCCGGCCAGCACCGAAGACGGCGGCAAGCGCCTGGATGCGGTATTTGCCGCGCTGGCCGACGCGCGCCGCCGCCACGGCGCCGACGCCCTGGGCAGCTACATCATCTCCATGGCGCACGACCGCAGCGACGTGCTCGCGGTGCTGGCGTTGGCGCGGCGTGGCGGCCTGTTGGACGAGGCCGGCGCGGTGCCGCTGGACATCGCCCCGCTGTTCGAGACCGTGGATGACCTCAAGCGCGGCACCGACACCCTGCGCGACCTGCTGGCCGACCCGGTCTATCGCGCGCACCTGGCCGCCCGCGGCGATGTGCAGATGGTGATGCTGGGCTACTCGGACAGCGGCAAGGACGGTGGCATCGCCGCCTCGCGCTGGGGCCTGCAACGCGCCCAGGTCGAACTGCTGGAGGTGGCCGCCGAGTCCGGCCTGCGCCTGACCTTCTTCCATGGGCGTGGCGGTTCGATCAGCCGCGGCGGTGGCAAGACCACCCACGCGGTGGATGCGTCGCCGCGCGGCAGCATCGATGGCCGCCTGCGCGTGACCGAGCAGGGCGAGGTGATCCATCGCAAGTACGGCATCCGCGCGCTGGCGCTGCGCTCGCTGGAGCAGTCCACCGGCGCGGTGCTGCGCTCCAGCCTGCGCCCGCGTGCACCGGAGCCGCGCGAGGAGCAGTGGCGCCCGGTGATGGACCTGGTGGCGGAGAAGAGTGCCGACGCCTACCGCGCCTTCGTCGGCCAGCAGGACTTCATGGCGTACTTCCGCCAGGCCACCCCGATCGACGTGATCGAGCGGATGACGCTTGGCTCGCGCCCCTCGCGTCGCCTCGGCGAAGACGCGGCGCTGTCCAACCTGCGCGCCATCCCGTGGGTATTCGCCTGGAGCCAGGCGCGCGCGGTGATCCCGGGCTGGTATGGCGTGGGCAGTGGCCTGCAGGCGGCGATCGACGCCGGGCACGCGGCCACCCTGAAGGAGATGGCGCGCGACTGGCCGTTCTTCAGCACGTTCCTGGACGACATCGCGATGGTGTTGTCCAAGGGCGATCTCACCATCGCCGAACAGTTCTCGCAGTTGTCCGGCCCGTTACACGCCACGTTCTTCCCGCAGATCGAGCGCGAACTGGCGCTCACCGAACGGCAGATCCTGGCATTGACCGGCCAGGACGAACTGCTCCAGCACGACCAGCGCCTGGCCCTGTCGATCCGCCTGCGCAACCCCTACATCGACCCGATCAGCGTGCTGCAGGTAGACCTGTTGCGGCGCTGGCGGGCCAGTGGCGGCGAAGACGACGAGGTGCTGCGCGCGCTGGTGGCCTGCGTCAACGGCGTCTCGCAGGGCGTGCAGAACACGGGTTGACCGGGTAGTGCCGGCCGCTGGCCGGCAACGCGGGATGGCGGCACCGGGCATCGTTGTCTGCGCGCGATCCTGCGCGGTCGCGCTGCCGGCCAGCGGCCGGCACTACCGGTGCCGGATGATACGGGTGTCCCGTACCGACCAACGGTCGGTACCTGCCGCTGCCTATTCGGGCGACGGCGGGTTGGAGGCCAGCAGCTCCAGGTGGCGCTGCTCCATTTCCTCGCGCAGCTGGCGGCGGATCAGGGCGGCCGCGTGGCGGCGGCGTTCGTCGCTGGTTTCCAGTTGCAGCGGCGGCACGGCGGTGGGCTTGCCGTCCTCGTCCACGGCCACCATGGTGAAGAAGCAGCTGTTGGCGTGGCGCACGCTGCGCTTGAGGATGTCCTCGGCCACCACCTTGACTCCGATTTCCATCGAGGAGGTGCCGGTGTAGTTGACCGAGGCCAGGAAGGTGACCAGCTCGCCGACCGCGATCGGCTGGCGGAACATCACCTGGTCCACCGACAGGGTGACCACGTAGCGGCCCGCATAGCGGCTGGCGCAGGCATAGGCGACCTGGTCGAGCAGGCGCAGCACCGCCCCGCCGTGGACCTTGCCGGAGAAATTGGCCATGTCCGGGGACATCAGCACGGTCATGGACAGCTGGTGGATTTTCAGTCCGGTCGTCATGCGCCGATTGTACCGGGTGATGGACGTCGGCATCGTCCTGTCCCTCTGGTGGCTTAAGCCCATCGTCCGTACCCTCGCACGCCATCCGAGCCCGGCCTTGAAGGCGGCATCTTCTGTCGATTGAAATATGGAAGCGGCCAACACTGGATCTAGCTACCGTGGCACCGCATCCCACATCGAAGGCGCTTGAATCGGGCCTCTGATCGGGTGAGCCAACCTGACCCTTGAGCCCGTTTGGAGCTGACAGCGCACATGAAAATTGAACCCGCCCTTGCGCACCCCGGGATGATCCCCGTGAGCGTAAGGTCAATGAATGCCGATCAATTGGTGGATCGCTGTTTCAGTCAGAAAATCACCTTCATCAGAAACCAGGAGATACCACCACGCCGGGCGCCCAATGATAACGCTAAGCGCATTGAGGTATCCGCAACGCTGCGAAGCATCATGAACACTGTCGATGAGGTCAATGGGCTGACGCGGAAACTCTTTCCGTTGGGTGCTGCCAATCAGATTGGCGACGTCATCACATGTGGCGGGAGGTCCCTGATGAACTACAGGGAGGGCAGCAGCCTCCTCCCGTGCGATTATCCGCCGGAGAAAAGATTCTCTCTGCAGTACGGTACTGACCGCGTCAACGACATCATAAGGTCCGGTACCGGAGTTTGTGATGACTTCGCGAAGGTGGCGGCCAGGCTTCTCGCCCGCAGAGTTGCGAGCGAGCCCGTCTCCATCGCCGGCGCCAGCACGCCCGACGGAAATGCGGGTCACGCATTCGTCGTGGTGGGCGACCATCGGGAAACCAATGATGCCGTTGTCTGCGACCCATGGGTTGCATTGCCTTCCGCGCATCCAATCACACACAGTACGTTGATCGATCACGCGAGCATCAGGATTGGGCACACGTATCCACCCGGATCGACGATCGACGGCCTGGATGATCTGGCATTCGATCCTGCCCGCACGTTTGCGGATGACGTTGTGCCTCATTTCAGTACACCGTTGACCCTCCCGGACGGGGTGAAGGTAAGGGTGCCAGATGCTCTCGATAACATCTGGAATCATACGCGTAGCAATGATCCAGCTCTGACATTCTTCAGCAGGGACGTTGATCCAGTGGAATCGGCATTTACACCTGACTACCACGCCAATGTGGCTGCAGTGCAAGGTCTTGTGAATGGCGCGGCATTCGAGAACGGAAGGTTCCAGTTGCGGTGATAACGCGACGGGCCGCTTTCGCGGCCCGTCTTTGCCTCTTCAATCATTGCCGCGCCGCGCGCGGCCAGCCGGGCATGGCCCGGCTCTACCCGTAAGAAAAGGGCCGCTTTCGCGGCCCATTTCTTACTTCAGCTTCGCGTCCGCGCGCAGGGCGGCTGCGCGGTCGGTCTTCTCCCAGGAGAAGGCGGTCGCGTTGACGGTCTCGCCAGCGGCGTTGAGGTAGCTGAAGTCCTTCGGCTTGCGGCCGAAGTGGCCGTAGGCGGCGGTCTGCTGGTACATCGGGTGGATCAGGTCCAGCATCTTGATGATGCCGTACGGGCGCAGGTCGAAATGCTTGCGGATCAGCTTCTCGATCTTGTCGTCGCTGATCTTGCCGGTGCCGAAGGTGGTGACCGAGATCGAGGTCGGCTCGGCCACGCCGATGGCGTAGGAGACCTGCACTTCGCAACGGTCGGCCAGGCCGGCCGCCACCACGTTCTTGGCGACGTAGCGGGCAGCGTAGGCGGCCGAACGGTCCACCTTGGACGGATCCTTGCCCGAGAACGCACCACCACCGTGACGGGCCCAGCCGCCGTAGGTGTCCACGATGATCTTGCGGCCGGTCAGGCCGCAGTCGCCCACCGGGCCGCCGATCTCGAACTTGCCGGTCGGGTTGATGTGGAACTTGGTGCCCTTGTGCAGCCACTTGGCCGGCAGCACCGGCTTGATGATCTCTTCGCGGACGGCCTCGATGAGGTCCTTCTGCTTCACGCCCGGGGCGTGCTGGGTGGACAGCACCACCGCGTCGATGGCGGCCACTTCGCCGTTTTCATAGCGCAGGGTGACCTGGCTCTTGGCATCCGGGCGCAGCCAGGACAGCGGCGAGTTCTTCTTCTTGCGGATCTTGGCCTGCTGCTCCACCAGACGGTGGGACAGGTGGATCGCCGCCGGCATGAAGCTGTCGGTCTCGTTGGTGGCATAGCCGAACATCAGGCCCTGGTCGCCGGCGCCCATTTCTTCGGGCTTCTTGCGGTCAACGCCCTGGGCGATGTGCGGGGACTGCTTGCCGATCAGGTTCAGCACGCCGCAGGTGGCGCCGTCGAAGCCGACGTCGGAGCTGTCATAGCCGATGTCCAGGATCACCTTGCGGGTCAAGGCTTCCAGGTCGATCCAGGCGCTGGTGGTGATTTCACCGGCCACGATCGCAACGCCGGTCTTGACCATGGTCTCGCAGGCCACGCGGGCGCGCTGGTCCTGGGCAAGGATCGCGTCCAGCACCGCATCGGAGATCTGGTCGGCAATCTTGTCCGGATGGCCTTCGGAGACCGATTCGGAGGTGAACAGGTAGCTGGACATCAGGCGTAATATCCTTTGATTCGGATGGAAAGATGGGCGCGAATGATACACGGCAAGTCGCGCTGTTGCATTGTGCGCCCCCCGCAGTTGCCCGTGGTTAAGTTCGCGTGCCCGTCGCAGGGCCCGGTGTGACGGGATTGGGGGCCAGCGTCGTCGCCCAGTGTTCCACCGGCGTGACAGTGGCGGCCGGGGCCCGCACCCCGAGCGGCGGGCAAGGCGCAGCGGTCATCGGGCTGTCGCCTGCCTGCCATCGGCCTGCCTTGCGCCGGGCGCAGGCTCCGCCCAACCGGCCGCCGGGCCGTGGGGAGCAGGCCATGCAGCCGCAGCAGCAGCGCCATCCAGAACCACCGGGCCCGCCCGCCGTAACGCGGCTGCGCCCGCATCGGCGCGCGGTCTTCCTCTCCGACGTGCACCTGGGTTCGCGGCATTGCCACGCCGCCGAGCTGGCGCGGTTCCTGGCCGACCTGCGCTGCGAGCGCCTGTACCTGGTGGGCGACATCATCGACCTGTGGTGGATGGCCCATCGCCGGGCAAGCTGGGGGCCGGCGCAGGGCGCGGTGATCCAGGCGCTGCACGCGCTGCGCGCGGCCGGCACGGAGATCATCTACATCCCCGGCAACCACGATGCCTCGCTGCGCCAGGTGTGCGGGCTGATGCTGCCGGCCATGCAGGTGCGCCGCCGCGCGATCCACGTGACCGCCGACGGGCGCCGGCTGCTGGTCGCCCATGGCGACGACTACGATGGCATCACCCATTTCGGCGGGTTGCAGGAGCGCTTCGGCGACTGGCTGTACTACCGCATCCTCACCGGCAACCACCTGCTCAACGCGCTGCGCCGCCGGCTGGGGCAGCGCTACTGGTCGCTGTCGGCCTTCCTCAAGCAGCGCTCGGCGGCGGCCGAGCGTTACATCGAGCGGTTCGTGCAGGCCGGGCTGGACGATGTGCGCCGGCGCGGGCTGGACGGCATCGTCTGCGGGCACATCCATCGGGCCGCGCTGGTCGAACGCGACGGCCTGGTGTATGCCAATGACGGGGACTGGGTGGAGAGCCTGACCGCACTGGCCGAAGACCCCAACGGCAGCCTGCGCCTGCTCGACCACCACGGCCAGACGCTGGCGCTGTTGCCGGGTGCGGCAGGCCTGGCCCGGGCCGCCTGAACGCGCTGCGCCGCCGCTGCCGCGCGAACCGGTGCGGCTGCTAGCATCGGCCGATGGACTCCTTTACCCAGATCGTACTGGGCGGCGCGGTCGCCGCCGCCATCGCCCCCGCGGGCCACCGCCGCGCCGCCCTGCTGGCCGGTGCCGCGCTGGGCACCCTGCCGGACCTGGACGCGCTGCTGCTGGGCCTCACCGCCGCCGATCCGGTGGCGCTGATGACCGAACACCGCAGTTACAGCCACTCGCTGCTGGTGCTGCCGTGGGTGGCGGCGCTGATCTGGTGGCTGTTCAAACGCTTCGGCCACGGCCGGGTGGCGCAGGCGCCGACGCGCTGGTTCTGGGCGATCCTGCTGGCGCTGGTCACCCACCCGCTGCTGGATGCGTTCACCGTGTACGGCACCCAGCTGTGGTGGCCGCTCACCCCGTCGCCGGCCATGTGGTCCAGCGTCTTCATCATCGACCCGCTGTATACCGTGTGGCTGCTGATCGCCTGCGTGGTGGCCTGGTTCGCACGCACCCGTCCGCTGGCCCAGCGCGCGCTGGTGGCCGGGCTGGTCCTCAGCTGCGGTTACCTGGGCTGGTCGCAGCTGGCCAAGCACCATGTGGAGCGCGAGGCCGACCGCGCCCTGGCCGCGATGGGCCTGGCCGATGCGCCGCGTTTCTCGGTGGCGATGCCCTTCAACACGCTGCTTTGGCAGGTGGTGGCGATGACGCCCAGCGGCTATGTGATCGGCGAGCGCTCGCTGGTCGCCGACCGCGGCCCGATGACCTTCCAGGGCTATCCCTCCAACGTGCAGGCGCTGCGCCAGGCCGCGACGGTGCCGGCGGTACAGCGCCTGACCTGGTTCAACCGCGGCTTCATGCGCGCCCGGGTCGTCGATGGCCAGCTGCAGCTCAGTGACCTGCGCATGGGCCTGGAGCCGGATTACACCTTCACCTTTGCCGTGGCCCGCGCCGAAAGCCAGGGCTGGGCCGCGATGCCCCCGCAGCAGCTGCGCCCGGCCTACGAGGGCGAACAGGGCAGGGCGCTGGTCAAGCGCCGGTTCGCGGCGATGTGGCAACGCATCTGGCACGCCCCGGCCAGCCCGGGCGGCATCGCGCCGACCGTCGGCCAGGCAGCCGGTGCCGCGCCGGGTCAGTAGACCGTGGCGCGCGCCTGCACGAAGGAGAAGAAGAACACCGCGTTGGGGTCGTTCTGGACCAGGCTGAACTCGCGGCGCATGCCGTCCACCGTCGCCTGGTCCACCAGCCCGGCCTCCAGCAGCGGCTCGGCCGCCGACAGCAGCAGCTGTTCCCAGAACGCGATCATGGTCTTGCGCCGGGCCGGCTCGCGGTTGTCCAGGTGGATGGTCTTGATCTCGGTATGCACGTCGCGGAAACCGCCGGCCAGCAGCAGGTTGCCCAGCTTGGCGCCCACGAACGGGTCGCCGCCGTGGTCGTACTGGAAGTCGTTGAAGGCCATCCAGTAGCGCCAGATGTGCGGCGAGTAGGGGTCGAGCAGGAAGGAGGCGTTCATCACCTCGGTGATGTAGACCGGCGAGCCCGGGGCCAGCACCCGGCGGACCTCGCTGAGCACCCGCGCCGGGGAGGGCACGTGTTCCAGCACCCAGCACAGGAAGGCCGAATCGAACTCGCGCGGCCCGAACGGCAGGTTGCCGGCGTCGGCCTGCAGCAGGGTGTAGCGCTGGCTGCACCAGGGGGTCTTTTCCAGGTTGCCGCGCGCGGTATCCAGCTGGGCCTGGCTCAGGTCCACGCCAGTGACGTGCAGCTCCGGGAAGCGGCGCAGCAGGATCTCGGTCTGCGCGCCCACGCCGCTGCCCACTTCCAGCAGGCGCTGGGCGCCGCCGTAGTCGATGCCGCTGAAGATGCTCGATTCGAACAGGCGGGCCTGGGTGACCAGGCGGTGCTGCTCGGTGCTGGAGAAGCCGTGCAGGTAGGTGGGCGAGGCGATCGGCGGGGTCATGGCGGCAGGCTCAGGCAGCGGTGGACAGCGGCTCGCCGGCGGCGAGCGCGTTGAAATAGTCGGTGGTCAGCGCGATCTGCCCGGCGGCATCGTCGGCGCGGTTGACCACCGCGCGGAAGGCCGCGTTCTCGGGGCGATCCTTGGCATACCAGCCCAGGTGCTTGCGCGCGATGCGCACGCCCTGCGGCTCGCCATAGAAGGCGTGCAGCGCATGCAGGTGGCCGAGCAGCAGGTCGCGCACTTCTTCCAGCGACGGCGGCGCCAGCAGCTCGCCGGTGGCCAGGTAGTGCGCCACCTCGCGGAAGATCCACGGGCGCCCCTGGGCGGCGCGGCCGATCATCACCGCATCCACGCCGGTCACCGCCAGCACGTGCGCGGCCTTCTGCGGCGAGTCGATATCGCCATTGGCGAGCACGGGGATGCGCAGCGCGGCCTTGATCGCGGCGATGGTCTCGTACTCGGCCTGGCCGGTGTAATGCTGGTCGCGGGTGCGCCCGTGCACGGCCAGCGCGGCGATGCCGCTGTCCTCGGCGATGCGGGCGATGCGCGGGCCGTTGCGGTGGTCGCAATCCCAGCCGGTGCGGATCTTCAGCGTGACCGGCACGTCCACCGCACCGACCACGGCGCTGAGGATGCGCGCGACCAGGTCCTCGTCGCGCATCAGCGCCGAGCCGGCCCAGGCGTTGCACACCTTCTTGGCCGGGCAGCCCATGTTGATGTCGATGATCTGCGCGCCGTGGTCCACGTTGTAGCGCGCGGCCTCGGCCAGCTGCTGCGGCTCGGTGCCGGCGATCTGCACGCTGATCGGGGCCGGCTCGCCGTCGTGGTCCATGCGGTGCACGGATTTGCGGGTGGTCCAGAAGCGCGGGTCGGAGATGGTCATCTCCGAGGCAGCCAGGCCCGCGCCGAGCCGTTTGCACAGCAGGCGGAAGGGCTTGTCGGTGACACCGGCCATGGGCGCCAGCACGACATTGGGCTGGATCTTGTAGGGGCCAATCTGCATGGCTGCATTGTAGTGCCGGCCGCCGGCCGGCAACCACGCGCCGACGCCCGCGCCGGTCCGGGGCTCAGGCCGATCCGGAAGGGGCTGATGCGCTTCGGTCATGAGCATATGCTTGACCCTTGGTTCCGCCGCCCCCAGTGGCGGTGAATGCTGGGCGGTTACCGGGGGCATTGGGTGGCGTGGGATCCGGACGTTCTGCCAGGAGGCAACGTGGGCGATGCGCATTTTCTGCGGGGTGAGTGGGGCGATGTCGGCGCTTCTGCTGCTGGCGACGGTGGTGCTGGCCAGCCGGGCCAGTGCGGGGCCGTCGATGAGCGCGCTGGCCGGGGTGTTCATGCTGGGGGCCGCGGCGGCGGTGGCCTGCCTCGGTGGCGGCGCCTGTAGCGGCCGCCGCAAGGCTACGCTGGCAGGCGTGGGCCTGGCCGCCACGTATGCGGGGCTGGCGGTGTGCTTTCTTGCCGGGTTGGGGACCGTGCGCTGACCGGCCCATGCAGAAGGGGGCACCCCCACCCTGTGCGACCAGGCCGGCACTCGCAGGGCTTCATACGCCGCAACGGCAGAATTCCGAAGACGAGCGGAAACCATGAAAAAAGCCGACGCAAGGCGCCGGCTTTCTCGGGTGTTGCCACCGCTGCGCCGTCGATCAGGCGATCGCGGCGTCGGCCGGGGTGAAGTGCGGCATCGCCACGGCGGCGCCTTCCTTCTCGGTGGAGCGGCCGGCGAACTGGTTGGCAAAGCGCACGTGGCGGATGAAGGCGGCGTCGCCGTCCTGCGCCATCGACGCGCACAGCGCCCCGTTGAACGCATCGCCGGCACCGGTGGTGTCCAGCACCTGCACCTGTTCGGCGCCCACGCGGTAGTACGGCTGGGTGTCGCCGCGCAGGTTCTCCTCGGCATGCGAGACGAACACGCCCACCGCGCCCAGCGTCACCACCACCGTCCCGTTGCCCACCAGCTTGCGGCACAGCGCATGCAGGCTGGCGCCGTCCAGCGCGGCCACGTCGTCGGCATCCACGCGTTCGCCCACATGGCGGCCGAGCAGGGCGGCGAACTCGGTCTCGTTGGGGGTCAGCACGTCGGCCAGCTTCAGCAGCCCGATGCTGGAGGGGGCGTCGGCCGGGGCCGCGTTGAGCACGGTGGTGGCACCGGCCTCGCGGGCCAGGGCCAGCGCGGCTTCGATGGTTTCCACCGGCGATTCCAGCTGCGCCAGCACCACCTTGGCCTCGCCCAGCAGCGCGCGCTGGGTCTGCACGAAGTCCACGCTCAGCGCGGCGTTGGCGCCCGGGCCGATCACGATGGTGTTGCGGCCGCGGGCATCCACGTAGATGCCACCGGTACCGGTCGGCTCGCCGCTGGCTTCGGCGGTCAGCGCGAAGCCGTCCTGCTCGGCCAGGCCACGCGCCATCGCGCCGCCGGCGTCATCGCCCAGCGCGCACAGGAACGTGGTCTCCGCGCCGGCGCGGCGGGCCGCCACGGCCTGGTTGAACCCCTTGCCGCCGGGGCCGGTGCTGTAGCGCCCGGCGATGGTCGCACCCGGGGCCGGGAGCGACTCGCAACGCCACACATGATCCACGTTGAAGGAACCCACGACGACGACACTGCTACTCATAAAGACGGTTTCTCGAAGAACGGATATCAGCTGAAATGCGTCAGCACGCCGGCAATGGTCGCCGTCATGAACGTGGCGATGGTACCGCCCAGCACCGCCCGCAGGCCGAACTTGGCCAGGTCGTGGCGACGCTCCGGGGCCAGCCCACCAATACCACCGATCTGGATGGCGATCGAGCTGAAGTTGGCAAACCCGCACAGCGCGTAGGTGGCGATCAGGCGGCCCTCGTCGGAAAGCGACACGCCCGGCACCTGGCCGTTCACGATTTCCGACAGTTTGGAATACGCCACGAACTCGTTGATGACCACCTTCTGGCCGATCAGCGAACCCACCGTGGTGGCATCGGCCCACGGGGTGCCGATCACCCAGGCGATCGGGGCCAGCACGTAGCCGAAGATCGTGGACAGGTCGGTCGGGCGGCCGATCATGGCCTGCAGGCCGGTGATTTCACCCAGCCAGGTCAGCGGGGCGTTGAGCAGCGCGATCAGGGCGATGAAGGCCAGCAGCATCGCGCCGATGTTCAGGGCCAGCTTGAGGCCGTCGCCGGCGCCGGCCGCGGCCGCGTCGATGATGTTGCTGGAGGTCTTCTCCACTTCCATCTTGACCGTGCCGCGGGTCAGCGGGGTGCCGGTCTCGGGCACCAGCAGCTTGGCCACCACCAGGGTCGCCGGGGCGGCCATGATGCTGGCGGCCAGCAGGTGCTTGGCGTAGAAGGCCTGCTGCACCGGGTCGCTGCCGCCGAGCATGCCCACGTAGGCGGCCAGCACGCCGCCGGCGATGTGCGCCATGCCGCCGATCATCATGGTGATCAGCTCGGACTGGGTCATCTTGGCGATGTACGGGCGCACGGTCAGCGGCGCCTCGGTCTGGCCGATGAAGACGCTGGCGCAGACGCTGGTGGTTTCCGCACCGGACACGCGCATCACCTTGGTGATCGCCCAGGCCATGCCGCGCACGATCGCCTGCATCACGTTGAGGTGGTACATGACCCCCATCAGCGCCGAGAAGAAGATGATCGTCGGCAGCACCTGGAAGGCGAAGATGAAACCGAACTTGCTGGTGTCCATCAGGCTGCCGAAGATGAAGCCGGAGCCTTCGTTGACGAAGCTCAGGATCCTGACGAAGCCCTTGCCCAGCGCGTCGAACACATCGCGGCCACCGGGCACCAGCAGCACCACCGCGGCGAACGCGATCTGCAGGGCGATCCCGGTCACCACCAGGCGCCAGTCCACGGCGCGCTTGTTGTTCGAGAACAGCCAGGCGATGCCGATCAGCACTGCCAACCCGAACAGGCCGAAGCCAATCCTGCCCAAACCTTCGACCATGAGACGTCCCTTAGGGGTGCGGCGAAAAACGGGAAGCCTATAGCGGTGGCAGGGGCGGAGCAAGGAAAAGCGGCGTCCACGGGCCGATCGGCCGTGATCGGGCAAGGATCCACGGGGGTTGCGGCCTGCCGCCGGCTACACTGGGCGGCATCGTTCCGGCCCGGATGCGGGCCTGCAGCAAAGGAGAATCCCCATGCAATACCGGCGTCTTGGATCCACCGGCCTGAAGCTGTCGGCCTTGTCCTTCGGGGCCTGGGTCACCTTCGGCGACCAGATCGGCCGCGATGAGGCCCGCAACCTGATCGCCAGCGCCTGGGACCACGGGATCAACTTCTTCGACAACGCCGAGGGCTACGCGCGCGGCCGCGCCGAGCAGGTGATGGGCGATGTGATCGCCGACCTGCGCCTGCCGCGTGACGGCTTCTGCGTGTCCAGCAAGGTGTTCTTCGGCGCCGTGGACGAGCCGCGCCCGACCCAGCACGGCCTGTCGCGCAAGCATGTCACCGACGCCTGCCACGCCGCCCTCAAGCGCCTGCGGGTGGACTACCTGGACCTTTATTACTGCCATCGCCCGGACCCGGACACCCCCATCGCCGAGACCGTGCAGGCCATGGACACCCTGATCCGCCAGGGCAAGGTGCTGTACTGGGGCACCTCGGAGTGGTCGGCCGCGCAGCTGCAGGAGGCGGTGGCCATTGCCCGCGCCCAGCACCTGCACCTGCCCTCGATGGAGCAGCCGCAGTACAACCTGCTGCACCGTGAGCGCGTGGAGCGCGAGTACGCCCCGCTGTACGCCGACCCCGGCCTGGGCACCACGATCTGGTCGCCGCTGGCCTCCGGGCTGCTCACCGGCAAGTACAACGACGGCGTGGACCCCCACTCGCGGCTGGGCCAGAGCCAGCTGGGCTGGCTCAAGGAGCAGGTGCTGGGCGACCCGGCGGGTGCCCGCCTGGACAGCGTGCGCCGCTACACCGCGCTGGCCGCCGGCCTGGGCGTGTCCCCGGCGCAGCTGGCCATCGCCTGGTGCCTGCGCAATCCCCACGTCTCCAGCGTGATCCTCGGCGCCAGCCGGGTGGGGCAGCTGGAAGAGAACCTCGGTGCGCTGGCGGTGCTCGACCAGTTGGACGAGGCGGCCTGGCAGCAGGTCGAAGCGGTGTTCGCCTGACCGCAGCGGTGCGGGGCCGGCCGGGGGCCGGCTCCCACCCGCCCGGTACCTGCGCCTTCGCGATAGACAGGACCAATAGAAATAAAGAAACCAATCATCAATTCCATCAATCAAGTTGAGAATGGTTGTTGATTGTCAACTGAGAATCATTATCATTTGACTCGCCCCTCGCACGAGTCCAGACAATGAACACTCAAGCTGCTGTACTGCTGCGCCCCGAAACGCTGACCCTCCGCGACCGCCCGGTGCGCGTGGTCCCGCCGGAAGAAGTGATCGACAGCGAAGCCCTGCTCAAGGGCCGCCGCGAAATCCTGATCCAGCACGGCGACCGCTTCTATCGCCTGCGTCATACCAGCAACGACAAGCTCATCCTGACCAAGTAGTACCGGCCGCTGGCCGGCTGCCCGCGACATCGGCCGCTGGCCGGCCGCTCCGCGTGCCGGTCGCCCGCCGCCGTCCATCGGCCGCCGGCGCCGTTGCTGTCTGTCCACGCGGACCTGTGCCTCCGCCCGGGCCCGCCGCCTGGTCCACCGCTCTCTCCCCCTCGACGCTTCGCCTGCGACCCCGGTCGAGGGCGTTGGTCGGGGGTCTCCTTCCGCGCCCAGCCGATTGCCGCCCATCCTCATGAAGATCCGTTCCAATGCCCTGAGCGCCGCCTTGTGGCTGGCGCTGCCGATGGCCGCCCACGCCGCCGCCGATGCCGCGCCCGACGCGCGCGAGTTCGACCGCGTGCAGGTCACTGCCACCCGCACCGAGCGTGCGCTGAGCGACGTGGCCGCCACCGTCGATGTGATCGACCGCGAGCAGCTCGACGACCACCTGGTGCGCGACATCAAGGACCTGGTCCGCTACGAGCCGGGCATCTCGGTGACCAGCAGCCCGGCCCGCTTCGGCCTGGGCGGCTTCCGCATCCGCGGCCTGGACGGCAACCGCGTGCTGATCCAGACCGATGGCATCGCCATGCCCAAGGCCTTCGCCATCGGCAGCTTCTCCGACGCCAACCGCAACTTCACCGACCTGGAGACGCTCAAGCGGGTCGAGATCGTGCGCGGCCCGGCCAGCGCGCTGTATGGCTCGGACGCGCTCGGTGGCGTGGTCGCCTTCGTCACCAAGGACCCGGCCGACTACCTCAAGGACGGCAAGGACAGCCACGTCGGCCTGAAGTTCGGCTATGACGGGCAGTGGCAGGGCCTGTTTGGAGGCCTGACCACCGCCTTCGGCGGCGACCGCTGGAGCGGCATGGTCAACGTCAACCATCGCCAGGGCCAGGAAACCGAAAGCATGGGCACGGTGCGCAGCAGCGACAGCCGCCGCACCGCCGCCAACCCGCAGGACCGCGATGGCCGCAGCGTGCTGGCCAAGCTGCTGTTCGCGCCGGATGCGACCCAGCGCCTGCGCCTGACCGTGGACGCCAACGAAGACAGCGTGGACACCAACGTGCTGTCCTCCATCACCCCGGCCACCGCGCTGCCGCCGGCGGCCACCGCCACCACCTCGATGCAGGCGCGCGACCACCAGACCCGCGCCCGGCTGTCGCTGGCCCACGAAATGGACGCGGTCGGCATGGGCTTCGCCGACAGCCTGTCCTGGCAGGTCTACCGCCAGGACAGCGAGACCACCCAGCGCACCCACGAAGGCCGTGGCAACGGCAGCACCCGCCACCGCGAGTTCAACTTCGACCAGCGCGTCCATGGCGTCCAGGCGGCCTTCCACAAGGCCCTGCAGACCGGCGCGGTGGAGCACGCCCTGACCTATGGCCTGGACGGCACCTGGACCGAGACGCGCCAGAAGCGCGACGGCTACCAGGTCCTGGCCAACGGCCAGACCAGCACCACGATCCTGCCCGACGCCTTCCCGGTGCGTGATTTCCCGATCACCAAAACCACCGAGCTGGGCCTGTACGTGCAGGACGAAATGCGCTTTGCCGACGGTCGCCTGTCGCTGGTGCCGGGCGTGCGCGTGGACCACTACGAACTGCGCCCGGACGTGGACGGCATCTTCGCCGAGGACAACCCCGGCGTGGCCGTGTCCGACCTCACCAAGACCAGCGTTTCGCCCAAGCTGGGCATGGTCTGGCGCTTTGCCGACCAGTGGTCGCTGTTTGCCGGCTACGCCCACGGCTTCCGCTCGCCGCCCTACAACGACGTCAACCTCGGCTTCACCAACGTGGCCTTCGGCTACACCGCCATCCCCAACCCGGACCTCAAGCCGGAAACCAGCGATGGCCTGGAACTGGGCGTGCGCTTCCTCAGCCCGGCCGCCTACGTCAGCGTGAGCGGCTACTACAACGACTACAAGGACTTCATCGAGTCCCAGCGCCAAGTCGGCATCAACAGCCAGGGCCTGATCGTGTTCCAGTCGCAGAACGTGGCCGACGCGGAAATCTACGGCGCCGAGCTCAAGGCCGGGGTCGATTTCGGCCAGCTCAGCAGCACGCTGGACGGCTGGTCGTTGAACAGCTCGGTGGCGTGGTCGCGTGGCCAGAACAAGACCGAAGACGTGCCGCTGGCCTCCATCGACCCGCTGCGCGGTACCGTCGGCATCGCCTTCGACCGCGAGCGCTGGGGCGTGGAACTGGCTGGCACCTTCGCCAAGCGCAAGGACCGCCTGCCGCCGTCGGCCGGCGCCAGCCCGTCCTTCGCACCGGCCGGGTACGGCGTGCTGGACCTGATGGCGCACTGGGACTTCGCGCCCGGGGCCAAGCTCAACGTCGGCGTGTTCAACCTCGGCGACCGCAGCTACATCGATTACGCGGCGATCACCACCGCGCTGGCCACCAACAGCAGCGTGATCGACCGCTTTACCAACCCCGGCCGCACCGTGTCGGCCAATCTCTCCGTGAGCTGGTAGCCCCATGAGCCGCGCCCTGTCCGCTTTGCGATCGACCGACCGGGCGCTGTATCCCGGTCGCCTTCCCACCGCGCGGCAGCTGGCGTCGCTGGGCACCGTGCTGTGCCTGTACCGCCCGGAAAGCAGCGAGCTGGGCGGCTGGAAACATGCCGTCGCCGCCCATGCCTGCCAGGGCATGGACAGCGAAGGCATCCGCGAAAGCCTGTGCTTCGTGGACGCGCGCGGCCGCTGCTGCTGGCGGCTGTACCTGCTGCCGGACAGCGATTTCCTGGCCTGGGACCGCCTGGTCTCTGCGTTCCCGGCCCGTCCCGAACCGGCCAACGACGGCGGCGTGGCCGAGCGCCTGTGGCGGCGCCTGGCCACCCGGCTGGGTGCCGAGCCGTGGCGCATGTGCGCACTGCGCCTGCACGCCGGCGACGGCCAGGGGCTGTCGGCCAGCCTGGCCTCGCTGTCGGCGCTGGGCGCCAGCGCGGCACGGCGCATCGCCCACGTGGAAGGCGCCGATGGCGAGCTGTGGATCGACGACTGCTGCTGTGCCTCGGCCGTGCGCCTGGCCCTGCCGCCGCGCGACCCCGCCCACGCACCGCTGATCCGCCTCTGATCTCCCCGGAACCCCGTTGGCCAGGGATGGCCGCATGACCCAGAACGCCCCTCCTGAAGGAACCGCCAGATGAAACTCCAGACAGCCAGTGCGTGGCTGCTGCTCGCCAGCAGCGGCATCGTCCACGCCCAGCCCTCCAGCCTGCAGCGTGACCACGACAGCATCGTGGCGATGAAGGGCGAATACGTGGTCGACTTCGCCTTCGACGAAACCGTGCTGCTCAAGCCCGGCTACGAGCGCGCCCCGGCCGTGCGCAGCGGCGGCAACGAAGTGGTGATCGTGGTCGAAGACACGCCCACGCGCGTGGTGCTGCAGCACCTGCTGGTGGACCCCAAGAGCGGCCATGTGACCAAGCACTGGCGCCAGGACTGGGTCCATGAGGCGCCCACCCGCTTCGAATTCAGCGCCGACCAGACCTGGCAGGTGCGCGCCATTCCCGCGGCGGTCAATGCCGGCGCGTGGACCCAGTGCGTCTACGAAGTCAGCGATGCGCCGCGTTACTGCGGCACCGGCAAGTGGGCCTACGACAACGGCGTGGCCACCTGGACCAGCGACCTGAGCTGGCGCCCGCTGCCGCGCCGCGAATACACCCGCCGCAGCGACTACAACGCGCTGGCCGTGGTCAACCGGCACACGCGCACGCCCAACGGGTGGACCCACGAGCAGTTCAACACCAAGATCCTGCGCAATGCCGACGGCAGCCAGCAGGAGATCGCGCGCGAGTTCGGCTTCAACGACTACAACAAGACCACCGAAGTCGACTTCAAGCCCGCCTACGATTACTGGACCGCCACCGCCGGCTATTGGGCCAAGGTGCGCCAGCGCTGGGACGGCTTCCTCGGCCAGGCCCCGGGCGTGCACCTGAAGACCAAGCTGGACGGCATGGCCATGATCATCCCGCTGTTCACCCAGGCCCAGGACCTGCAGGACGGCAAGCCGGTCAAGGACGCCGACATCGACGCGGTCTTCAGGCAGTGGGTGGAAAAGGCCCCGGCCGACCCCCGCCGCTGACCCAAGGGTAGCGCCACGCCATGCGTGGCTGCCCTTCGCCGACCCACCCGTCGCCAACGGCCCAACCGACCCACGGTCGGTTGCTGCCGCATCGCGCCCGTCGGCCTCATTCCTTGAACATCAACAACGCCGCCACCAGGATCAACCCGAAGGCGGCGTAGTGGTTCCATTTCAGCGGCTGGTCCAGGTACACCGCCGAGAACACCGCAAACACCACCAGCGTGATCACCTCCTGCATGCCCTTCAGCTGCGGCGCCGAATACACCGCGCTGCCGAGCCGGTTGCCGGGCACCTGCAGGCAGTATTCGAAGAACGCGATGCCCCAGCTGACCAGGATCACCGTCATCAGCGGCGCGCTCTTGTACTTCAGGTGCCCATACCAGGCCACGGTCATGAAGATGTTGCTGCCCAACAGCAGCAACACCGGGTAGAGGTAAGCAGTGAACGACGTGCCGGGCATCCGGGCGGTCTCATCAGGGCAGGGGCGCGCAGCATAGCGCCGCACGCCCCGCCACCGTGTCAGTGCGGCCTGAACGCCGCACTGCCGCCGTTGCCCCTCACACCTCGCGCAGCGCCAGCGCCGGCGGCGTGTGCAGGATCCGCCGCGTGCCCCACCAGCCGGCCAGCATGCTCAGGGCCATGCCCAGCGCGCCCCCGGCCAGCAGCGGGCCCCACGGCGGGCTCAGCGTCAGCTCGAACACCTGCCGTGCCACCACGCTGCCCAGCAGCGCCGCGGTGCCCACCGCCAGCAGCGCGGCCAGCAGCCCCAGCGCCCCGAACTCCACCAGCACCGCGCCGCGCAGCTGCGTGCGGGTGGCGCCCAGCGTGCGCAGCACCGCACTGTCGTAGCGGCGCTCGCCGGCCGTGGCCTGCAGGGCGGCCAACAGCACCAGCAACCCGGCCAGCAGGCTGAAGCCCATCACCAGCTGCACCGCCTGGGTCACCCGGTCCACCACCTCGCGCACCCGCTGCAGGATCCCGTCGATGTCCAGCAGCGAAATGTTGGGCTGCTCGCGGGTCAGCGCCGCCAGCTGCGGGGCCTGCGCGCGCGGCAGGTGGAAGGCGGTGATCAGGTTGTACGGCGCATCGCCCACCGCGCCCTCGTTGAGCAGCAGGAAGAAGTTGACCCGGAACGAATCCCAGTCGGCCTTGCGGATGCTGGTCACCGTGAAGCGACGTTGCTGGTCGCCCATCTGCAGGGTCACCGTGTCGCCCAGCTTCATGCCATAGCGCTCGGCCCAGCCCTGCTCGATGGAGGCTTCGGCCGCGGTGCTGTCGGCGGCCCAGTAGCGGCCATCCAGCAGCGTGTTGGCCTGCGGGAAGTCGTGCCGCCAGGAGAAATTGACCGGGCGGTTGGCATCGTCATCCTCGTTGCTGTTGTCCTCGCGCTGCTGCCGCTGCGGCGGGCGGTCGTTGACCGCAAGCAGGCGCCCGGTACTGAACGGCTCGATCGACGGGGCCACCACGCCCAGGCCCTGCAGCGTGGCCAGGACGGTCGCGCGCTGTTCGGGCTGGATGTTCATCAGGAAGTAGTTGGGGGTATCCACCGGCAGGCGGTCGCGCCACTGGGCCAGCAGCCCCGGTCCGATCACCGACAGCAGCAACAGGGCGCACAGCGACAGCGACAGGCCCACCAGCTGCATCACCGCCAGCCCGCGGCGGCGCGTCAGCGCGGCCAGGCCCAGCTTCCAGCGCCCGCGCAGGCGCGGCTGCAGCCCGCGCAGCAACCACAGCAGCAACGCGCCCAGCGCCCCGGCCAGGGCCGCCAGCGCGGCCAGGCCGCCCAGCACCCACGCGGCCAGCTTCACATCGCCGGTGGCCTGCACGGTCAGCGCCACCGTGGCCGCCAGCGCGGCCAGGTAGACCAGCAGCGAACTCGGCGGCATCGCCGCAAAGCTGCGGTTGAGCACGCGCATCGGCGGCACGCGGCGCAGCCGCAGCAGCGGCGGCAGGC
Source organism: Stenotrophomonas sp. (assembly GCF_036662295.1). Taxonomy (GTDB): domain Bacteria; phylum Pseudomonadota; class Gammaproteobacteria; order Xanthomonadales; family Xanthomonadaceae; genus Stenotrophomonas. The sequence continues at coordinate 38,166 of NZ_JAVWXA010000031.1, forward strand.
CGAAACCCAGCAGCAGCACCAGCCCGATCCCGGCCCCGCTCAGCGCCGGGGTGGCCTGCGGCAACGGCAGCCGATCGGGGATCAACCCGCCCAGCGCCTGCACCAGCCCGGCCTGGGCGGCCATGCCCAGCCCGATCCCGACCAGGCACGCCGGCACCGCCAGCATCACCAGCTGCAGCGCCATGGCCGTGAGGATGTCGCGTTGGCGTGCGCCCAGGCAGCGCAGGATGGCGACCTGGTCGATCCGCCGCAGCGCGAAGCGGTTGGCCGCCAGCGCGGTGGCCACGCCGGCCAGCAGCACCGCCAGCAACGCGGCCAGCGACAGGAAGCGGCCGGCCAGGTCGAAGGCCCCGCGCACCCCGCGCTGGGTGTCGGCGATGCCGACCAGCCGATAGCCTTTGGCCTGCGGGGCCAGCCAGGTACGGAAGTCGGCGATGGCCGCCGGCGCACCGGCGAACATCATCCGGTAGGACGCGCGGCTGCCCGGCCCGAGCAGGCCGGCGGCCTCCACGTCGGCGCGGTTGACCAGCAGCGGCGGCGACAGCTGCATCAGCTCGCCGGAGGTGTCCGGCTCGGCCTGCAGCACGCGGCTGATGGTCAGCTGGCCGGCGCCGAATTCCAGCGCGTCGCCCACCTTCAGGCCCAGCGCCTGCATCAGCCGCGGATCGGCATAGGCCTGGCCGGGCGGCGGCGTGGTGGCGGTTTCCTCGGCGCCGCCCTGCAGCTGGCGGCTCACCCGCAGCTGGCCGCGCAGCGGATAGCCGTCGCTGACCGCCTTGATGTTGGCCATCTGGCTGGCCTCGCCATGGAACAGCACGCTGGGGAAGCTCACCATGCGGGTGCTGGCCAGGCCACGGGCGCGGGCGGCCTCGGCAAAGGCGGTCGGGATGTCCTCGCGCGCGTTGAGGCCCAGGTCGCCGCCGAGCATCTCCGCCGCGCTGCCGGTCAGGGCCAGGGTCACCCGGTTGACCAGCGTCCCCACTGCGGTCATCACCGCCACGCCCAGTACCAGCGCGGCAAACACGGTCAGCAGGTCGCCGGCCAGGAACTCGCGGCGCAGCGCGCGCGCGGCATGCTTGACGACATTCATGCGGGCACGCCGGCCGCGTTGTCCACCAGCCGCCCGCCGTCCAGGCGGTAGACGCGCTCGCACCGCTGGGCCAGCCGCAGGTCGTGGGTCACCAGCACCAGGGTGGTATCGCTGGTGGCGTTCAGCGCGAACAGCAGGTCGCTGATCTGCTGCCCGGTGGCCTGGTCCAGGCTGCCGGTGGGTTCATCGGCAAACAGGATGCGCGGCCGGGCCACGAACGCACGCGCCAGGGCCACGCGCTGCTGCTCGCCACCGGACAACTGGCGCGGGTAGTGCCGCGCGCGGTGCGTCAGCCCCACCTGCTCGAGCACCTCGCGCACGCGCGCCGGGTCTTCGCGGCCGGCCAGTTCCAGCGGCAGGGCGATGTTTTCCTCGGCGGTCAGTGCCGGCAGCAGGTGGAAACTCTGGAACACGAAGCCCACCTCGCGCGCGCGCAGCTGGGCGCGGGCTTCCTCGTCGAGCGTGTTGAGGTCCGCCCCGGCCAGGGCGATCTGCCCGCGCGAGGGCAGGTCCAGCCCGGCCAGCAGGCCGAGCAGGGTGGTCTTGCCCGAACCGGAGGCGCCGACGATGGCGATGCTCTCGCCTTCATGGACGGTCATGCCAATGTTGTCCAGTATGTGGACTTCACCCTCCGGGCCACGCGCGGATTTGCCCACATCAGTGGCGGCGATGGCGACGGGCGCGCTGCGGGGGGACAGGCTGTCGATGAGGATTCTCCAATGTACGCAACGATGGGAAAGGGACGCGCGGCCCCGATGGTGTGGCTGCTGGCATGGTTGCTGCTGCTGCCGGCGCTGGCGTGTGCCAAAGGTGCCGACACGCGCGCGGCGGTGCTGGTGGTGGGGGACAGCCTCAGTGCCGCCCACAATATCCCGGCCGAATCCGGCTGGGTGAACCTGCTTCAGCAACGGGTTAGGCAACAGGTCAAGCCCGCCCCGGCGATCATCAACGCCAGCATCAGCGGGGAGACCAGCGCCGGCGCGCTCACGCGGCTGCCGGCCCTGCTGGCCAAACATCGCCCCTCGGTGGTGGTGATCGAGCTGGGCGGCAACGATGCCCTGCGCGGGCTCAACCCGGCGCAGCTGCGCGGCAACCTGGAAAAGATGATCGTCTCCAGCCAGAAGGCCGGCGCCAAGGTGCTGCTGCTGGGCATCGACGTGCCGCCCAACTACGGCCCGGCCTACCGCCAGCGGCTCAAGGAGGTCTACACCGGCCTGGCCCGCCAGTACGACGCGGCGCTGCTGCCGTTCCTGCTGGACGGCGTGGCCCTGCAACCCACGCTGATGCAGTCCGACGGCCTGCACCCCACCGCCGCGGCCCAGCCGCGGGTGCTGGACAACGTCTGGCCGCACCTCAAGCCGCTGCTCTGACGGGATGTTGATCGGGATGTGCGCGGCTTCACACCGCGTCCACCGACGATACGGCATGTTTCACAAAGCTGAAGAAAAAGGGACTCCCATGCGTCAGACAAAGGAGACCTCCGGCCTGGTGCTGGTGGTCGAGGACAACCGCAATATCTCCGAGATGATCGGTGAGTATCTGGAAGGCCGTGGGTTCGAGGTCGACTACGCCCAGGACGGGTTGGACGGCTATCGGCTGGCGGCGGAAAACAGTTATGACGTGGTGGTGCTGGACCTGATGCTGCCGCGACTGGACGGCATCGAAGTCTGCCGCCGGCTGCGCAACGACGCCCGCAAGTCCACGCCGGTGCTGATGCTGACCGCGCGCGACACGCTCGATGACAAGCTCACCGGGCTTGGCTTCGGCGCCGATGACTACCTCACCAAGCCCTTCGCGATCCAGGAGCTGGAAGCACGCCTGCGTGCCCTGATCCGCCGCGAACGTCGCCAGGTGGGGTCGGAAGTGCTCAAGGTCGCCGACCTGGTGCTGGACCCGGTGAGCATGCGTGCCACCCGCGCCGGGACCGAGCTGCAGCTGTCCCCGATCGGGCTGCGCCTGCTGACCATCCTGATGCGCGAATCGCCCCGCGTGGTGACCCGCCAGGAGATCGAACGCGAGATCTGGGGCAATGGCCTGCCGGACTCGGATACCCTGCGCAGCCACCTGTACAACCTGCGCAAGATCATCGACAAGCCGTTCGACCGGCCGCTGCTGCACACCGTGCAGAGCGCCGGCTATCGCATTGCCGATATCGCCCAGCCGATGAGCTGATGCGCATCGCCGTGGCACGCGCATGAGGGAACGGGTCCTGCGGGGCCCGAAACGAGACGACGACCCGGTGCTTGCCGGGTCGTTGTCGTTTTTTGCACGATGGAATCACGGCGCGTTTTCCTATAATCGCGGCGAACCGCCCTGGACCCCGTAATGCCGCACGGTCTGCCGCGCAAGATACGCATTGTCTTCATCCTCCAAGCCGTGCTGGCGAGCCTGGGCATCCTGCTGGGCGCCTGGCTGGTGTCGCTGGTGATCAAGCACAGCCTGGTCAGCAGCGCGCTGAAGGAGGAGGCGGCCTACTACTGGCAGCTTTACGATGCCTCGCCGATGCAGCCGCCGCCGAACACGCAGAACGTCCGCGGCTACCTGCTGGAAACCGGGCGCTCGCCGCTGAGCCTGCCGCCCAACCTGCGCGCGCTGCCCGCGGGCTTCCACGAATTGAAGGCCGACGACCAGCTGGTGCTGGTGGACGTGCGCCCGGAAGGGCGGCTGTACCTGGTGTTCCTGCGCTCGCGGGCGGAGATGCTGGCCTTCTGGTTCGGGATCGTGCCGGTGCTGCTCACGCTGCTGGCGGTGTACGGGGTCACCTGGATCACCTACCGGGCCAGCAAACGGCTGGTGTCGCCGGTGAACTGGCTGGCGCGGCGGGTGTCGCGCTGGAACCCCGGGCACCCGGAGGCGGCCGACCTGGCCCCGGACAAGTTGCCGGCGGACATGCAGGGCGAGACCCGGCAGCTGGCGGCCGCGCTGCATTCGCTGGCCACGCGGGTGACCGCGCACGTGGCGCGCGAGCGCAACTTCACCCGCGACGCCAGCCATGAGCTGCGCACGCCGCTGACGGTGATCCGGGTGGCGAGCGACATGGCGTTGGGCGATGCGGAGCTGCCACCGCGGCTGCGGCGCAGCCTGAACCGTATCCAGCGCGCCGGCCGTGACATGGAGGCGGTGATCGATGCGTTCCTGATCCTGGCGCGCGAGGCGGACGTGGAGCCGCAGATCGAGCTGTTCGACGTGAACGAGATCGTGCGCTACGAAGTGGACAACGCGCGCGAGCTGCTGGCCGGGCGGCCGGTGGAGATTTTCCTGCACAGCGCCGGGCCGGTGCAGTTGCACGCGCCGCCACGGGTGTTGCAGGTGGTGGTGAGCAACCTGTTGCGCAACGCGTGCAGCTATACCGACGAAGGGCGCATCGACGTGGATGTGCTGGAGGACCGGGTGGTGGTGCGCGACACGGGCATCGGGATGTCGGCCGAGGCGCTGGGGCGGGCCTTCGAGCCGTTCTACCGGGCCGAGCCGACGCGGCCGCAGGGCACGGGGCTGGGGCTGTCGATCGTGCGGCGGTTGTGCGACCGGTTCGGGTGGAAGGTGAGCCTGGGCAGTGAGCCGGGGGTGGGGACGCAGGCGTCGGTTGCTTATCGGTGACGGGGTTTTAGAGCAACGGCAACGGCTTGGCGATTCTCTGTCCGGTGGCTGGGTCGGGGGGGGTGGGGTGGGGGGGCCCCCCGGGTACCCCGCCCAAGGGGGGGGCGAACGCCACACAAG
>NZ_JAVWXA010000032.1:0-41001 GCF_036662295.1 Stenotrophomonas sp.
CCTCGCCGGAACTGGGGACCTCCGATTACGGCGGCAAGGGCGGCACCTCGATGTCGTCCCCGCACGTGGCGGCGGTGGCGGCGCTGGTGCAGAGCGCGCGCATCGCCAACAACCGCGATGCGTTCACGCCGGCCCAGCTGGAAACGCTGCTGAAGGAAACCGCGCGCAAGTTCCCGGTGACGATCCCGGCGGCCACGCCGATCGGCACCGGCATCGTGGATGCCAAGGCGGCGCTGGCCAAGGCGCTTGAGCAGGAGTGCACCGAAAACTGCGGCCCGACCGCGATTCCGCTGACCAACAAGGTGGCGGTGGGTGGCCTGAGCGGTGCCGGTGGCAGCGAAGTGCTGTACAGCTTCGAGGCGCAGGCCGGCAAGGTGCTGAGCGTGCTTACCTACGGTGGCAGCGGCAACGTGTCGGTGTATGTGAGCCAGGGCAAGGAGCCGACCGCGACGGTGTTCGATGCCAAGTCGGCGCGCCCGGGCAACAGCGAAACCGTGCGTTTCACCGCGCCGGTGGCGGACACGTACTACATCAAGCTCGTCGGCGAGTCCGCGTTCAGCGGTGTGAGCGTGGTCGCCAACCAGTAAGCGTGTGTGGCATGGGGAGCCGATCTTGTGATCGGCTCCCCATTTTTTTTGTCACCTGGGTAGAGCCACCCCATGGGTGGCTGGCCTGATCGTGCGCTGCGTGCAGCCACCCATGGGGTGGCTCTACCGATGATCGTGCGCTCGTGCAGCCACCCATGGGGTGGCTCTACCGATGATCGTGCGCTGCTTGCAGCCACCCATGGGGTGGCTCTACTGCTAAAGTCGCAGGGTCGCCAGGAGAGCTTCAGTGAACGCGGTTGCCCACGATCCCCTTGCAGAATCCAGTGCGGAAACCCGCATCGTCGAGGCATTGCTGCACAACGGCCGCCTCAAGGACGGCGACCTCGCCCGTGCGCGCCCGCTGCATCGTGAAGCCGGTGGCAGCCTCCTGCAACTGCTCGTCCGCCTCGGCCTGGTGTCCGAGCGCGACCACGCCCAGACCGCTGCCGAGGTACTCGGCCTGCCCCTGCTTGACGCCCGCGCCGTTCCCGACGCCGCGCCGGAATCGCTGCTCGATGCGCTGCCGCTCTCGCTGCGCTTCCTCAAGCAGTTCCACGTCTGCCCCTTGTCGCTCAACGAGGGCGTACTCGCGCTCTGGCTGAGCGATCCGCAGGACCCCTATGCCGCCGATGCCGTCCGCCTGGCCATGGGCGTGCCCGTGCACCTGCACGTCGGCCTGCGTTCGGAGATCGACGACCTCATCGAGCGCTGGTACGGCCAGGGCCGCAGCGCCATGGGCGCCATCGTGGAAACCGCCGATGGCGAGGGCGCCGTTGTCGATGACATCGAACACCTGCGCGACCTCGCCTCCGAAGCGCCGGTCATCCGCCTGGTCAACCTGGTCATCCAGCGTGCCTTCGAACTGCGCGCCTCGGACATCCACATCGAACCGTTCGAGAACCGGCTCAAGGTGCGCTATCGCGTCGATGGCGTGCTGATCGAAGGCGAAAGCCCGCCGGCCAACCTCACCGCGGCGGTCATCAGCCGCATCAAGATCATGGCCCGGCTCAACATCGCCGAGCGCCGCCTGCCGCAGGATGGTCGCATCATGCTGCGCGTGCAGGGCAAGGAGCTGGACCTGCGCGTCAGCACCGTGCCCACCGCGCACGGCGAAAGCGTGGTGATGCGCCTGCTCGACCGCGACACGGTCGTGTTCGATTTCCATCGCCTCGGTTTCACCGACGCCTTCCTGCCGCAGTTCCGCAAGGTGCTCGACCAGCCGCACGGCATCCTGCTGGTGACCGGCCCCACCGGCTCGGGCAAGACCACCACGCTGTACACCGCGTTGAGCCAGCTCAATACCGCCGACGTCAAGATCATCACCGTCGAGGACCCGGTCGAATACCAGATCGAGGGCATCAACCAGATCCAGGCCAAGCCGCAGATCGGGCTCGATTTCGCCCATGCCCTGCGCAGCATCGTGCGCCAGGACCCGGACATCATCATGATCGGCGAAATGCGCGACCTGGAAACCGCGCGCATCGCCATCCAGTCCGCGCTCACCGGCCACCTGGTGCTGTCCACCCTGCACACCAACAACGCCGCCGGCGGCATCACCCGCCTGCTCGACATGGGCGTGGAGGATTACCTGCTCACCTCCACCATCAACGGCATCCTGGCCCAGCGCCTGGTGCGCCGGCTGGAGCCGCAGCACGCACAGCGCTACGCCGCCTCGCCCGAACAGATCGAGGCCTTCGACCTGCGCCGGCTGCAGCCGGAGGGCGAGATCTTCCTGTACCGCGCGCAGCCCTCGGCGATCGCCCCGACCGGTTACCTCGGCCGCACCACCATCATGGAATTCCTGGTGATGAACGACGAGCTGCGCCGTGCGGTGATGCGCCGCGCGGGCATGGGCGAGATCGAGCAGATCGCGCGCGCCGCCGGCATGCGCACCATGTACGAGGATGGCCTGTCCAAGGCGCTGCTCGGCCACACCACGCTGGAAGAAGTGCTGCGCGTGACGGAGGAATCCTGATGCGCGCCGGGCGTTGCCGGCAGGCGGGGCGCTGAGCATGGCGCTGTACCGCTACAAGGCGCTCAACGCCCACGGCGAGCTGTTCGACGGCCAGATGGAGGCCGCCAGCGAAGCCGACGTGGCCGCGCGCCTGCAGGACCAGGGCCACCTGCCGATGGAAGCGCGCCTGGCCAGCGAAGGCGTGGCCAGCGCCACCTCCTGGGCCACGCTGCTGCGGCGCAAGCCGTTCGACGGCGGCGCGCTGGTCCAGTTCACCCAGCAGCTGGCCACGCTGCTGGGCGCCGGCCAGCCACTGGACCGCGCGCTGACCATCCTGCTGGAACTGCCCGAGGACGAACGCAGCCGCCGGGTCATCACCGAGATCCGCGACGTGGTCCGTGGCGGTGCCTCGCTGTCCACCGCGCTGGAGCGCCAGCACGGCCTGTTCTCGCGCCTGTACATCAACATGGTGCGCGCCGGCGAGGCCGGCGGCAGCCTGCACGACACCCTGCAGCGGCTGTCGGATTACCTGGAGCGTAGTGCCGAGCTGAAGGGGAGGGTGATCAACGCCCTGATCTACCCGGCCATCCTGCTGGCGGTGGTCGGCGGCGCGCTGTTGTTCCTGCTCGGCTACGTGGTGCCGCAGTTCGCGCTGATGTACGAAAGCCTGGACGTGGCGCTGCCGTGGTTCACCCAGTGGGTGCTGGCTGCCGGGCTGGTGGTGCGCGAAGGCTGGCTGGCGATGATCGTGGTGCCGGCGCTGGCGCTGCTGGTGATCGAGCGCAAGCTGCGGCAACCGGCGTTCCGCCTGGCGATGGACGGCTGGCTGCTGCAGCGCAAGGGCATCGGCCCGCTGCTGGCCAAGCTGGAGACCGCGCGCCTGGCGCGCACCCTGGGCACGCTGCTGCGCAATGGCGTGCCGCTGCTGGCCGGCCTGGGCATCGCGCGCAACGTGCTGGCCAACCGCGTGCTGGCCGCCGAGGTGGACACCGCCAGCGACGAGGTCAAGAACGGCAGCGGCCTGTCGCTCGCGCTGTCGCGCAACAAGCGCTTCCCGCGGCTGGCCCTGCAGATGATCCAGGTCGGCGAGGAATCCGGCGCGCTGGACGCGATGCTGCTCAAGACCGCCGACACGTTCGAACAGGAAAGCGCGCGCGCCATCGACCGCCTGCTGTCGGCGATGGTGCCGGTGATCACCCTGGTGCTGGCCTCGGTGGTCGGCCTGGTGATCGTGGCCGTGCTGGTGCCGCTGTACGACCTCACCAACGCCATCGGCTGACGATGGCCTCCCCCTGACACCCCGCAAGGAGTTTGCCGCATGCAACGCCGCCTGACCCGTTTTTCCTCGCCGCGCACCCAGTCGGGCATGAGCCTGCTGGAAATCATCATCGTCATCGTGCTGATCGGCGCGGTGCTCACCCTGGTCGGCAGCCGCGTGCTCGGTGGCGCCGATCGCGGCAAGGCCAACATCGCCAAGGCCCAGATCCAGACCGTGGCCGGCAAGGTGGAAAACTTCCAGCTCGACACCGGCAAGCTGCCCACCAAGCTGGATGACCTGGTCACCCAGCCCGGCGGCAGCAACGGCTGGCTGGGGCCGTATGCCAAGCCGGCCGACCTCAACGATCCGTGGGGCCACGCGCTGGAATACCGCGTGCCCGGCGAAGGCCAGCCGTTCGACCTGATCAGCCTGGGCAAGGATGGCAAGGTGGGCGGCACCAGTTACGACGCCGACATCCGCTACGAGTAAGCCTGATTGCCGGTCCTGGTCCCGCCTGCCCACCGCCCGCCCCGTCGCCTGCCGCGCCCTGCGCACGGCGCGGCCGGGCTGTCGTTGCTGGAGATGCTGCTGGTGGTGGCCTTGATCGCCATCGTCGGGGTGGTGACCGCCACGGCCATGAACGGCGGCATCGACGGCATGCGCCTGCGCAACGCCGGCAAGGAGCTGGCCACCCAGCTGCGTTACACCCGCACCCAGGCCATCGCCAGCGGCGAACGCCAGCGCTTCGTCATCGATCCGCAGGCGCGCACCTGGGCGGGGGCCAACGGCCGCCACGGCACGCTGCCCGATGCGCTGGAGGTGCGTTTCCGCGGCGCGCGCGAAGTGGCCACCGCCGGCGGCAAGGGCGCCATCGCGTTCTACCCCGATGGTGCCTCCAGCGGCGGCAGCATCGACCTGCAGGTGCGCAGCGCGGTCTGGCACATCGAGGTGGGCTGGATCACCGGCGAAGTGCGCTCGGGCCAGCCGCGGGGGCGCCCATGAAGCGCCAACGCGGTTACTCGCTGCTGGAAGTGATCGTTGCCTTCGCCTTGCTGGCGCTGGCACTGACCCTGTTGCTGGGCAGCCTGTCCGGCGCCTCGCGGCAGATCAGACAGGCCGACCTGCGCAGCCGCGCGGTGCTGCACGCGCAGTCGCTGCTGGCCGAAACCGGCGTGGTCGAGCCGCTGCAGGCCGGCGAGCGCAGCGGCCAGTGGGAAGACGGCCGTTATCGCTGGCAGCTGCAGGTGGCCCCCTACGTGGACCCGCGCGCTGGCGCGGTGGCCGTGGCCGAGCCGGTGGCCGGCCCGGAGCTGGCACAGCTGTCGCTGGAGGTGCGCTGGGGCGAAGGCCAGGGCGAACGCCTGCAGTGGCGCAGCCTGCGCCTGCTGCCCGCACCGACCGGGGCGCCGCGATGAGCGCCGCCCGTGCCCGTGCCGCGCGCGGCTTCACCCTGATCGAAGTGCTGCTGGCCACCGCGTTGCTGGTGGGCGGCCTGGCATTGGCCTTCGCCACCGTGCGCTCGGCGATGGCGATCAGCCAGCGCGGCGAGCGCATGGTGGCCCAGAACGAGCGCATGCGCGCGGTGGAGGGGTTCCTGCGCCGGCGCCTGTCGACGGCGATGCTCACCGCGACCACGCCGCCCGATCCCACCCGCGAGCCGGTGTATTTCCAGGGGGAGGCCCAGCACATGCTGTTCGTCTCCGACCTGCCCGGTTACCTCGGCCGCGGCGGCCCCTACGTGCACGAGCTGCAGGTGCGCGGCAGCGGGCAGGCACAGCGGCTGGAACTCACCCTGACCCTGGTGCAGAACGGCGAGCGCATCGAGGAAACCCCGGTGCGCCCGCCCGAAATGCTGGCCGACCAGCTGCGGGCGGTGCGCTTCCGCTATCGCGGCGTGGACCCGCGCAACGGCCAGCTGGGCGACTGGCAGGACCGCTGGGACGACACCCGGCGCCTGCCCAGCCTGGTGTCGATCAGCGTCACCCCGCAGCAGGGCCCGGCCTGGCCGCCGATGGTGGCTGCCTTGCCGCAGCAGCGTGGGGCACGCCCATGAGGTACGCGCGCGGGGCCGCACTGGTGCTGGTGCTGTGGCTGATCGCCCTGCTCACCGCGGTGGTCGGCGCGTTCGCGCTCAGCGCGCGCGTGGAGCACCTGCAGCAGCGCGTGATCGGCGACGATGCGATCGGCCAGGAGCATGCGCGCGCCGGGCTGGAATACGCGCTTTATCGGCTGCAGCCCACGGCCAGCCGGCCGGCCTGGGTGGCCGACGGGCGCCGCTACCGCTGGCAGTTCGACCAGCGCCGGATCGACCTGCGCATCGTCGATGAGAACGGCAAGATCAACCTGAACCTGGCCGACGCCACCCTGCTGGAGGCCTTCCTGCGGGCGATGGGCGTGGAACCGGCGCGTGCCCGGCAGCTGGCCGGGGCGATCGTGGACTGGCGTGATGCCGACAGCCTCAAGCAGCCCATCGGCGGTGCCGAGCTGCCCGAATACGTAGCCGCCGGCCTGCCTTATGGCCCGCGCAACAACCGCTTCGAGACACTCGGTGAACTGCAGCGCGTGCTGGGGATGGATGCGGCGTTGTATGAACAACTGGCGCCCATGCTGACCCTGTACAGTCGGCAGTCGCGTCCGGATCCGCGTTTCGCCTCCGGGCCGGTGCTCACCGCACTGGGCCTGGATGCCGAACAACTGCTGGCCCAGCGCGAGCAGTCCCAGCGCGGCGACGTGCCGGAAGTGGGCGGTGCGGCGCTTGCCAGTGGCAGCGGCACCTATAGTATCGAGAGCCGCGCAATGGATGACCGCGGCCGGGTGTCTGTCCTGCAGGGCGTGGTACGCATGGGGGCGTCAGGCACGCCGGGAACGACTTACACAGTACTTCGTTGGGAACAGGGAATGGCAGCACGATGACGGCATGGCGGGACAGTCTGGTGCGGGCGCAGGGGCAGGTGGCGCCGGGCGTGGGCAAGGGCCTGCGCTGGTGGCGGCGTTCGCTGCTGGCGTGGCTGCCCGAGCGCTGGCAATGGGCGCTGGGCTGGTCGCGCGCGCGACTCATGCTGCGCCAGCACGGCGATCAGTTGCAGGTGCTGCGCCAGACCGGCGCGGCGTGCGAGACCGTGCTTGAACTGCCGTGGCCGCAGACGCCGGCCGCGCTGGAGCAGCGCCTCGATGCGCGGCTGCGCACGCTGCCCCGGCATTGGTTGCTGCCGGCCACCGCCGCGCTGCGCCGCCCGATGCGCCTGCCCGCCGCTGCCGGCGCGCGCCTGCGCGACGTGGTCGGTTTCGAGATCGATCGGCAGACCCCGTTCGAGCCGGCGCAGGTCAGCTTCGATGTGCGCGAACTCGGTGCGCTCGAGGATGGCCAGCTGCAGGTGGAACTGGTGGTGATGCCACGCAGCGCGCTGGACCAGTGGGCCGACCAGGTCGGCCCGTGGGCGCAGGCGCTGGCCGGCATCGACGTGGAAGACGGACAGGGCCACCCGCTGGGCGTGAACCTGCTGCCGCCGGCACAGCGCCAGACCCTGCGCGACCCGATGCGGCGCTGGAACCTGCTGATGGCCGCGGCCACGCTGGTGCTGCTGGCCCTGGCCGGGCAACAGATCCTGGACAACCGCCAGGCCAGCGCCGACGTCCTGCGCGAGCAGGTCAACGCCGCTGCGCGCGATGCCCGCCAGGTGGCCGCCGAACGCCAGCAGCTGCAGACCCTGGTGGAAGGCGCCGCCTTCCTCGAACAGACCCGCGGCGCCCACGCCAGCACCGTGGAGCTGTGGAACGAACTGACCCGGCTGCTGCCCGACGGCACCTACCTGGAAAAACTCTCGGTGGAGGGCCAGTCGCTGCAGCTGATCGGGCTCAGCCGCGAAGCCTCCCAGCTGGTGCCGCTGCTGCAGGATTCGCCGCTGTGGCGCAAGGTCAACCTGACCGGCGTGCTGCAGGCCGACGGCGGCGCGGCCGGCCGCGATCGGTTCACCCTCACCGCCGAACTGCAGCCGCTGCCCGGCGCACCGGTGCCTGCCGCGCCCGCCGCCCCGGAGGTTGCCGATGGCAATGCCAACGACACGCCGTGACCGCTGGCTGGCCCTGGCGCTGCTGCTGGCGGTGATCGCGCTGGCTTACCTGCTGCTGGTGCACCCCTGGTTCACCCGGCCGCTGCTGGCCATCAACGCCGAGATCAGCGAACTGCAGGAACGCGACCAGCGCGTGCAGGCCCAGCTGCAGCAGCGGCGCCCGGTGGCGCAGGGGTTGCAGCAGGTGCAGGCAGCACTGGCCGGCCGCCCCGGCTTCCTGCGCGAGGCTACCGCCGAATCGGCTGCCGCCGCGCTCTCGGCGCGCCTGCAGGACGCGGTGGCCTCGGCCAGTCCGGGCAACCGCAGCTGCACCATCAGCAACCGCTCGCCGCTGCAGGACACCCGCACCGACAGCCCGTTCCCGCGGATCGCGTTGCAGGTGCGCCTGCGCTGCGGCATCCCGGAGATGGCCGCCGTGCTGCACACCCTGGAGACCGGCAGCCCGCGCCTGTTCGTCAACAACCTCAACCTGCTCGCCCAGCGTTTCCAGCAGTCGCCCAACGAGACCGGCACCGGCCTGGATGTGTCCTTCGAGCTGGTGGGCTACCTCAAGCCGGCCGGGCAGGGCGATGCCGCCCCGGCCGCCGCGCCCGCTGCGGCCTTGCCGGTCGATGCCGGCAGCGGCCTGACACCGGCGCCGGCCATGGCCATGCCCGACGACCCGCAGGCCGGCGCGGGCGATGCGGCCACCAGCGCCGCCGACGCCGCGGCCGCCGCACCGGCGCCGGAGGATGCCCATGAAGATTGAACTGGCGTCCCTGCGCAGCTGGTGGCTGGCCACCGCGTTGGCGTGGGCCGCGGCCATCTGGATCGCCAGCCTGTTCGGGCTGGGCGGGCGCATCCCCGCCGCCGCCGATGGCGACCGCAGCGCCTCGCCGCTGCCGGTGTTGCCGCCCGCATTGCCCGAGCGGATCGCCTCGGCCGAGGCTTATGCACAGATCGGCGCCCGCCCGCTGTTTGCCGAGGACCGCAAGCCGCGGCCGTACCTGCTGGGCGGCAGCGAACCGGGCGCGAGCAGCGCGGTCAGCCTCACCGGCGTGCTGCTCACCAGCGAGTTCAGCATGGCCATCCTCACCACCGACCAGAAGCAGTCGCTGCGGTTGCGCCTGAACGGTGAGCCGGTCAACGGCTGGCAGCTGCTGGCACTGGAGCCGCGCAGCGCCACGGTCAGCGGCCCCGGTGGCACCCAGACGCTGGAGTTGAGCGTGTTCAACGGCCAGGGCGGTGAACCGCCCACCGTGCTGGGCAACCCGGTCAACGGGGCGGTGCCGCCGGCCGGTGCCGGGGCCGCGCCGATCGGGGTGCCGCCACCGGCACCGCGCCCGGCGCTGCCGGCCAGCGCCACTGCCACCGCCAATGCCGCCGCCAGCGGCACCGCGCCGGCCGCGCCCACGCCGCCGGCGTCCAACCCGGCCTCGCAGGGCCCCAGTGATGCGCAGATGCAAGCCATCCGCGCGCGCATCCAGGCGCGCCGCCAGCAGCTGCAGCAACAACAACAACAGTCGCAGCGACCGCCCGCGGGCGGCTCCGGCCAGAACAACTAGAGTGCACAGCATGACACTGCGTCTTTTTTCCCCGCGTTACTTCTGCCTGTCCCTCGCCCTGGCCCTGCTGGCCGGGTGCGCCACGGTTCCCGCCCCGGAGGTGCGCCGCAACGCCGACGTCGCTGGCAGCCCGCAGGGCGCGGCCGGCGGCAGCCCGGGCGATGCCGTGCAGGTGCAGCCGCTGGACAACGAGGGCGCGCCGCAGGCCATCATCCGCCGCGGCACCGGCACCATGATCAACCGCACTGCGGCCGCCGCCGCCGCCCCTTCGCTGTCGCAGGCGGGCAACGGCACGGCCACCTTCAACTTCGAAGGCGAGTCGGTGCATGCGGTGGTCAAGGCCATCCTCGGTGACATGCTGGGCCAGAACTACGTGATCGCCCCCGGCGTGCAGGGCACGGTCACCCTGGCCACGCCCAAGCCGGTGTCCTCGGCGCAGGCGCTGAACCTGCTGGAGATGGTGCTGGGCTGGAACAACGCCCGCATGGTCTACAGCGGTGGCCGCTACAACATCGTGGCCGCCGACCAGGCGCTGGCCGGCACCGTGGCGCCCAGCACCGCGCCGGCCGCCAATGCCCGGGGTTTCGAGGTGCGCGTGGTGCCGCTGCAGTACATCTCGGCCACCGAGATGAAGAAGGTGCTGGAGCCGTATGCGCGCCCCAATGCCATCGTCAACGTGGACAGCGGCCGCAACGTGATCACCCTCGGGGGTACCCGCAGCGAGCTGGAAAACTACCTGCGCACGGTCGAGATCTTCGACGTGGACTGGCTGTCGGGCATGTCGGTGGGCGTGTTCCCGATCCAGACCGGCAAGGCCGAACAGGTCGCCGCCGACCTGGAAAAAGTGTTCGGCGAGGACAGCAAGACCCCCAGCGCCGGCATGTTCCGCTTCCTGCCGCTGGAGAACGCCAACGCGGTGCTGGTGATCACCTCCCAGGTGCGTTACCTGGACCAGATCCAGCAGTGGCTGGAGCGCATCGACAGCGCCGGTGGCAGCGCGCGCCTGTTCTCCTACGAGCTGCGCTACGTCAAGGCCAAGGACCTGGCCGAGCGCCTGGCCGAGGCCTTCGCCAATGAAAACGGCCGTGGCGGGCGCGGCAGCAGCAGTTCGCTGGCCCCTGGCGCCACCGCGATGGAACTCGGCGGCCGCGACGGCAACCTCAACAACACCAACCTCAGCAACCCCTCCAGCGGCACCGGCACTGGCAGCGGACGCGGCGGGCTGGGCGAGGGCAGCCTCAACCTGCCGCAGCGCCAGTCCGGCAACGCCAGCTTCAGCCTGGAAGTGCAGGGCGACACGGTGGGCGTGTCGGCGGTGGAGGAAACCAACACGCTGCTGGTGCGCTCCACCCCGCAGGCCTGGCGCTCCATCCGCGAGGTGATCGAGAAGCTGGATGTGATGCCCATGCAGGTGCACATCGAGGCGCAGGTGGCCGAAGTGGCGCTCACCGGCGACCTCAGCTACGGCGTCAACTGGTTCTTCGAACAGGCCGTGACCACCGGCAAGACCGAAAGCGGCATCGACCTGCCCAGCGCGCTGGGCCGCTCGATCTGGGGCAGCATCTCCGGCACCGTCGGCGACGGCGGGGTGGGCTGGACGTTCCTCGGCAAGAACGCCGCCGCGGTGGTCAGCGCGCTGGACAAGGTGACCAACCTGCGCCTGCTGCAGACCCCGTCCATCTTCGTGCGCAACAACGCCGAGGCCACGCTCAACGTGGGCACGCAGATCCCGATCAACTCGGTCTCGGTCAACACCGGCATCAGCGACAGCACCTACAGCCAGGTGCAGTACCTGGACACCGGCGTGATCCTCAAGGTGCGCCCGCGCATCACCCGCGACGGCGTGGTGTTCCTGGACATCGTGCAGGAAGTCAGCTCGGCCGGCGCGGTCCCGGCCGGCTGCGACCCGACCAAGAGCACCTGCAACCCGCCGATCAATACCCGCAAGATCTCCACCGAGGCGGCCGTGCAGAGCGGGGACACCATCATGCTGGCCGGCCTGATCACCAACTCCGACGAGGACGGCGCCAACGGCGTGCCGGGCCTGAGCCGGATCCCGGTGATCGGCGCGCTGTTCGGCAAGAAGAGCCAGAAGAACGAGCGCTCCGAAGTGATCGTGCTGCTCACCCCGACGATCGTGCGCAACGCGCAGGAGTCGCGCAACCTCACCGACGAATACAGCAGCCGCTTCCGCGCCATGGAGCCGTTCCCGGCGCCGAAGAAGAAGGACTGAACCGCCGCGCCGCTGTCATCGCGGCCGGTGCGCCTGCTACGCTGCGGCCAAGCGGCGGCCTGCGGCATGCACGGCCGCCAACCGCACGCCGCGCACAGGGGGACCGATGGGGACGATCGTGTTGCTGCCGATCGGGGTCGATGACACCGCGCTGGACCGGTGCCTGGGGGCACTGGATGCCGGCACCCCCGCCGGCACCGCGGTCTGGCTGGCCGATGACGGCCAGGCCGGGCCGCGCGCGCAGGCGGTGATCGACCACTGGCTGGCGCACACCCCGCTGCGGGCCGAATACACCCGCCGCGCGCGCAGCATCGGCGAGGTGGCGCACCTGGACGAGATGCTGGCCGCCTGTGCCGGCGCCGAGGTGGTGGTGCTGGCCCCTGACGCGATACCCGCCCCGGGCTGGCTGCAGCAGCTCGACGCCTGCTTCGCCCGCGACCCGTCGATCGGCTCGGCCACCCCGTGGTGCAATGCCGGGGAGACCGCGGCCTGGCCGCGCCTGGGCGAGATCGACCCGGTCCCGGCCGACCTGGCCGCGCTGGCCCAGGCCTGCGCCGCACTGCCGCCGATGCATCCGGAGCTGCCCTCGGCGGTCACCCATGCGGTGCTGCTGCGCGCCAGCGCCCGGCGCAAGGCCGGTGGCCTGGACATGCACAGCTACGGCTCGTGGAATGCCGCGCTGATCGACCTGAGCCTGCGCATGGCCGGGCTGGGCTGGCGCAACGCGCTGTGCGAGACCGCCTTCGTGGCCCGCGCCAGCGAGGCGCTGTCCTTCGACGGCGACATGGACGCGCTGGGCACGCGCTGGCCGGGCTGGCCACCGCGCCTGGCCGCGTTCCTGATGGGCGATCCGCTGCTGGCCACGCGCCAGGCGCTGCAGCAGCTGCACCGGCAGGCGATAATGCCGCGGTCCCAGGGCGATCTGTTCGCCACGCCCGCCGCCCCACCGGAGTCGCCTGTTTGAGCCCTGCCATCGCCGCGATCATCGTCAGCTACCAGAGTGCCAGCACGCTGGAGGGCTGCCTGGCGCGGCTGCGCGCCGCGCATGGTGTGGTCGAGATCCGCGTGGTGGACAACGGGTCCACCGATGCCACCCTGGACATCGTGCAGCGCCACGCCAGCGCCGATCCGCGCGTGCGCTTCATCGCCAACCCGGACAACCCCGGCTTTGCCGCGGCCAACAACCAGGGCGTGGCCGACAGCCAGGCCCCGTGGCTGGCCTTCATCAACCCCGACGTGCTGGTGGAGCCGGACACGTTGGCCCTGCTGCACGCACGCGCGCTGGATCTGGGCGATTGCCTGCTGGGCGTGGAGCAGGTGGACGAACAGGGCCAGCCGGACGCGGCCGTGCGCCGGCGCGACCCGGATTTCGGCGCGATGCTGCGTTCGCCCGGGCAGGGCGCGCGGCTGGCGGTGCCGGCCGACCCCGGCCAGGCGCTGCAGCCGGTGCCGGTGCTGTCCGGCGCGCTGCTGCTGATGCCGCGCGCGCTGTTCGACCGCATCGGCGGCTGGGACGCCGGCTACCGCCTGCATGCCGAAGACCTGGACCTGTGCCGGCGCGCCCGCGAGGCCGGCGCGGTGGTGGCCATCGCCAACGACCTGCAGGTGGTGCATGTGCGCGGCGTGTCCAGCCGCTCGCGTCCGTTCTTCGTGGAATGGCACAAGCACCGCGGCCTGTGGCGCTACTTCCGCAAGTTCGAGGCGCGCCAGCGCAGCCTGCCGGTGCAGGGCGCGGTGTTTGCCGCGATCTGGGCCCACGCCGTGCTGCAGATCCCCCGCCTGCTCCGCCCCCGGTAGGTACCGACCGTCGGTCGGTACGCACCAGGCACGCACCGACCGTTGGTCGAACGCACCAGGCAGGTACCGACCGTTGGTCGAACGCACCAGGCAGGTACCGACCGTTGGTCGGTACACGCGGCCGGGCGCATAATCGGGGCATGATCATCCAGTCCCTGCTCGACACCGACCTCTACAAGTTCACCATGATGCAGGCGGTGCTGCACCAGCACCCCGGCGCCCAGGTCCAGTACCGGTTCAAGTGCCGCACCCCCGGCATCGACCTGGCCAGCTGCATCGACCAGATCAACCTGGAGATCGACCACCTCTGCCAGCTGCGCTTCACCGCCGAAGAGCTGGATTACATGCGCGGGCTGCGCTTCGTCAAACCGGATTTCGCCGATTTCCTCGGCCTGTTCCACCTGGACCGCAAGTACATCGCGCTGCGCGCCTCGGCCAGCGTGCCCGGCGAGATCGAGCTGGAGATCACCGGCCCCTGGCTGCACACCATCCTGTTCGAGGTGCCGCTGCTGGCGATCATCAACGAGGTCTGGTTCCGCACCACCACCACGCCGGATTTCGCCGAGGGCGAGCGCCGCCTGCAGGCCAAGACCGCGCTGCTGCGCGACACCCCCGGCTTCGAACTGTGCCGCATCGCCGACTACGGCAGCCGCCGCCGCTATTCGCGCGCCTGGCACGCGCGCATGCTGCCGATGCTGCGCGACGCGCTCGGGGCGCAGTTCGTGGGCACCAGCAACGTGCACTTCGCGCGGCTGTATGGCATGACCCCGCACGGCACCATGGCCCACGAGTACCTGCAGGCCTTCCAGGCGCTGGGCCCGCGCCTGCGCGATTCGCAGGTGGCGGCGCTGGAGTCGTGGGCGCGCGAGTACCGCGGCGACCTGGGCATCGCGCTGTCCGACGTGGTCGGGCTGGACGCGTTCCTGCGTGACTTCGACATGTACTTCTGCAAGCTGTTCGACGGCGTGCGGCACGATTCCGGCGATCCCTTCGCCTGGGGCGACCGCATGCTGGCGCACTTCAAGGAGCGCCGCGTGGACCCGCGCAGCAAGGTGCTGGTGTTCAGCGATGGCTTGAACATCGAAAAGGTGATGCAGCTGTTCGACTACTTCCGCGGGCGCTGCCAGGTCGCCTTCGGCGTGGGCACCCACCTCACCAACGACCTGGGGCCGACGCCGCTCAACATCGTCATCAAGATGGTCCGCTGCAACGGGCAGCCGGTGGCCAAGCTCAGCGACTCGCCCGGCAAGAGCATGTGCGATGACCCCGGCTACCTGGCCTACCTGCGCCAGGTGTTCGAACTTTCACCGGAGTAAAACGGACAAAAAAGCCACAATGAAGCGTGTCCCGGGGCAGTTAGTGACGCATAGCGTCACTTCCTCGGGAAAATGTGATGGACATCACGTTGCACTGGCTAGCACGGCGCACTTGGCCTACGATTTGCGTGATGGAAGTCACAGTCGTTGGTTTTCACAGGGAGCGGTCAGGTGAAGGTTCTTTCTGTTTTTGGTACGCGGCCCGAAGCCATCAAGATGGGGCCGCTGGTCCGCGCGCTGCATGCGGCGCCCGGCATCGAGTCCATCGTCTGCATCACCGGCCAGCACCGGGCGATGCTCGACCAGGTGATGTCCCTCTTTGACATCCACCCCGATCACGACCTCGACGTGATGGTCGCCAACCAGACGCTCAACGGACTGTGCTCGCGCCTGTTCGCCAAGCTGGACGCGCTCTACGAGCAGGTCCAGCCCGACCGCGTGCTCGTGCACGGCGATACCAGCACGGCCATGACCGCCGCGCTGGCCGCCTTCCATCGGCGCATCCCGGTGGCGCACGTGGAAGCCGGTCTGCGCACCGGCGACCTGCAGCAGCCGTGGCCGGAAGAAATGAACCGACGCGTGATCGACGTGGTCGCCGACCACCTGTTCGCGCCCACCGACAGCTCGCGCTACAACCTGGAACAGGAAAACCTGGCCGGGCGGATCAGCGTGACCGGCAACACGGTCATCGACGCCCTGCAGCAGACGGTGGCGCGCATCGACGAGGATGCCGCGCTGCGCGCCTCCATCGACGCGCACTTCCCGTTCCTGGCCTCGGACCGCAAGCTGCTGCTGGTCACCGGCCATCGCCGCGAGAACTTCGGCGGCGGCTTCGAGAACATCTGCCGCGCGCTGGCCGAGCTGGCCCAGCGCGACGACCTGCAGATCGTCTACCCGGTGCACCTCAACCCCAACGTGCAGGGGCCGGTGCACGCCCACCTGGGCGGGCTGGACAACGTGCACCTGATCCCGCCGCAGGATTACCTGGCCTTCGTGCGCCTCATGCAGCGCGCCCACGTGGTGCTGACCGACTCCGGCGGCGTGCAGGAAGAAGCGCCGGCGCTGGGCCGGCCGGTGCTGGTGATGCGCGATGTCACCGAGCGCCCGGAAGCGGTGCAGGCCGGCGTGGTGCGCCTGGTGGGCACCGACCCGGCGCGGATCGTGGCCGCCGCCCACGCCGCGTGCGACGGCCCGCGCGTGGCCGCGCACTTCATCGCCGATGCCAGCCCCTACGGTGACGGCCGTGCCTCGGCACGGATTGTGGCCGCCCTGCGCGGCGAACCGTTCGCCGAGTTCGTCGCCGCGCGCAGTGCCTCGAAGTCCCATTCCTCATTTTCCGAAGTGACGCCATGACCCAGACCAACCGTAGTACCGCCCGCATTCCCCAGGTATTACCGCTGGCCTTGGTCCTGGCCCTCCCGTTCGCCACCGCCCACGCCGCCGACAGCGCGGCCGGGCAGTTCAGCGAGTGGGCCGCCGATGCCACCGTGACCCGCAGCATGACCCTGCGCGAGCTGGGCTTCCGCCAGCCGCTCACCCTGAGCGGGCAGGAAAGCCAGCGCGAGGTCTACCTGCCGGTCCCGGCCGGCGTGGCCACCCGCGATGCGCAGCTGCAGCTGGATGGCCGCTACGTGCGCGGCCACACCGGGCGCAGCTCGGCGCTGTGGTCGGTCGATGGCGACCCGGTCGCGGCGCGCTCGATCACCGATGCGCAGGGCGATGCCAGCCAGACCATGGGCATCGATGGCCTGCCGCGCGAGAACGGCTTCGTGCGCGTGGGCGTGGGCTGGTGGTCGGTGGTGTCGGACTACCGCTGCGCCGACCAGAGCGCGCCGGCCAACGTGCTGCGCCTGTCGCCGGATTCGCGCTTCAGCTATCGCTTCGACGGTCGCGCGGTCAACACCGTGGCCAAGGCCTGGGGCGCGTTGCCGGCCCGGGTGCGGCTGCTGGTGGACGGCAAGGCCTTGCAGGCACCGGCGTATGACGCGGCCTGGCGGGTCGGCGCGGCATTGCGCAATGGCGGCAAGCAGGTCGAGGTGGTGGCACTGCCGGTGGTGGGCAGCAGCGTGGACCTGACCGGCATCAACATCCCGGCCAGCCTGCAGGGCGTGCCCGCCTATGCGGCGCTGTCGGCCGGCGGCAGCCAGCACCGCATCGGCAGCCTGGCCGAAGTGGGCGCGCTGCTGTCGCTGCGCGATTCCGGCCCGCTGGCGGTGGACGTGGCGATCAGCTCCGATCCGTTGCGGGCGGCCGTGCGCGCCGCGCTCGATGCGCTGGCCACCGAAGTGGGCGCCAGTGGTGGCGATGCCGGCGCGGCCTTCGCCGCGTGGCGCGGCAGCGACATGGCGGCGCTGGAGAAGGGCGTTGGCCCTGCCTCGGTCAGCGTATCGGCCGTGGCCGGGCGCCCGACCCTGGTGGTCGCCGCCGATGCCGGCGCCAAGGTGGCCGGGCTGCTCAGCGAGCAGTGGCGGTCCTATGCGCTGGGCCGCACCCTGCAGGTGGCCCAGGCCAATCCCGCCCCGGTGGGCGAGGATGCGGTGCTGCTCAGCCGGCTGGGCAACATCGCCGGCACGCTGGACATCGTCACCCGCGGCGATCGCACCGCCAGCTTTGAACTGGGCGCGCTGTCGGCCGACGGCCGCCTGCCCGACCAGGTGGTGATCGACGTGTCCGCCGCGCCCAACGCGGCCGGGCAGGGCGCGGTCGCCAGCATCTACTTCAACGATTACCTGCTGGGCGCCAAGGTGCTTGCCGCCGACGGCAAGCCGCAGCGCCTGGTCGCCAAGGTGCCGGCCTATGCACTGGCCGCGCGCAATGAAGTGCGGGTCGGCTTCCTGCGCCAGCCGGCGCGCCCGTACTGCCACGATCCGGCCACCGCCTTCCCGGTGTCCATCCTGCCCAGCAGCCATCTGAAGCTGGCCAAGCGCACCCTCAACACCGACTTCGTCGGCGCGGCCAGCCAGCTGGCGCATGCCAACGAGGTGTTCGTGCCGACGGCGTGGCTGCAGGATGCCCCGGCCTCGCTGGGCAAGGTGATCGCCATCGCCAGCGCGGTCGGCGTGTCGCCGCAGGCGGCCGAGCTGAAGGTGGTCGCCGCCGGCACCGCGATCAGCCCGGGCAAGCCGTACCTGGCCTTCGCGCTGGCACCGTCCGGAGTGGACCCGGCCGGTCTCAAGGACGGCCGCCTGGTGGTCAAGGGCAGCAAGCAGTCGCTGCTCGACCTGGCCGGCCTGGACCACGCCGCCGCCGTGCAGGTGGTCGATGGCGGTGGCCAGACCGGCGTGATCTACACCGATCTGGGCGCGCAGGGCCCGACGCTGGACCAGCCGTTCCGGCTGCTGCGTGGCGACCTGGCCGTGCTCGACGGCAGCGGCGTGGTGAGCGACTTCGACAGCCAGGACCCCTACGGGGCGCGCCTGGCCGATGCCGGCAACCCGCAGCCGTGGTGGCAGCAGCACATGATCTGGCTGCTGGTGCTGGTTGGCCTGGTGGTGTTCGCCCTGCTGGCGGCCCGCGTGGCCCAGGTCCGTCGTCGCCGCAAGTCCGGCAGCAACGGTCACTGACCGGCCGTGGACGGTCTGTTCTGGAACATCCAGCTGGCCAACTACTACGCCGCCCTGGAAACAGTGGCGGCGGCGGTAGCCGTGCTGATCCTGATCTCCAGCCTCGATGACCTGTTCATCGACATCTGGTATTGGGTGCGCGAAAGCTGGCGCACGCTGACCGTCAAGAAGCGCCGCGAATACAAGCCGCTGACCCAGCAGGACCTGCTGCAGCGACCGGAACAGCCGCTGGCGATCATGGTGCCGGCGTGGATGGAATACGACGTCATCGCGCAGATGGTCGAGAACATGATCGACGTGCTCGACTACCGCGACTATGTCGTGTTCGTCGGCACCTATCCCAACGACGCCGAGACCATCGCCGAAGTGGAGCGCATGCGCCGGCGCTACAAGCGCCTGCGCCGCGTGGAGGTGCCGCATGCCGGCCCGACCAGCAAGGCCGACTGCCTCAACTGGCTGATCCTGTCGATCTTCGATTACGAAAAACGCCACGACCTCGAATTTGCCGGGGTCATCCTGCACGACAGCGAAGACGTGCTGCACCCGATGGAGCTGCGCTTCTTCAACTACCTGCTGCCGCGCAAGGACATGATCCAGCTGCCGGTGACCTCGCTGGACCGCGAGTGGTACGAGCTCATCGCCGGCGTGTACATGGACGAGTTCGCCGAATGGCATGCCAAGGACCTGGTGGTGCGCGAGAGCGTGTCCGGCATGGTGCCCTCGGCCGGCGTCGGCACCTGTTTCTCGCGCAAGGCGCTGCTGGCCCTGAGCGCGGCCACCGACAACCAGCCCTTCAACACCGACAGCCTTACCGAGGACTACGACGTGGGCGCGCGGCTGGCGGCGATGGGCATGCATTCGATCTTCGCCCGCTTCCCGGTGCAGTTCCGCGTGCGCCGGCCATCGTGGTTCGGCTGGGGCCCGGTGCGCGAGCGCACCCAGTCGATGGCGCTGTGCGTGCGCGAATACTTCCCCGACAACTTCCGCGCCTCCTACCGGCAGAAGGCGCGCTGGGTGCTGGGCATCGGCCTGCAGAGCTGGGAGACGCTGGGCTGGCGCGGCTCACTGGCCACCAAATACCTGCTGGCGCGCGACCGCAAGGGCATCGTCACCTCCTTCATCAGCATCATCGCCTACATCATCTTCGTGCAGCTGCTGCTGTTCTGGCTGCTCAAGGTGACCGGCGTGTGGACCACCCAGTTCCCGACCATCTTCCAGGCCGGCACCTGGCAGATGAACATTGCCCTGATCACCACCGCCGCGCTGGCCAGCCGCGTGGTGCAGCGCTTCTACTTCGTCAACCGCCTGTATGGGTGGGAACACGCGTTGATGTCGATCCCGCGCATGGTGGTCGGCAACATGATCAACTTCATGGCCACCGCGCGCGCGTGGCGCATGTTCCTGCTGTACCTGTTGTTCGGCAAGCGCATGGTCTGGGACAAGACCATGCACGACTTCCCCGATGCCTCGGCCCTGGTGCAGACGCGCAAGCGCCTGGGCGAACTGTTGACCACCTGGCAGGCGGTGGAGCCGGAACGGCTGGAGCAGGCGCTGCAGCAGCAGCAGGGCGGGCGCCAGCAGCCGCTGGGCCGCATCCTGGTGTCGCAGGGCTGGCTGGACGATGAAACCCTGGCCGAGGCGATCGCCTTCCAGGGCGACCTGGCGCGTGCGGTGATCGACGTGGATTACCTGCAGGCCGGGCAGTTCCCGGTGTCGGTGGAAGCCTGCGTGCAATGGCGCCTGTTGCCGTTGCCCGGCAGCACCGCCGAGACTTTGGCCATCGCCGTGGCCAACCCGCTCAACGAGGCCGAACTGGCGCAGCTGCTGCAGGACGTGCCGGCCACCGCGGTGGAGCAGTCGATCGCGCGCGAAAGCGAGATCAATGCCGGCCTGCGCCTGATCAGCGGGGAAAGCTACCGCATCGATGCGGTGCCCTTGCTGGGCGACCTGCTGGTGGAAATGCGCCTGATCGCCCGCGACCAGTTCGAGCGCGTGCTGGACGAATACAAGCCGCAACGCGACGGCCGCATCGGCGATTACCTGGTCAAGCACGGCGTGGCCACCGAAGCGGCCATCGCCGAGGCGGTGCGCGAGCAGCACCGCCGCTCCGGCCAACCCCAATACAGCGCCGACGGAGAGCTGAAGGCATGAGAACCACGTTGCTCTCCAGCATGATCGCGCTGGGCCTGCTCGGCCTGGGCACGGCCAGCGTGCACGCGCAGGAGCCGCTGCCGTTGTCGGGCAGCGCGTACCGCATCGCCGAGCAGGCGTTCGCCGCCTACGACCGGGGCGACTTCAGCACGGCCTACCGCACCGCCACCGAGGCAGTGCGCCTGCGCCCGGACGTGGCCCGCCTGCGCCTGCTGCAGATCTATGCCGCACAGAAACTCGGCCGTGCCGACGAGGCGCGCGCGCTGGCGCAGCGCGCCATCGCCGATGGCATCGCCGACCCGGCCCTGCCCACGCTGGCCGCTGCCGCCCCGCGCGGCACCGCCGCCGGTGGCGCGCGCGCGGCCGCCGCGGCCAAGCCCACCGCCGCCGAGCTGGCCTACCAGCGCGCCTTCGCCCTGGCCACCCAGGCCTATGAGGCCTACAACAGCGACCGCATGGCCGAAGCGGCCAGCAAGGCCGAACAGGCCTTCCGCCAGCAGCCCCGCCAGGGCGCGTGGGCCACCCTGTGGGTGGCCTCGCTGGAGGCGCAACAGCAGTTGGAACAGGCCGATGCCGCCGCCGCCGAGGCCATCGCCCTGGGCGCGCCCAACGTGGGCGACCTGAAGGCCAAGCGCGTTGCCCTTGGCCGCCAGCGCGCGGTCAAGCCGGCCCAGCAGGGCTACCAGGCGCTGATCGCGCAGGACTTCGGCGCGGCCACCGGCTTTGCCCGGCAGGCCGTGGCAAGCGCCCCGGACGTGGCCTCGCACCGCCTGCTGTTGATGACCGCGCAGCTGCTCGACGACCAGTTGCCCGCCGCCGAACTCACCGCCGACCAGGCGCTGGAGAACGACAACGAGGACACCGTGGCCCTGGTGATGCGCGCCTACCTGCGCCAGCGCCAGCAGAAGAGCGACCAGGCCAACGCCGATTTCGACGCCGCGCTCAAGCAGGACTGGCTGGACGAACAGCAGCGGCGCAACGTGCGCCTGCTGGCCGTCGATGCGGCCATTGCCGCCGGTGATCGCACGCGTGCCGCGCAGTTGCTGCAGCCGCTGCAGCAGCAGGGCGACGCCGACCTGGAGCCGGACGCGCGCAAGGCCCTGCAGGACGCGGTGGCCGAGCGCGGCAAGGCGCTGGCCCACGCCAAGGCCGGGCAGGCGCTGACCCTGGCCGACTATCCCGCCCCGTTCCAGCAGTGCCGCGATACCCCCTATGGCACCCAGTGCGAGGTGATGCCGGCCGACCTGCAGGGCGAGGGCGGTGCATCGCAGCGCGCCTATGCCGCCTTCGGCCGGCAGGATTACCAGGAAGCCATCCGCCAGGCCCAGCAGGCGGTCAGCGACGACCCGGCCAACCGCAACCTGCAGGCGCTGCTGACCACCACGCTGTCTGCCGGCGACCGCGTCCAGGCCGCGCAGGCACGCCAGCGCCTGGACGAGGCGCTGGCGGCCACGCCGGGGGACGCCTCGCTGCTGATGCAGCGCGGTTACCTGTACCAGCGCGTCGGCGAGCCGGTGCAGGCCCTGGCCGATTTCCGCGCGGCCCAGGCCACCGGCAAGGCACCGCCCACCGTGATCCTCGACCAGGCCTATGCCAGCGCCGCCAGCGGCGCCAACCGCGAGGCGGTCACCCTGCTGCGCGGGGCGATCGACAGCGCCGACGCCGGCACCCTCAAGCTGGACAAGGCGCAGCGCTACAACACCCGCAGCTCGATCGCCAACCTCTCGCGCGAGTGGGGCGTGATCGCCTCGGCCGGTTACCGCGGCGCGCGCCAGGCCGCCACCAACCTGGGCGGCGCGGCGATCAGCACGCCGGGCGATTCGGTGTTCGGCACGCTGGAAGCGTTCTGGCGGCCACCGCAGCTGAACACCCGCCACGGCACGCTGGAAGCCTACGCGCGCATCGCCAACACGCTGTACGACGAGGGCGGCACCTTCGAGTCGATCCTCGCCGTGGACCCCTGCACCGGGCAGGCCACCGAAGACGCGCGTGCACGCGCCGAGCGCCTGAGCCGCTCGCGCTCGATCGCCGGCTGGCCGTCCACCATCGGCTCCTTCGGCGTGCGCTACGCCTTCGGCCAGACCGGCCTGAGCGCGGGCCTGGAGCGCCGCCAGTTCATCGGCACCGCCACCCGCAACGGCGGCGTCTATCCCGATTCGGCCGCGATCCAGTGCCGCATCCAGATCGATTCCAACCGCCCGCTGCAGATCAACACGCTGGCCCGCTACCGCCTGGACAGCAACGCCGGCGGCTGGATGTCCTACCTCACCTACGGCTTCTACCACGGCACCGGCGTGCGTACCGACGTCAACCAGTGGTGGACCGTGAGCGGCTACGCACAGGGCGGCCTGAGCTGGGATGACAACCGCGCCCACTTCACCATCGATGCGCTGGATGCCAACGGCGATCCGTCGCAGCGCATCCTGCAGTCCGATGGCCGCCTGCGCCGCCAGCAGTGGTTCGGCGCGGCCGAGATCCGCGCCGGGCGCAGCTACCGCTTCGGCGCCGAGCAGACGCGCTGGGTGATCAACCCCTACCTGGTGGTCGGTGCGGACTGGATCGACCAGACCTCCAAGGTGCGCGGCATCGAGTACCCGCTGATCGGCAAGCAGTCCTTCAACCTGTCCGACACGGCCAGCAGCTGGTCGCTGGGGGCCGGTCCCGGCGTTGGCGTGCGTTACTGGTTCCGCGAAGACCATTACAACGCCGCGCGTTCCTACCTCGACCTGGCGGTGCAGTACCGCTTCGCCATCGGCGGCGGCGACAACCAGCGGGCCAAGGGCCTGTTCGCCACCGCCACGCTCTATTACTGATCCCGCAAAGGACTCGACGATGACCCACGCCCGATCCTCCGCCCTTTCCCCCCGCCTGCGCCCGATGCTGCTGGCCGCGCTGTGCAGCGCGCTGTGCGCAGCCACCCCGGTGCTGGCCCAGACCGTGCCGGCCAACGCGCCGGCCGCGGCCAACCAGGATTCCTCCATCGTGCTGATCGGCAAGGAGGGCTGGTTGTTCCCGGCATGGGGCAGCCTGACCGAGGTCGATGCGCCGGCCATCGCGCGCAACACCCAGCTGATCGCACAGGCGCGGACCGCGCTGGCCGCGGCCGGGGTGAAGCTGGAAGTGCTGGTGTTGCCGGACAAGGCGTTGTTCTACGAGGACAAGCTGCCCGAGGGCAAGCGCCTGGGCGAGGCCGTGCGCGGCCGCTACGCGCTGGTCCATGACGGGCTGGAAAAGGCCGGCGTGCCAGCCGTGGATGCGTTGCAGGTGCTGCGCCAGGTCAAGCAGGGCGGGCAGGAGGTGTTCTACCGCAGCGACCAGCACTGGACCCAGCCGGCCGCCGATGCGGTGGCCGTGGCCGTGGCCGCGCAGATCCACCAGCAGGTGCCCAGCCTGGCGGGCGAGGCGGGCTCGGGCATGGCATTGGGCAGCGAGATCAAGGAGCGCCGCTTCGGCGACCTGGCCGAACTGTTCCTCACCGATGACCAGCGCAAGACCATCGGCCGCGACACCTTCACCGTGCGCCGCCAGGCCGAGCAGCAGTCGCTGCTGGATGACGCGCCGGCCCCGGTGCATGTCACCGGGCACAGCATGGTGCAGCCGTATTTCGGTTTCCCGCAGAAGCTCTCCAACGTGCTCGATCGCCCGGTGTCGGTGAACTGGAAACCCGGCAACGTCGGCCACTGGGTGATGCTGCTGGAATACCTGGAGTCGCCCGAGTTCCGCCAGCACAAGCCGCAGGTGCTGGTGTGGCAGATGTTCGAGCCGTCCTACGTGCAGGGCCCGGAAGCGCGTGGCCAGTGGGACAACGCTTCGATCATGACGCCGCAGCAATGGACCGTGCGGTTGAACAAGGCCCTGGGGCAGTAACCCGATGAGTGCACGTCCCGGCGCACCCGCGCCCCTGCCACCGGCGGCCCCGGCCGGCGCCCACCGGCCGCTGGCCGCGGTGGTGATCGTCCTGCTGGTCATCGGCCTGCTCGCCGGCGGCTGGATGCTGGGCAAGGCGAAGATTCCCGCCGCGTCGCTGGCGCCGGCGCGCTGGGCCGATGGCGAGGCCGGGCGTGCCATCAACGAGGCGCTCAAGCTGCCGGTGCAGGCCCAGGCCGACCTGGCCACCGCCGCGCTGCGCTATCGCCTGCTCGGCGATCTCGGCCCGCAGGTGGCGCTGGGCTGCCCGGACTGGTTGTTCTATCGCGACGGCCTGCGCCCGCCGCCGGGGGCAGGCGCGCAGGTGCTGGCCCAGCGCGTGCGACTGATGCAGCACTGGTCGGCGCAGCTCAAGGCGCAGGGCGTGCAGCTGCTGGTGGTGGCGGTGCCGGACAAATCGCGCATCGAGCAGGCCCACACCTGCGGGCTGCGCCATTCCGAGCCCATGCGCGCGCGGCTGGGCCAGTGGCAGCAGGCCCTGCGCGCGGCGCAGGTGCCCTCCACCGACCTGCTGCCGGTGCTGCAGGCCGGCCAGGCACCGGTGTTCTTCCGCACCGACGTGCACATGAACCGCCTCGGCGCCCAGCGCGCGGCCGAGGCGGTGGCGGCCTCGGCGTTGCCGCTGCTGGGTGGCCGCGGCAGCCAGGCCTTCGAGGTGGGGGCGCCGGGGCCGGCCACACCGCGCATGGGCGACCTGATCGTGCTGGCCGGCCTGGAGAAAGCGCCGCCGGCATGGCGCCCGGCGCTGGACCGCGAGCCGTCGCAGGTGATCGCCCCGCAGCGCAGCGGCGGCCTGCTCGATGACACCCCGCCGGTGGAGGTGCTGCTGCTGGGCAGCTCCAACGGCCGCCGCAGCCTGTTCGCCGAACGCCTCGGCGATGCGCTCGGGCGCGAAGTGTGGAACCAGAGCCTGGATGGCGGGCAGTTCTCCGGTGCGCTGCTGGCCGCCTGGCCGCAGCGCGCGCAATGGCCGCCGACGCTGAAGCTGGTGGTCTGGGAATTCTCCGAAATGGCCCTGTCCTTGCCGTTGACCGACGGTGAGCAGGCAACGCTGGCCCAGATCGACTGAGCGCTACGGACGATGCTTTTCAACTCCTTCCTGTTCCTGCTGGTGTTCCTGCCCATCGCGCTCGGCGTGCATTACGCGCTCGGCGCGGTGCGTCCGCGCCTGGCCGCGCTGTGGCTGTGCGTGGCCTCCATCGTGTTCTACGGCTGGTGGAACCCGCAGTTCGTGGTGCTGCTGTCCGGCTCGATCCTGTTCAACTACCTGGTCAGCCTGGTGATCCTGTCGCTGGCCAAGCGGCCCCGGCTGCAGCTGCTGGCCACCGCGCTCGGCGTGGCCGCCGACATCCTGCTGCTGGTGCACTACAAGTACTTCGCGGCGATGGTGAATTTCGTCGGCGAGCTGGGCCTGAATGTCGGGCCGATGGATGCGTTGATCCTGCCGCTGGGCATTTCCTTCTTCACCTTCACCCAGATCGGCTACCTGCTCGATTGCCGGGCCGGCGTGGTCAACGACCGCAGCCCGCTCAGCTACGTGCTGTTTGTGACCTTCTTCCCGCACCTGATCGCCGGCCCCATCCTCCACCACAAGGAGATGATGCCGCAGTTCAGCAAGCGCGAAACCTACCGCTTCCAGGCCGACAACCTCTCGGTGGGCGGCATGCTGTTCGTGATCGGCCTGGCCAAGAAGGTGCTGCTGGCCGACACCATCGCCCCCTACGCCGATGCGGGCTTCGCCTCCACCGGCGAGGTGCAGTTCTGGGGTGCATGGGCCACCGCGCTCAGCTACGCGCTGCAGCTGTACTTCGATTTTTCTGGCTACTCGGACATGGCGCTCGGCCTGGCCCGCATGTTCGGCATCCGCTTCCCGCTCAACTTCAACTCGCCCTACAAGGCGACCAGCGTGATCGACTTCTGGGCGCGCTGGCACATGACCCTCACCCGCTACATCACCGCCTACCTGTACTACCCGGTGGCGATGGCGGTCACCCGCTGGCGCACCCGCCATGGCCGCGCCACCGGCCCGGCCGCGGTCGCCTCGGCCGGCGGTTTCCTGTCCATGATCGTGCTGCCCACGGTGTGGGCGATGGGCCTGGCCGGCATCTGGCACGGCGCCGGCCTGCAGTTCCTGATCTTCGGCCTGCTGCATGCCGGCTACCTGTCCATCAACCACGCCTGGCGGGTGTTCGTCGGTGGCCGCAAGCCGGCCGCGCTGCGCCAGCTGCGCTGGTACCAGCACGCCGGCTACGTGCTGCTCACCTTCGGCGCGGTGCTGGTGGCCCAGGCCTTCTTCCGCGCCGACGGCGTGCACGATGCCTGGGAGCTGGTCCAGGCCATGTTCGGCGTGCGGGGCTGGGAAAGCCTGGAGAACCTGGGCTACCTTGGCGGCATGGGCCTGGCCGACAGCTGGCGCCTGCTGGCGGGCCACCACGTGCAGCTGCTCTACATCCTGGTGCTGCTGGCCATCGTCTGGCTGGCACCCAACGCCCAGCAGATCATGGGCGTGTACTCGCCCTCGCTGGCCAAGCCCAGCCCGGCCCCGCGCGCGTGGATGCGCTGGCAGCCCAACTGGCAATGGCTGCTGGTGATGCTGCTGATGCTGGGGCTGTCGCTGCTCAGCCTGCACAAAGAATCCCGTTTCCTCTACTTCCAGTTCTGACAAGGTGAACCCGATGGATATCCAGACCCTCCAGGCCCAGCTCATCGACATCGTCGAGTCGGTGATCGGCACCCGCGTGCAGCCGGACGAATACATGGAGTCGCTGTTCGACTCGATGTCCAAGGTGCAGCTCATGGTCGAGGTCAAGGACCGCCTGGGCGTGACCCTGCCGGTCGATGAGATCGATGCCCTGGTCGACTCGGTGCAGGTGCTGGCCGACTACGTGGCCGCGCACCAGCGCTGAGCCCACCCACCCGCAGGAGCCGCCCGCATGCGTTTCGATTTCGACCATTGCCGTTTCGTCGAGCTGGACCACGCACCGCAGGCGCCGGCCCTGCACGATGCCGACGGCAGCCTGGACTGGGCCGGGCTGCATGCCGCCACCCAGGCCTGGATCGCCCGCGCGCAGGCCGCCGGCGTGCAGCCGGGGCATGCGCTGGTGATCTCCGGGCACAAGCAGTCCGCCTTCGTGGTGGCCATGCTGGGTTGCCTGCAGATGGGCGTCACCTACGTGCCGGTGGACACCATCAACCCGCCGGCGCGGCTGCAGCGCATCACCCAGCTCACCCACGCCGGCGCGGTGTACGACGCGGCCACCGACCGCTTCGGCCCCGGCGCCGACGCGCCGCGCGCGCTGAGCGTGCCCGGCCTGGCCTACATCATGTTCACCTCCGGCAGCACCGGCGACCCCAAGGGCGTGCAGATCGGCCGGGACAGCGTGGCGCTGTTCACCGGCTGGATCCGCGACTGCCTGGCACTGGGGCCGGCGCCGGCCTTCCTCAACCAGATGCTTTTCAGCTTCGACTTCTCGCTGTTCGACCTGTGCGGCGCACTTGGCCTGGGCGGCAGCTGCGTGCTGTGCCCACGCGAGGTCATCGCCGACAGCGAGCGTTTCGTGGAGCACCTGCGCCACTCGGCCGTGGCCGTGTGGGCCTCCACGCCGTCCTTCGTGCGCCAGCAGATGCTCAACCCGCGCTTCACCGCCGAGCACCTGCCGTCGCTGCGGGTGTTCGTGTTCGGCGCCGAGTCGCTCACCCCGCGCGTGGCCGAAGCGCTGTGGGCGAGCTTCCCGCAGGCGCGCATCATCAACTCCTACGGCCCCACCGAGGCCACCTGTTCCACCACCTGGGTCGAGATCGACCCGGCCCTGCGCGCGGCCGCGCCCAACCCCTTCCCGATCGGGGTGGCCAAGCCCTATGCCGAGGTCTTCATCGACGACGGCGAAATCTGCATGGCCGGCGACCACGTCATGCGCGGCTACCTGGACCGCCCCGACCTGGACCAGGGCGTGCTGTTCGAGCACCACGGCAAGCGCGCCTACCGCAGCGGCGACCTCGGCGACCTGGACGACCAGGGCCGGGTGTACTTCCGCGGCCGCAAGGACGACCAGATCAAGCTCAACGGCTACCGCATCGAGCTGGCCGAAGTGGACGCCGCACTGTCCACCCTGGCCGGCGTGGTGGCCGGCGCGGCGGTGGTGCTGCGTCGCCCCGATGGCAGCCTGGTGCGCATGATCGGCTTCGTCGAACTGGCCCAGCCGGGGCAGGGCGCGGTGCAGCCGCTGCCACCGGCCCTGCAGGACTGGAAGGAGCAGCTCGGTCGCCGGGTGCCGCCCTACATGATTCCCTCCGAACTCATCGCCGTCGATGCGCTGCCCACCGGCAACAGCAACAAGGTCGATCGCCGACAACTGGAGCAGCGCTATGCCCTGGCGCGCACGCTCCGCAGCAAGGAACCCACCGCATGAAGCTCACCCTGATCCCGCTCGCCGCCGCCCTGCTGGCGCTCGCGCCCCTGTCCGCGCCCGCCCAGCAGGCCGCACCCGAAGGCCGCCTGGCCCAGTTGTACGCGCCGCGCCCACCGGCCGGCTCGGCCTTCGTGCGCGTGCTCAACCCCGGCAGCGCCGCGCTCAAGGTGGCGCTCGGCAACGGCGCCGAGCAGAACATCGGCCCGGCCACGCGCGCCACCCGCTACGCCATCGTCGAAGGGGGCAAGCCGTTCAACGTACGCGTGGCGGGCAAGCCGCGCAGCCAGGCCGCGGTCGCCGCCGGCAGCTTCACCACCCTGGTGCTCGATGCCGCCACCCCGACCCGGCCGCTGGCCGTGCTCGCCGACGGCGGCGGCACCAGCGATGCGCTCAAGGCCGAAATCCGCTTCTACAACCTGGCCAGCGGCTGCGCGCAGGGGCGCCTGGCGATGGCCGACAAGGGCCCGGTGGTGTTCCCGGCGGTGGCCGCCGGCAGCAGCAACGCGCGCGGCATCAACCCGGTCAAGGCCCGCCTGGTGGCCGGCTGCGGCGCCAAGGACAGCGCGCCGCTGGCCTTGCCGGCGCTGCAGCCCGGCGACCACTACAGCCTGTTCCTGACCGGCAGCGCCAGCGCTCCGGTGCTGCAGGGCCAGCTCAGCGGCACCGACGCGGTGGGCCGCTGATCCCATGCAGGCGCGTCCGGTATTCCGCGAAGACCACGAGCTGTTCCGCGATCAGGTCCGGCGTTTCATCGCCGAGCAGATCGCGCCGTACTACGCGCAGTGGGAGCGCGATGGCATCACCCCGCGCGCGCTGTGGCGGGCGGCGGGCGAGGCCGGCCTGCTCAACTGCCAGTTGCCCGAGCCCTACGGCCTGGGCGGCGACATCGGCCACGCCGCCTGCGTGATCGAGGAACTGGCGCGGGCCAATTTCCTCGGCATCGGCTTCTCGATCCACTCGGACATGGTCGCGCCCTACCTCATGCAGTACGGCAGCGACGCGGTGCGCGCGCGCTGGCTGCCGGCGATGGCCCGCGGCGAGGCCATCGGCGCCATCGCCATGACCGAGCCGGGTGCCGGCAGCGACCTCAAGGCCATCCGCACCCGTGCCGAACGCCAAGGCGACCATTACCGCCTCACTGGCCAGAAGACCTGGATCACCAACGGCAGCAACGCCGACGTGGTGGTGGTGGTGGCCACCGTGGCGCCCGAGCTGGGCGCGCGCGGGCTCAGCCTGTTCTGCGTGGACACCCACCTGCCCGGGGTGACCCGCGGCGCGCCGATGCTCAAGATCGGCCAGCACGCCCAGGACACCACCGAGCTGTTCTTCGAGGACGTGGCGGTGCCGGTCTCGCACCTGCTGGGCGAAGAACAGCGCGGCTTCGACTACCTGGGTGAACAACTGGCGGCCGAACGCATGGCCATCGCCCTGCGCGCGGCGGCCTCGGCCGAAGGCATGCTCGCCGAGACCGTGGCCTACGTGCGCCAGCGCAAGGCCTTCGGGCGCTTTCTCATCGACCACCAGAACACCCGTTTCGTGCTGGCCGGCGCCACGGCCAGGCTGACCATGCTGCGCCGCTTCCTGGACCAGTGCCTGGCCGAGCAGCTGGCGGGGCGGCTGGATCCCACCGTCGCGGCGATGGCCAAGCTCAACGCCAGCGAACTGCAGGGCCAGGTGCTGGACGAGCTGCTGCAGCTGCATGGTGGCTACGGCTACAGCAGCGAATACGGCATCGGCCGCGCCTGGACCGACGCCCGCGCGCTGCGCATCTTCGGCGGCAGCAGCGAGATCCTGCGCGACATCATCGGCCGCACGCTGTAACGCAGGCCGCGTTGGCTATCCACCGTTGGTCGGTACGCGCGTTTAAACGCCCCACTGCCGACGCAATGCCTTGGCCTGCGGCGTGTCCTGCGACAGCCACGGGTCCAGCGCATACACCAGCACGTGCTCGGCCCCGCTGTCGCGTGCCCAGGCCAGCTGCCGTTCGATCCGCGCCGGTTCGGCGGTCTCGCCCTTGAACTCGGTGCCGTCGTTGGTCTGCCCCGGCAACTGGCGGAACAGCTCCACGATCGCATCGAAGGCCACGCCGCGCTGGCCGAGCATGGCCAGCAGCGGTTGCAGTTCCTGCACGTTGCCGGCGCCGGCAACGCCCACCCCGTCCTGCACCATCGGCCGCAACGGCACCTGGTCCAGCACGCTGGCCCACACCGCTTCCAGGCGGCCGGTGGTCTGCAACCGGCTGAAATAGGTGGAGGCCGCGCAGTCGCCGCCGCGCGCGGCCGTGGCCTGCTGCAGCCCGTGCAGCCACTGCACCAGCCACTGCACGCGGGCCGGATCGGCCCAGTGGTACTGCTCGATCTCGTAGGGCACATACCAGCCGCCGAAGGCCTGCAGGCGCGCCCACGGGGCCTGCGCCAGCCACTGCTGCGCGCGCGCCAGGCTGTCGGCGAAGAACGCCTGCAGCGCCGCGTCGTCGCCACCGATCGCCTTCCACCAGGACTGTTCGAACGGCAGGCCCACGCGCACGCGGATGCCCGCTTCGCTGGCCGCGGTGAACAGCATCGTCAGGCTGGCATCGGACAACTGCCAGTCGCCTTCCGGCGCACCATGGATGCCGCTCCACTGCAGCACCAGGCGCTTGCAGCCCAGTCGCTGGGCCAGCCGCAGCGAGCGCTGCCAGTCGGCCATCGTCCAGTCCAGGTGGCTGCGCCAGGGCTGCAGGAAGGTGCCGTCCACCTGCACCGGCATCGAGCAGCCGGGCAGGGTGGCCAGCGCGCCCACGGCAGGCGCCAGCAGGGCCGCGCGCAGCAGCTGGCGACGCAACGGCGAAGACGGATCGGACGGCAGGGAAGCATCGCTCATGCCGCCATCATCCCAGAGCCGCGTGGCGGAGGGGTGAACCGACGCGCCGGGTTTATTCCAGCGCGTAGCGCAGCACGAACAGCCCGGCCACCAGCCACACCGCCGGGTGCACCTCGCGCCAGCGGCCGGTGCCGGCCTTGAGCACCGCATAGGCGATGAACCCGAACGCCAGCCCGTTGGCGATGGAATAGGTGAACGGCATCGCCAGCGCGCACAACGCGGCGGGCACCGATTCGGTCAGGTCGCCCCAGTCCACGTCCACCAGTTCGCGCAGCATCAGCCCGGCCACGAACAGCAGGGCAGGGGCGGTGGCATAGCCGGGCACCATCGCTGCCAGTGGCGAGAACAGCAGCGCCGCCAGGAACAACGCGGCCACCACCAGCGCGGTGAGCCCGGTGCGGCCGCCGGCCTGCACGCCCGAGGCGCTCTCGGCAAAGGCGGTGGTGCTGCTGGTGCCCAGCAGCGAGCCGGCCACGATCGCGGTGCTGTCGGCCAGCAGCGCGCGGCCGAAGCGCTTCTGCGCGCCCGGCAGCTTCAACAACCCGGCGCGCCCGACCACGCCATACAGCGTGCCGGTGGCATCGAACACCTCCACCAGCACGAACACCAGCACCACCTGCAGCAGCACCGCGATCGGCGCGCCGCCGTCGTGGTGCAGCAGGCCGGGCAGGTCCAGCTGCAGGAAGGTGGGTGCCAGGCTGGGCGGCAGCGAGATCAGCCCGTGGAACTTCACATCACCCAGCGCCCATGCCGCGCCGGTCACGGCCAGGATGCCGATCAGGATCGCCCCGCGCACCTTGCGGGCCTCCAGGATCGCGATCAGCAGGAACCCGGCCAGGGCCAGCAGCGGCGGGGCGGTATTGAGCGGCCCCAGCGCCACCAGGGTGTCGGTGTTGGCGATGATCACCCCGGATTTCTGCAGCGCGATGATCGCCAGGAACAGGCCGATGCCGGCCACGATCGCCGCGCGCAGCGACGGCGGGATGCCCGCCACCAACCAGGCGCGCACGCCGGTCAGCGACAGCACCAGGAACACCAGCCCGGAAATGAACACCGCCGCCAGCGCCTGTTGCCAGGGCAGGCCGGCCGCGCCCACCACGGTGAAGGCGAAGAACGCATTCAGGCCCATGCCCGGGGCCATGCCGACCGGGAAATTGGCCGCCAGCGCCATCACCAGCGAGCCGAGGGCGGCGGCCAGGCAGGTGGCCACGAACACCGCGCCCGGGTCCATCCCGGTGGTGCCCAGGATGTCCGGGTTGACGAAGACGATGTAGGACATCGTCAGGAAGGTGGTCAGCCCGGCCAGCAGCTCGGTGCGCACGCTGGTGCCGTGCTGCTGCAGCTGGAACAGGCGTTCGGGGAGGGACATGGAGATTTCTCGCGACGACGGGGTGTCACCACCAACGGTGGTGACCTGCCGGAATGCAGAACGGCCGCGCAGAGCGCGCGGGTGTCACGACCAACGGTCGTGACCTACCAGAATGCAAAACGGCCGCGCAGTGCGCGGCCGTGTTGCATTCTTTTACTTCAGCGCCTTGAAGCGCAGGCGCTTGGGCGCGGCGTCGTCGCCCATGCGGCGGCGCTTGTCCTCTTCGTACTCGCGGTAGTTGCCCTGGAAGAACTCCACGTGCGAATCGCCTTCGAAGGCCAGGATGTGGGTCGCGATGCGATCCAGGAACCAGCGGTCATGCGAAATAACGAACGTGTTGCCCGGGAACTCCAGCAGCGCATCTTCCAGCGCACGCAGGGTTTCGATGTCCAGATCGTTGGACGGTTCGTCGAGCAGCAGCACGTTGCCGCCCTGCAGCAGGGTCTTGGCCATGTGCAGGCGGCCACGCTCACCACCGGACAGCGAACCCACCAGCTTCTGCTGGTCCTGGCCCTTGAAGTTGAAGCGGCCGATGTAGGCGCGCGACTGGATCTCGATGCCGTTGATGTTGAGGATGTCCAGGCCGCCGGCGATTTCCTGGAAGACGTTGTGGTTGCCTTCCAGCGCGTCGCGGCTCTGGTCCACGTAGGACAGCTTGACGGTCGGGCCGACGGTGATCTCGCCCGAATCCGGCTTTTCCTGCCCGGTGATCATCTTGAACAGGGTCGACTTACCGGCACCGTTGGGGCCGATGATGCCGACGATGGCGCCACCGGGGACCAGGAAGCTGAGGTTGTCGAACAGCAGGCGGTCGCCGAACTTCTTGGAGACGTTCTTGAACTCCATCACCGAGTTGCCCAGGCGCTCGCCCGGCGGGATGAAGATTTCATTGGTTTCGTTGCGCTTCTGGTAATCCACCGACTGCAGCTCTTCCAGGCGGGCCAGGCGGGCCTTGCCCTTGGTGCGGCCGCCCTTGGCGTTCTGGCGCGACCATTCCAGTTCCTTCTGGATCGCCTTCTGGCGCGACTTTTCCTGGTTGTCTTCCTGCTTCAGGCGCTCGTCCTTCTGCATCAGCCAGTCGGTGTAGTTGCCCTTCCACGGAATGCCGCGGCCGCGGTCCAGTTCCAGGATCCACTCGGCGGCGTTGTCCAGGAAGTAGCGGTCATGGGTGACGGCCACGACGGTGCCGGTGTAGCGCGCCAGGAACTGTTCCAGCCATTCCACCGACTCGGCGTCGAGGTGGTTGGTCGGTTCGTCGAGCAGCAGCATGTCCGGCTTCTGCAGCAGCAGGCGGCACAGCGCCACGCGGCGCTTTTCACCACCGGACAGCTTGCCCACGATGGCATCCCACGGCGGCAGGCGCAGCGCGTCGGCGGCCACGTCCAGCTGGTTCTCCAGGGTGTGCACGTCGCCGGCGGCAAGGATGGCCTCCAGCTTTTCCTGCTGCTTGGCCAGGGCATCGAAATCGGCGCCTTCCTCGGCATAGGCCAGGTACACGGCATCCAGCTGGGCCTGGGCCTGCAGCAGTTCGCCGACGCCTTCCTCGACCGACTCGCGCACGGTCTTGGTCGGGTCCAGCTCCGGTTCCTGGGCCAGGTAGCCGACCTTGATGCCGGCCTGCGGGCGGGCTTCGCCCTCGAAGTCGGTATCCACGCCGGCCATGATCTTGAGCACCGTGGACTTGCCGGCGCCGTTCAGGCCCAGCAGGCCGATCTTGGCACCGGGGAAGAACGACAGCGAGATGTCCTTGATGATCTGCCGCTTGGGCGGGACCACCTTGCTGACGCGGTTCATGGTGTAGATGTATTGCGAGGACATGAGGTCTCCGAAGGCGCAACCCTGCGCCCGTTCCACACGGAACAGGAACAGATGAATAAAGGGGTACCCCCAATTATAGCCGGAAGCGATGACAGCCGCCGGTCGGCCCGGGGGGGCGGGGCTTGCCGGCGCCTGAATGGGCCGTCAAAGCCGTTGAATTGGAAACCGTTTCCAGCCGGAGACGGTTCAGACGGGGTGCGCATGATGGAGCCATCAACCCACCAAGCGAGGCCAATCATGCGCATGAATCGATTTGTGGTCGGGGCCGTGGCCTCGCTGCTGGCCCTGGGCACGGTGGCCCCGGCCTTCGCCGACGACCATCACGGGCGGGGGCACGACCGCCACGACCGTCACGACCGCCGTCACGACCGGCGGGATGACCGGCACGATCGTCGGGACTGGCGCGATGACCGCCGCGAGGCGCGTCACGACCGGCGCTACTACGATCACCGGGGCTACTACCGTCCGGCCCCGCCGCCGCCGCGGGTGGTGTACCGGCCGGCGCCGGGCCACGGTTCCTACGGGTGGGCGCGCGGGCACCGCTATCGCGAGTACTACGGTGGGCCGGTGTACGTGGTGAACGATTACAGCCGCTATTCGGTGCGCCGTCCGCCACGTGACCATCACTGGATCCGGGACGACCGGGGCAATCTGCTGCTGGTGGCGATCGCGACGGGGATCATTGCCGATTACGTGATCAACAATCGGTAAGCCGGTTGGCTGGTTTTCTGATTCTGGACGGCGCCCTTGTGGCGCCGTTCTTCGTTGTGGTGGTGGGGTTGTGGATGGCGCTGGCGCGCCGGGCTTCGAGCGCTTTTGCTTCTGGGTTTTTGGCTTTCTTTGGTTGGTTGGTGGTTTTTTTTTGGAGCAAAGGCGGAAGCGGTTCCTGCGAGTGCGTTGCGCTACTGGCTGGGGTGGGTACGGGCGGGGGTGCGGGACACGCCGTGAACCCATCCATGGGGGCTCTTTTTGCGCCATCCATGGCGCAAAACGGTCCCGCACCCCCGCCCGTACCCACCCTCTGACAGTGGGTCGGTGCGCATGGGAATTGCAACGGCGCTTGGCTGGTTTGAACCAACGAGCGATTGGTGCTGATGGGGCCCGGGTTGCTGGGGTGGCGCAGTTGGCGCTTGCGCCTGAACTGGGTGCTGGCTGTTGTCTTTAGGGTTGGTCGTCAGAAATTTTGGGGATTTCTGGATGTCTGGATGTCCGGATGTCCGGATGTCCGATTCGTCCTCGCGATCAAAAAAAACGCGCCCCGAAGAGCGCGTTTTCTCAATCAAACAGCGAACCGCAGGCCGTGAACTAGAACGCCACCGACCACGCCAGCTGTGCGCTGACCTCGCGCTGGCCATCGCCGCGCTGCCCCTGCATCTGCAGCGACACCCGGCTGTTGGTCGTCGGGCTCACCGCCACGCCCACCTGCGCCAGCACGCTGCGACGGGCCAGGGCCGTGCCCGCGATCGTGAAGCCCTGCGTGCCTTCCACGAAACGGGCGCCCGCCGTCGGCAGACGATCGCCGTCTGCGTATTGCCAGCCCACCCGGGCCGTCAGCATCGCACCGTCGCGCGCGCCGCCGCTGATGTCCCAGTCGGCCTTCAACGCCGCCAGCCCCGTCCGGTAGTCGCTGCGTGCCGCCGCGACCTGCAGCGCGCTGTGCCCGCCGCGCTCCTGC
This sequence comes from Stenotrophomonas sp., assembly GCF_036662295.1. Classification (GTDB taxonomy): domain Bacteria; phylum Pseudomonadota; class Gammaproteobacteria; order Xanthomonadales; family Xanthomonadaceae; genus Stenotrophomonas. Next base: position 36,534 of record NZ_JAVWXA010000032.1, read on the forward strand.
GTCCCGTCGCTCTCCAGTCGCACCTGCGCCACTTCCAGCTCCGGCGTCAGCTGCACGCGCGGGCCGCCGAACGTCCAGCCCGCCCGCAGGAAGGCCGTCGTCCCCGTCGCATCTTCGCGCGCACCCAGCGCCTCGTTCAGCGTGCTCCCCACCTGCGCCGTGCGCGCGCTTTCAGTGCGGTAGTCCGCACGGCTCAGGCCCGCGCGCAGGCGCAGCCCTTCCCAGCGGTACTGCGCATACAGCCCGTACTCGGTCGCGTCTGTCTCCGCCCGCGCTGCCCGGTTGGGCAGGCGGCTGTCCAGCTGCTGCTGGCCTGCGGCCACGCCCACTTCCACCGCCTCGCCGATCTGCCAGCCCGCGCCGGCCATCACCCCGTGCTGCCGCGTGCGGCTGCCCGCGCTGTTGGCCGTCGCATCCGTGCGCCGCTGCCCGCTGCGCCCGGCCACCCACATCGTCACCCCCGGCGCGATCCCGCCGCTGGCTGCCGTGCCGTCCAGATGGCCGTCGATCCCATCGTGCAGGAAGCGGTTCTGCAGCAGCGTCCCGCGATGGGCCGCATGGATTTCACCGGACAGGCTGTCAAAGGCCGGCACCACCTCCGGCACCGCCAGGCGCACCACCGCGTCATATACCGCCGCGCCATTGCCCAGCGCTTCCACCGCGCCGGCCACCGCCTTCTGGTTGTCGTTCACCACCACGTCCGGGAACGCCAGCGCCACCTCCGGCATCGACACGTCATTGCGCGTCATCGTCAGGTACACGTTGTTGGCGTCGTAGCCCAGGCGCGGGTCGAGGAAGGCCAGGTTGCTGTTCACCGCCGCAAACGTGCCGTCCACCCCGCCGCCGGCGTTGAGCACGGTGTAGCGGGTAGCCGGCATCCAGTCACCGGCCGCGGCCACCGCCAGCGTGCCGGCACCGCCCAGGGTGGCCACGCCGGTCACGTCCACGCGGTCGCTGCTGCCATCGGCGGCCACGTCCACCCGGTAGGTCGCGCTCGGGTCGAACACCAGGTCGCCGTTCACCGTCAGCCTGCCCACGCCCTGGCCCGCACCCGGGTCCAGCACGCTGCCCGAGCGCAGGTGCACGCTGCCCACGCGGCCGGTGCCGGCCAGGTAGGCGCCGTTGACCAGGTTCACCTGCCCGCCCAGGGCGCCGTCCACCATCAGCCGGCCCTGGTCCACCACCGTGGTGCCCGCGAACGCGCTGCTGTCGCCGGTCAGCGTCAGCCAGTGGCGGCCCTGGGCGAAGGTGCCGTCGCCGCTGAGCTGCCCGTTGTACTGCAGCACCCGCGTGGTGTCGGTCTTGAACGTGCCCGCGCTGCCGATCTCGATGTTGCCGGTCGGCATCGCGTTGCCGATCGCACGCACCGTGCCGCCGTTGACGCGGGTCGTGCCGTTGAACGCGCCGCCGCCCAGCACCAGCTCGCCGCGGTCGTTCTTCTCCAGCACGCTGCTGCTGGTCCCGCTCAGCGTGCCGCCGAGGGTGGCACTGTCGCCGCTGGCCACCCACACACCGGTGGTGCCCTGCAGGCGCAGCGCATTGCCCAGCGTGCCGATGTTGACCAGGCCCAGCGACGTGCCATCGCCCAGGGTGATCTGGCCACGCCCGGCCGCCGCGCTGCCCTTGAGCGACAGCGTGCCTGCCTCGATCTGCAGCCCGCCATCGAAGGTGTTGGTGCCGCTGAGCATCAGCACGCCCGCGCCGGTCTTGCGCAGCAGGCCGTTGCCGCTGATCGTGCCCTCGATGCCGAGGGTGCCCTGCGTGTCCAGCGTGGAGGCCGCGCTCACCTGCACAGTGCTCTGCACGGTCAGCCAGCCGGCATTGCGCAGCACGCCGCCGGCCAGGACCACGTTGCCGGTGCCGTCGCCGGTGCTGATCGTCTCCCGGCTCGAGGCATTGCCCACCACCAGCTGCCCGTTGCTGCCCACCACCAGCGAGCCCTGGCCCTGGCTGGCATCGCCCAGCCGGATCGACCCGTCGATCGTGGCCGTGCCGCCGTTGTCCACGCGCAGCGTGCCGCTGCCTTCCTGGCCCAGCGCCAGCGAAGTGCTCAGCCAGCTGCCCGCACCGCCGGTGACGTGCACGCTGCCGCTGCCGGTGCTGCGTGCGCCCAGGATCGCCGCGCCGGTGATCAGCTGGCCCTGCACATCCACCGTGGCCACGCCACTTTCGCCCAGCGTCGCGGTGGCGCCGGCGTTGTCCAGCACCGCGCCGTCGCCGATGCCCAGGATGCCGCTACCCAGCACCGTGGCCATGTTCAGGCCCTGGGTGGACACCCGGCCGCCGTTGATGACCTGCAGGTTGCCCTGGCCGCCGGCGCCGATGGTCAGCACGCTGGCGTTGTTCCACTCGCTGCCGGTGTTGTTGACCGTGGCCACACCGGTGCCGCCGGGGCCACCGATCAGGGCGCTGGTGCTTTGCACGCGGGCGCCGCCCTGGACCAGCAGTTCACCCTGGCCCGAGCCGCCCACCTGGATCTGGGTGCTGTCCAACTGCGAACCGGCCATGGCCACCACCACCAGCCCGTCGCTGCCGCCGAAGGCGCCGATCAAGGTGCGGTCGGCCACCACGGTGCCGGCGTTGCTGATCTGCACCCGGCCGTTGCCGCTGGCCCCGGCGTAGATCGTGCCGGCATCCCAGCGCGAGCCCACCCCGTCCACCATCACAAAGCCGTCGCTGCCGGCCATCGAGCCCACCCACGCATTGTGGGTGTACAGGTGCGCGCCCTGCAGCACCGACAGCTCGCCCCGGCCCAGGTGGCCCACGCCGATATCGGCGGCGATATCCCAGGACGTGCCGGCGCCGCGCAGGATGGCGATGCCGGTGCGGCCGGCATTCACGCCCAGCGTGGCGGTGGAAGTGGTGAGCGTGCCGCCGCCGGACATCTCGAACTGGCTGTCCGCGGTGGAGCCGAAGTAAAGGTGGTAGATCTGCGTGCCCGGCGTCTGCAGGCGCAGCAGGTAGCCATCCACGAAGCCGTGGTCGGCCACGCCCGGCGTGCCGTTGCTCCAGTTGCCGTCGTTCCAGTCGCCATCGGCGGTGCGGGCGGTGTTGACCGCGTGCGCGCCGGCACTGATGGCCAGGCCCACCGCCAGCGCCAGCAGCGAGGCGCGGCGGGCTGTGGCATGGGCGGAATGACGGTGTGCCGGCAACGCGGCGGTGCGACGGGCGTGGTACGAAGGCATGACGCGAGATGTCCCCTGATTGGACAGGGCGTATCGGCCGCGTGCGGCGTAGCTTTAGTAGAAGGATCAAGCAATTGCGGACTTGCAAGGAAATTGGTCACGGTTTGCTGCAATGTGCGCCAGCTGCGGCGCGCGCAGTGCCGGCTGTCGGGGCGGGGCAGCGGGCGCGTGCAGGCGCGGCGCGCGCTGGCACCTGCCGCCGCCCCCGGTGGGGCCATGCGACAATCGCCCGGCAAGGCCCGCCGGGCCGGTCGCCCGCGCCCGGTGCCCCGCCTACAATGGCAGGCCTGCTGTCCTCAACCGCCTGGAGTAACCGATGTTCCCGCGTGACGTCCGCATCGAAACCTACGATCCCGAACTGGCCAAGGCCATCGCCGCCGAAACCCAGCGCCAGGAAGACCATGTCGAGCTGATCGCCAGCGAGAACTACACCAGCCCGGCGGTGATGGAAGCCCAGGGCAGCCAGCTGACCAACAAGTACGCCGAGGGCTACCCGGGCAAGCGTTACTACGGTGGCTGCGAATACGTGGATATCGCCGAGCAGCTGGCCATCGACCGCCTCAAGACCCTGTTCGATGCCGACTACGCCAACGTGCAGCCGCACAGCGGCTCGCAGGCCAACCAGGCGGTGTATTTCGCGCTGCTGCAGCCGGGTGACACCATCCTGGGCATGAGCCTGGCCCACGGCGGCCACCTTACCCACGGCGCCAAGGTCAATGCCTCGGGCAAGCTGTTCAACGCGGTGCAGTACGGCGTGGACGAAGCCGGCCTGATCGACTACGACGAGGTCGAGCGCCTGGCGCTGGAGCACAAGCCGAAGATGGTCGTGGCCGGTTTCTCGGCGTATTCGCAGGTGGTGGACTGGGCACGCTTCCGCGCCATCGCCGACAAGGTCGGGGCGGTGCTGTTCGTGGACATGGCGCACGTGGCCGGCCTGGTCGCCGCTGGCGTCTATCCCAGCCCGGTGCCGCACGCCCACGTGGTCACCTCCACCACCCACAAGACCCTGCGCGGCCCGCGTGGCGGCATCATCATTGCCAAGGGGGCAAGCGAGGAACTGCAGAAGAAGCTGCAGTCCATCGTGTTCCCGGGCATCCAGGGCGGCCCGCTGATGCACGTCATCGCCGCCAAGGCCGTGGCCTTCAAGGAAGCGCTGGAGCCGGGCTTCAAGGCCTACCAGGCGCAGGTGGTCAAGAACGCCCAGGCGATGGCCACCACGCTGATCGCCCGCGGCTACAAGATCGTCTCCGGCGGCACCCAGAACCACCTGATGCTGGTGGACA
>NZ_JAVWXA010000033.1:0-39761 GCF_036662295.1 Stenotrophomonas sp.
GCCGCCGACGTGGACCGTGCGCGCGCGGCGGCCGGCAACGCGCAGGGCGTGGTGCGCGCGGCCGAGCAGGCGCTGCTGGCCCTGCAGCACGGCACCCGGGTGGAACAGGTTGCCCAGGGCGAGGCGGCGTTGCAGGCCGCCCAGGCGCAGGCCGCCGCGCAGGCGGTGACGCTGCGCAAGCTGGACCTGCTGGCCCCGCGCGACGGCCTGGTCGATGCCATCCCCTACAAGCTGGGCGACCAGGCCCCGGTGGGGGCGCCGCTGGTGGTGATGCTGGTCGGCGACCGCCCCTACGCCCGCGTCTACCTGCCCGAGGCGATGCGGCTGCAGGTCAAGCTCGGCCAGGCGGCGACGATTCGCCTGCAGGGCCGCGAGGGCATCCTGTCCGGGCGCGTGCGCAGCATCCGCAGCGACCCCGGCTTCACCCCGTACTACGCGCTCAGCGGCAGCGATGCGGCGCGGCTGAGCTGGCTGGCCGAGATCGAGCTGGGCACCGACAACGACCCGGCGCGGCTGGCCAACCTGCCGGCGGGCATTCCGCTGCAGGTCGAGTTCTGAACGCCGTCGCGCCCGGCGATACACCGGCACTGGCATCGGCCAGCGCGCCGGCCGAGCTGGCCATCCGTGCGCGCGGGTTGAGCAAGCGGTTCGGTGCGCTGGTGGCGGTCGACCACGTGGACCTGAGCGTGCCGCGCGCCAACGTCTACGGTTTCCTCGGCCCCAACGGCTCGGGCAAGTCCACCACCATCCGCATGCTGTGTGGCCTGCTCACGCCCAGCGAGGGCGACATCGACGTGCTCGGGCTGCGCATTCCCGAACAGGCCGAAGCGCTGCGCCGGCGCATCGGCTACATGACCCAGCGCTTCTCCCTGTTCGACGACCTCAGCGTGCGCGAGAACCTGGAGTTCCTCGCCGCCGTGCAGGACATCCCGCGCGCGGCCGCGCGCCAGCGCATCGATGCGCTGGTGGAGCAGTACCGCTTCCAGGATCGCCAGAAGCAGTTGGCCGGCACCATGAGCGGGGGCCAGAAGCAGCGGCTGGCGCTGGCCGGGGCGGTCATCCAGTCGCCGGAGCTGTTGTTCCTGGACGAGCCGACCAGCGCGGTGGACCCCGAGTCGCGGCGCGACTTCTGGGAGAAGCTTTTCGATCTGGCCGATGCCGGCACCACCCTGCTGGTGTCCACCCATTACATGGACGAAGCCGAGCGCTGCCACCGCCTTGCCATCCTGGATCGCGGCGTGCTGGTCGCCGATGGCAGCCCGGCCGAACTCACCGGCGCGCTGCAGGGCCGCACCCTGGAGGTGATCGCGCGCCAGCCGCGCCAGGCCCAGCGGCTGCTGGCCGGCCTGCCGGGCGTGCTCAGCGTGGCCCAGATCGGCAACACCCTGCGCGTGCTGCTGGCGCACGACGGCGATGGCGAGGCCCACATTCGCCAGGCACTGCGCGCGGGCGGGCAGGGCGCCGAGGTGGCGCACGCGGCCGCCAACCTGGAGGACGTGTTCGTGTCGGCCACCCGTGGCCGCGAGGACGCCGCCGACCCGGTGGCCACCTCGTGAGCCTGCGCCGGCTCTGGGCGATCGTGCTCAAGGAGCTGCGCCAGATGCGCCGCGACCGCGTCACCCTGGCCATGATCGTGGGCATCCCGGTGATGCAACTGGTGCTGTTCGGCTATGCGATCAACCTCAACCTGCGCCACCTGCAGGCCGGCATCGCCGACCAGGCCAACACCTCGGCCTCGCGCGCGCTGCTGATGGACATGGTGGCCACCGAGGTCATCACCCCGGCGCTGCGCGTGGACACGCCCGATGCGCTGATGCACGCCCTGCGCGAAGGCCGGATCAGCGTCGGGGTGGTGATCCCGCCGGACTTCGAGCGGCGGCGGTACGAAGGCCGCGAGGCGGTGCAGGTGCTGGTGGACGGCAGCGACACGGTGGTGCAGAGCGCGGCGGTGCAGCTTGCCCAGGTGCCGTTGCAGTCCCAGCCGCTGGCCAACGACCGGCCGTTGCGTGCCGGCGCGGTGGCGGCCGCCGGGCAGATCAGCGTGGTGGCCTTCTACAACCCGCAGCGGCGCTCGGCGATCAACATCGTGCCGGGCCTGATCGGCATCATCCTCACCATGACCATGGTGATGTTCACCGCGGTGGCGATCGTGCGCGAACGCGAGCGCGGCAACATGGAGCTGTTGATCGCCACGCCGCTCACGCGCAGCGAGCTGATGATCGGCAAGGTACTGCCGTATGCGGTGATCGGCCTGGTGCAGACCACGCTGGTGCTGCTGCTGGGCATGTGGCTGTTCGACGTGCCGGTGCGCGGCAGCGTGCTGGATGTCTACCTGGCCTCGATCCTGCTGATCACCGCCAACCTGGCGCTGGGCCTGTTGATCTCGACCAAGGCGCAGTCGCAGTTCCAGGCCATGCAGATGACGATGTTCGTGTTCCTGCCCTCGATCCTGCTGTCCGGCTTCATGTTCCCGTTTGCCGGCATGCCGCGGGTGGTGCAGTGGCTGGCCGAGGTGCTGCCGCTCACCCATTTCCTGCGGCTGGTGCGCGGCATCATGCTGCGCGGCGCGCGCTGGTGGGAGTTGTGGCCGGAGGTGCTGGCGCTGGTGGCCTTCATCGCGGTGATGATGACCCTGGCCATCCTGCGTTTCCGCAAGCGTCTGGATTAGGGCATGCCGACCAGCGGTCGGCACGCCTTCAGGCCGTGACCATCCGCGCGCGCAGCGAATTGCTGTACGCCTCGGTGATCACCACGTCCACGAACTGGCCCACCAGGCGCGGGTGGCCCGGGAAATTCACCGAGCGCATGTTCTCGGTCTTGCCGGTCAGCTCGTTGGGGTCGCGTTTGGACGGCCCCTCCACCAGCACCGTCTGCACGGTGCCGACCATCTTCTCGGAAATACCCGCCGCGTGCGCGTTGATCCGCGCCTGCAGGCGTGACAGCCGCGCATGCTTTTCCGCATCGCTGATCGTGTCTTCCAGGTCGGCCGCCGGCGTGCCGGGGCGGCGCGAATAGATGAAGGAGAAGCTGTGATCGAAGCCGATGTCCTCGATCAGCTTCATGGTCTTCTCGAAGTCCTCCGCGGTTTCCCCCGGGAAGCCCACGATGAAGTCCGAGCTGATCGAGATATCCGGGCGCACCGCGCGCAGCTTGCGGATCTTGGCCTTGAACTCCAGCGCGGTGTAGCCGCGCTTCATCGCCGACAGCACCCGGTCGCTGCCGGCCTGCACCGGCAGGTGCAGGAAGTTGGCCAGCTGCGGCACGTCGCGGTAGGCGTCCACCAGCGAGTCGCTGAACTCCAGCGGGTGGGAGGTGGTGAAGCGGATGCGGCCCACCCCGTCGATCTCGGCAATCGTTCGGATCAGCAGGCCCAGGTCGGCCAGCTCGCCGTCGCCATAGGGACCCCGGTAGGCGTTGACGTTCTGGCCGAGCAGGTTGATCTCGCGCACGCCCTGGGCCGCCAGTTGCGCCACTTCCACCACCACGTCCTCGAACGGGCGGCTGACCTCGGTGCCACGGGTGTAGGGCACCACGCAGAACGAGCAGTACTTCGAGCAGCCTTCCATGATCGACACGAACGCCGACCCGCCCTCGGCACGCGGCTCGGGCAGCCGGTCGAACTTCTCGATCTCCGGAAAGCTGATGTCCACCTGCGACTTGCCCGATTCGCGCCGCTGGCGGATCAGCTCGGGCAGCCGGTGCAGGGTCTGCGGGCCGAACACCAGGTCCACGTGCGGGGCGCGCTTGATGATCGCCTCGCCTTCCTGGGAGGCCACGCAGCCGCCCACGCCGATGATCACCCCGCGGCCGTTGTTCTTCAGCGCCTTCCAGTAACCGAGCTGGCTGAACACCTTCTCCTGCGCCTTCTCGCGGATCGAGCAGGTGTTCATCAGCAGCACGTCGGCCTCGGCCGGGTCGTCGGTCAGCTCCAGGCCCTCGGCGGCGGCCAGCACGTCGGCCATCTTGGACGAGTCGTACTCGTTCATCTGGCAACCGTGGGTCTTGATGTAGAGCTTGCCGCGCACCGGTCCGTCCACCTGCGGGCGGGTGCCGGGCAGGGGAATCAGGTCGGGGCGGGGCGAATCGGGCGAAGCGGAGGCAGGCAGGGCGGAGCCGGCCGAAGTCGGCACGGTCGAAGCTGGCGTCCCGGTCATGGCGCTTATTCCAGTCGGGTGGGCGGGCAGGCAGCCGGAAAGGCTGCGGAGAAGCCGGCCATTGTACCTGCACGCCGCCCGCGCGGAGGCCGCCCGCCCACGCCAGCCGGGGCCGGGCCGGGCGGGCCGGCGGGCGTTGGACCCGAGGGGGGAGGGCGCCCGACCGGGTCACGGCCGCGTCAAAGACTTGGCAACGCCCCGTTAACTTGGGACACTCGCGCCCATGAAGGGGATCTTGGGGATCTTTGCGCTGGCCTTGGCTGCGCTGACCGCTGTGCCGGCCAGTGCGGGCACCCTGTACAAGTGTGTCGGCGCCGATGGCGTGCCCAGCTACGTCAGCAAACGCATCGGCGGCGCCAGTTGCAGCGTGGTCAGCAACTACCGGCCCGATCGCAGCGCCGCGCGCCGTGCGCCCCTGGCCCCGGTCGCCGCGCCGCCGCCGGCCCCTGCGCCGGCCCCGGCAGCCAGTGCGACCGCCATGCCGGCCCCGGCCGATGGCGCCCAGGCCGCCACCGCGCTGAGTGCCAGCGCCCTGGCCGCGCCGGCCACCGTGCTCACCGCCCCACCGGCCGCCGCCCCGCGCGCCAACAAGGCCGGGCGGGTGGTCAATGGCCAGGTCTATTCCTACATGAAGGACGGGGTGCGCCACTACACCAGCGCCCGACCGGCGCAGATGGCCAGCCTGGGCCAGGTCCGCACCATCCACTACAGCTTCATCGAGCGCTGCTACGCCTGCGGCGCCAACCCGGGCGTCAACTTCGGCTCGGTCCGCCTCAACACCACCGCCTTCCAGACCGAGATCGCCGCCGCCGCGCGCGAGTTCGGCGTCGAGGAAGCGGTCGTGCGCGCCATCATCCATGCCGAGTCGGCCTACAACCCCACCGCGCTCAGCCGTGCCGGCGCGCAGGGCCTGATGCAGTTGATGCCGCCCACCGCGCGCCGTTTCGGCGTCACCGATTCCTATGATGCAGCGCAGAACATCCGCGGCGGCGTGCAGTACCTGTCCTGGCTGCTCAAGCGCTTCAATGGCAACCTCACCCTGGCCGCGGCCGGCTACAACGCCGGCGAAGGCGCGGTCGACCGCCATGGCGGCGTGCCGCCCTACAGCGAGACCCAGTACTACGTGAAGCGGGTGGCGCAGCTGGCCGATCGCTACCGTGGCGCGCAGGCCACCACGCAATGAGCGCGCGCGCCGATGGCGCACACCGCCCTGCATGCCGTAATGTCCTGCTGTAATGTCGTTCCGTAGTACCGCGTTGTGTGGCCGACTTCGGTTCAGCTACACTCGCGGCTGATTCAATGTGGACTGGCCCCCACCGGTCTACTGGCAGCCTCAAGCTACCTAAATCAATATCGGAGTGCCGGATGGCCAACGATGGGGTAAACGATCCAGTCAACACCGGACGTCGACGATTCCTTTCAGCAACCACTGCGGTGGTCGGAGCGGTCGGCGTCGGATTTGCAGCGGTACCGTTCATCAAGTCCTGGAATCCCAGCGCCCGCGCCAAACTGGCCGGTGCCCCTGTGATTGCCGATATCAGCGCCCTGCAGGAAGGCCAGCGACTGGTCATGGAATGGCGTGGGCAGCCGATCTGGATCGTCAAGCGTTCCAAGGCGATCCTGGAGGCGCTGCACGGCCTGGACGATCGCCTGAAGGATCCCGAATCGGGCGAGAAGGACCAGCAGCCGGCCTACGTGCTCAAGCAGAATCCCGAATTCCGCTCGATCAAGTCCGAGGTATCGGTCCTGGTCGGGCTGTGCACCCACCTGGGCTGTTCGCCGGAGATGGTCGCCGAGATCCGCCCCGAGCCCTATGACCCGCAGTGGAAGGGCGGCTATTTCTGCCCGTGCCACAAATCGCGGTTCGACATGTCCGGTCGCGTGTTCAAGGACGTCCCGGCGCCGATCAACCTGCTGGTGCCGCCGCACCATTACCAGGATGACGACACCATCATCATCGGCGTTGACCCGCAGGGGGCGGCTTGAACATGGCCAACATCCTTACCCGTACCGCCACCGGCGTGGCCGACTGGGTCAACGCACGCGCCCCCGGCCTGATGCCGGTCTACCGCAAGCACGTGAGCGAGTACTACGCGCCGAAGAACTTCAACATCTGGTACTACTTCGGCTCGCTGGCGCTGCTGATCCTGGTCAACCAGATCGTGACCGGCATCTTCCTCACGATGCACTACAAGACCAGTGCCGCCGAGGCGTTCAACTCCATCGAATACATCATGCGTGATGTGGAATGGGGCTGGCTGATCCGCTACATGCACTCCACCGGGGCCTCGCTGTTCTTCATCGTGGTGTACCTGCACATGATCCGCGGCCTGCTCTATGGCAGCTACCAGAAGCCGCGCGAGCTGGTGTGGATCCTGGGCATGCTGATCTACCTGGTGCTGATGGCCGAGGCCTTCATGGGCTACGTGCTGCCGTGGGGCCAGATGTCCTTCTGGGGCGCCAAGGTGATCATCTCCCTGTTCGGGGCGATCCCGGTGATCGGCTCGGGCCTGACCGAGTGGATCATGGGCGATTACCTGCCCAGCGACGCCACCCTCAACCGCTTCTTCGCCCTGCACGTGATCGCCCTGCCGCTGGTGCTGTTGCTGCTGGTGGTGCTGCACCTGGGTGCGCTGCACGAAGTGGGCTCCAACAACCCCGACGGGGTGGAGATCAAGAAGGGCCCCAAGGGCAACCGCTGGTCGGCCACCGCGCCCACCGACGGCATTCCGTTCCATCCGTACTACACGCTCAAGGACGGGGTGGGCGCCGGCTTCCTGCTGGTCATCGCCGCCTTCATCATCTTCTTCGCCCCGGCCTTCGGCGGCCTGTTCCTGGAGCACGACAACTTCACCGAGGCCAACCGCCTGGTCACCCCGGAACACATCAAGCCGGTCTGGTACTACACCCCGTATTACGCCATGTTGCGGGTGGTGCCCAACAAGCTGGGCGGTGTGATCGTGATGTTCTCGGCCATCGCCATCCTGTTCCTGGTGCCGTGGCTGGACCGCGCGCGGGTCAAGTCCTACCGCTACCGCGGCTGGCTCTCGCGCGTGCTGCTGGGCGTGTTTGCGGTGTGCTTCGTCTGGCTGGGGGTGATCGGCTCGGGCCCGGGCACCGACGCGCACGAGACCTACGTCGGTCGCGTGCTGACCTTCCTGTACTTCGCCTTCTTCATCACCATGCCGATATGGACCAGGCTGGACAGGACCAAACCGGTACCGGATCGGGTGACCACGCATGACTGACCACTGGATTGTCCGGCTGGCCTGCGCGGCCGCCCTGATGCTGGCCAGCAGCCTGGCCGGTGCCGCCGAGGGCGGTGCCACCCTGCAGGCCGGCAACGACCTGGGCGACCGCGCCTCGTTGCAGCGCGGCGCGCAGCTCTACATGAACTACTGTTCCGGCTGCCATGCGCTCAAATACCTGCGCTATTCGCGGATGGGGCAGGACCTGGGCCTGAGCGAAGAGGAGGTCATGACCAACCTCAACTTCACCGGCGTGCCGATCGGCGAGCCCGTCCCGGTCACGCTGCCCAAGGCCCAGGCCGAAAAGTGGTTCGGCAAGATGCCGCCGGACCTGAGCCTGATCGCGCGGGTGCGCGGCAGCGACTGGATCTACACCTACCTCAAGTCGTTCTACCTCGACCCGAGCCGGCCGCTGGGCTGGAACAACCGGCTGTTCCCCAACGCCTCCATGCCCAACCCGCTGTGGGAGATGCAGGGCCTGCAGCACGCGGTGCACGGCAAGCCGGAGAGCCCCGGGGCCGATGCGCCGGTGACCGGCCTGACCATCACCCAACCGGGCACGATGAACCCGGCGCAGTACGACCAGGCGGTGCGCGACATCACCAACTTCCTGGAGTACGCCGGCGAGCCGGCCGCGCTCAAGCGCCAGCAGCTCGGCGTCTGGGTGATCCTGTTCCTGGCCCTGCTCACCTTCCTGGCGTACCTGCTCAAGAAGGAATACTGGAAGGACGTGCACTGAACGCCATCGCGCCACCGAGCATGGATCGGATCAATCGTGGTCCGATCGGCCTATTGGCTTTTGTGATGGGCAGTTGCACACTCGGGTACTGTGACGACCGTCGGCAATGGGCTGGCGGCGCCGATACGACCGGCGGTTACCGGTCGTTGGAGAGCCTTTGATGGCGGCGAGCGTACGCATGCGGAACACCCTCACGCTGTTTTCCTCGAACGACGATGTCCTGTGCCATCGCGTGCGCCTGGTACTGGCGGCCAAGGGCGTGACCTACGACTTTGTCCCGGTCGACCCGCAGAACCCGCCCGAGGATCTGATCGACCTCAACCCGTACCACTCGGTGCCCACCCTGGTTGAACGCGAGCTGGTGCTCTACGCCGCCTCGGTGGTGAGTGAATACCTGGACGAGCGCTACCCGCACCCGCCGTTGATGCCGGTCGATCCGCTGTCGCGCGCGCGCATCCGCCTGGCGATGCTGCGCATCGAACACGACTGGGTGCCGCAGGTGCAGGCCATCCAGCTGGGCAACAAGACCCAGGCCGAGGCCGGGCGCAAGCGGTTGAAGGAACTGCTGACCAGCGCGGTGCCGCTGTTCAAGGCCAGCAAGTTCTTCCTCAATCCGGAAATGAGCCTGGCCGATTGCGCCATGGCGCCGATCATCTGGCGGCTGCAGTCCCTGGACGTGCCGCTGCCCAAGGACGGCAAGGCGATCGAGGACTACGGCAACCGGATCTTCCGCCATCCCGGTTTCATCCGCAGCCTGACCGACCAGGAAAAGAAGCTGCGCGACCTGCCCGGCTGAGCGCCTTGCCGCGCCGGACGGGCCTGCATCCACGCTTTACGCCGGGCGCGCGGTAGCTGACCGGCGAGGGTGCGGGCGCGTACACTTGCCTTTACGCAACCGGATTTCCGCAGCCGAGCATGGCTTGGCTCTACCCCATGACAGAAGACACTTTCCGCATGACCAGCCATCGCCCCTACCTGTTGCGGGCCTTGGTGGAGTGGATCAACGACAACGAACTGACGCCGCATATCCTGGTCGACGCCGGGATGCCCGGCGTGCAGGTGCCGCAGAGCGCGGTCAAGGATGGCCGGGTGGTGTTGAACATCGCCGACCGCGCGGTGATCCACCTGCACATCGACAACGAGACCGTGAGTTTCTCGGCGCGCTTCTCCGGCACCAGCCACCCGGTGGTGGTGCCGATCTCGGCCGTGCTGGCCGTCTACGCCCGCGAGACCGGGCAGGGCATGGCGCTGCCGGATGACATTCCCGGCCACGACCCGGCCCCGGACGACGAGCTGCCGCCGGACGACAGCCCCGAGCCGCCCGATGACACCCCGCCCAAGCCCAGCGGCCGCCCGCATCTGCGCGTGGTGAAGTAAGACCGATGGCCGCCGCAAGGCGGCCATTGCGCATCTGGGGCCGAGGGTGGGTGGCCCCCAGCGCTCAGACGTCTTCCGCGTCGCGCGTATCGATCGGCCGCCGGATCTCGCTGATCCGCGCCGCCGACGGCCCCACGAAGGCCACCAGCTCATCACCGCGCAGCACCATGCGCCCGGTGTGGCGGTCCACGCCATCGTGCGAATACTCGAACTTGAACGTGCGTTCCCAGCCCAGCCAGCCGTTGGGCTTGCGGCAGACGCGCAGGCCGGTGCCATGCACGCTCTGGTCCAGCCACTGCACGTCGGCGGCACGGCAGGCATTGCGGCCCAGTTCGCCGGCGCGTTCGGCCGCCGCCCGCGATGCATTCCAGAACGCATAGGCCATCGCGGCGCCGATCATCAACAAAATCAAACTGGGCATGGGCGGCTCGGCGCGTTCAAGGGATCTGGTGTCCAAGATGGCGACGACGCACGCCCGGATCAAGCCGCGCCCCTGCGATCACGGCGTGGGTGCAGGCGCGGACGTGGGCGTGGGCGTGGGCTCAGCGGGGCGAGGCGGACGTGCTGGCGGCGCCGCCGGCGTGGGCACCGGTGGCGGCGTCGCCTGCGCCGGGGCTGCGGGCGTGATAGGTGCGCGGGTCGGCGGCGGCAGCGGTGCCGGCCCCGGCACGGGCGCAGCCGGCGGGTACGCGGCGGGCGGTGCGGCCGCCGGATCGGGCAGGGGGGCCGTCGGCGGCGGCAGGGCCGGTGCGGTCGCCACCAGTTTCAGCAGCGCCGCCCAATCCTGGCGATTGAAGCTGCATTCCTCCTCGCGCCCGGGCGTGCAGCCCGGGTCGATCCCCTCGTTGGCGTTCGCCTTGGCCGGCGGCAGTTCGATCCGGCCGCTGCGGTCCAGGTCGAGCTTGCGCATCGCCACGGTGTTCATCACGTTGCCGCCGATCAGGTACAGCGTGCGATCACCGCCCATGTTGGCGGCGATCACCACCTCGCAATGCGATTTCCAGTGCGTCACCGCGCCGCTGCCCAGCGACTGCACCAGGCCGGCGTAGCTCAGGGTCTCGCGGCGGTCGCGGAGATAGCACAGCAGGTCGCCGGGCGCCGGTTTTTCCTGCGCCGGGTCGGCCATCCGGTACGGCCCGCTGTTCTGGTAGGCCGCGCGGATGTAGTCGATATGGCGCGGCGAGCGGGTGAAGCCGGGCACGCTGGCGCGGCTCATCACCCAGGAGATGAAGGCGGCCGACCATGGGTTGTCGACCAGGAACGCGCGGCAGTCGCTGTCGGTGTAGCGCGTGCCCGGCGGGGCCATGCAGCTGGACGCGCCGGGCTGGCTGCCCATCGGCGACAACGTGCCGCTCTGCCGCCAATAGCCGACCACGCGTTGCCATGCCACCACGCCATCGTCGGCCAGGTGCACGTCTTCGGCCTCGGTCACGCTCAGGCTGGCCGCGCGGCCATCGCGATCGATGAAGGGCCGATACCACAGGCGATGTTCGTTGCAGGCGGTCTTGACGATGCCCACGGCCAACGGGCTGAGCCCGAACCGGGGCGGGATGTCACAGACTTCGGCGGCGGCCGCGGTGGCCGGCAGCAGCGCCGCCAGCGGCGACAGGCATGCGAGCAGGAACAAGGGGCGCATGCGCGCTCTCCGGGTGGGGGCAGGGCAAGCCTCGCAGACCCGGTCGGGCGGCGCCGTGAACACGCGCGTGCGCGGTGGCGGTGGATCAGGCGGTACGGCCCGACGCACGACCAATGGTCGTGCGCGACCCTGCGCCACGGCAGGTACCGACCGTCGGCCGGTACGCGTTCCCTCAACCCGGCGGCGGGCCCAGCTTCAGGGACAGGTCGATCGCCTGCACATGCTTGGTCAGCCCGCCGATGGAGATGCAGTCCACGCCGTCTTCGGCGATCGCGCGCAGCCCGTCCAGGCCGACGCTGCCGGACACTTCCAGTGGGATGCGCCCGGCGGCAATGCGCACGGCCTCGCGGCGCATGCCCACATCGAAGTCATCGATCAGAATGCGCTCGCAGCCCACCGCCAGTGCCTCGTGCAGCTGGTCCAGGTCCTCGACCTCCACCACCAGCGGCAACTGCGGCCACTGCGCCCGCGCCGCCTGCACCGCCGCGGTCAGCGAGCCGGCCGCGCGGATGTGGTTTTCCTTCAGCATCACCGTGTCGAACAGGCCCAGCCGGTGGTTGTCGCCACCGCCGCAGCGCACCGCGTACTTCTGGGCCACGCGCAGCCCGGGCAGGGTCTTGCGCGTGTCCAGGATGCGGGTGCCGGTGCCGGCCACCGCCGCCACGTAACGGGCGGTGAGTGTGGCCGTGCCCGAGAGCGTCTGCAGGAAGTTCAGCGAGGTGCGCTCGGCGCTGACCAGGCTGCGGTTGCGCCCGTGCAGGATCGCCAGCACCGTGCCGGCGGCCACCGCGTCGCCCTCGGCCACGCGCCAGTCGATGCGTACCTCCGGGTCCAGCGCGCGGTGGGTGGCGTCGAACCAGGGACGGCCGGCGATCACCGCGTCCTGCTTGCACAGCAGGTAGGCGCTGTCGGGCCGGTCGGGCAGCAGCGCGGCAGTGACGTCGCCGCTGCCGATGTCCTCGGCCAGGGCACGCGCCACGTCGGCCGCGACCACGCCCGGATCAGGTGCCCCCATCGCAGCGGGACTCATTTTTCCGGGAAATCGGCGATCTGGGCGGTCGCGATGGCCTCTTCGGCCAGCAGCACCGGGATCCCGTCGTCCACGCGGAACACCTGCTTGCGGTCGCGGGTCAGCAGCGCTTCGCGCAGGGCCTGGGCCTGCGCACTGCCGTCGGCCTTGACCACGGTCCCGGCGCCGATGGCGCGGTTGAGTGCCTCCAGGCCCTTGGCGTCCAGCAGGGACAGGGGCTGGCGGGTGTCGGGCGAGCACAGCAGGTCGAGCAGCTTGCGATCCATGGATTCTTCGTCTTGCGTGGAAGATGGCTAGAATACGTCTTTAAGGCAGGTGACGGCCAATGACCCCCAACCAATCCGCGCCGCTCGTCGGCATCGTCATGGGTTCCCGCTCCGACTGGGAAACCATGCAGCACGCCGCCCAGAAGCTGGATGCGCTCGGCGTTCCCTACGAAGTGAAAGTGGTCTCGGCGCACCGCACGCCGGACGTGCTGTTCACCTACGCCGAACAGGCCGCTGCGCGCGGGCTGCGCGCGATCATCGCCGGTGCCGGGGGCGCGGCCCACCTGCCGGGCATGATCGCGGCCAAGACCGCCGTGCCGGTGCTGGGCGTGCCGGTGCAGTCCAAGGCCCTCAACGGCATGGATTCGCTGCTGTCCATCGTGCAGATGCCGGCCGGCATCCCGGTGGCCACCTTCGCCATCGGCAATGCCGGCGCGTCCAACGCCGCGTTGTTCGCCGCGGCGATGCTGGCCCCGGAACAGGCCGCCATCGGCCAGGCGCTGGACGCCTTCCGCGCCCGCCAGACCGAAGACGTCATGGCCCACGACGACCCGCGTCAATGACCATGAAGACCGTTGGCATCCTCGGTGGCGGCCAGCTGGCCCGCATGATGGTGCTGGCCGGCGCTCCGCTGGGCCTGCGCTTTGAACTGTTCGACCCGGCCGCCGACGCCTGTGGCGCGCCGCTGGCGGCGCTGCAGGTGGCCGCCTTCGAGGACGAGGCGGCGTTGGCCGCCTTCGCCGCCCGGGTGGACGTGGTCACCTTCGATTTCGAGAACGTGCCGGCCGCCAGCGCCCGCTTCCTGGCCGAACGCGTGCCGGTGCATCCCAACCCGGATGCGCTGGCCGTGGCCCAGGACCGGCTGAGCGAAAAGACCCTGTTCCAGCAGCTGGGCATCCCGCTGCCGCCCTTTGCCGACATCCGCAGCCGCGACGAGCTTGCCGCGCGCGTGGCCGAGTTCGGCATGCCGTGCATCGTCAAGACCCGCCGCCTGGGCTACGACGGCAAGGGCCAGTTCCGCATCCGCAGCGCCGCCGACATCGACGCGGCCTGGGCCACCCTGGGCGAGTACGTCGAGCGGACCGGCCTGATCCTGGAGGGCTTCGTCGCCTTCGACCGCGAGGTCAGCGTGGTCGCCGTACGAGGCCGCGACGGCGAGTTCCGCGCCTGGCCGGTCACCGGCAACTGGCACGTGGACGGCGTGCTGTCGGCCAGCCTGGCCCCGGCCCAGCTGTCGCCGGCGATGCACGAGGCGGCCATCGGCCATGCCCGCGCGCTGGCCGAGCGCCTGGACTACGTGGGCGTGTTCGCGCTGGAGCTGTTCTGCCGGGGCGAGGAACTGCTGGTCAATGAAATGGCCCCGCGCGTGCACAACTCCGGGCACTGGACCATCGAAGGCAGCGAGACCTCGCAGTTCGAGAACCACCTGCGCGCCGTGCTCGGCCTGCCGCTGGGCGACACGCGCATGCTCGGCCATGCCTGCATGCTCAACTGGCTGGGCGCGATGCCCGACCCGGCCCCGGTGCTGGGCCAGCCCGGCGGGCACTGGCACGACTACGGCAAGCAGCCGCGCGCCGGCCGCAAGGTCGGCCATGCCACCCTGCGTGAGGACGCCGCCCCGGCCCTGGCCGATGCGCTGGCCGCGGTGGGCGCGCAGCTCGACCGCAGCGCACAGGTCGCCCCGGTCATCGACGCGCTGCGCGGCTGACGCGGGCAGGGGCATCGCCTGGTCACGGCCAACGGTCGTGACCGGGCCGGGCCCTGTCACCGCCACCTCCGGTCGCGTGGCGATCGTGCGCCGGCAGGGACCGACCGTGGGGCGGTATGCCCTTCAATCCCGCAGCTGCGCCGCGACGAAATCCCAGTTGACCAGTTTCCAGAACGCGTCCAGGTACCGCGCGCGCTCATTCTGGTGATCGGTGTAATACGCGTGTTCCCACACATCGCAGGCCAGCAGCGGCGTGCTCTGCCCGGTCAGCGGCGTGCCGGCGTTGCGCGTGGCCTGGATGGCCAGCGCGCCGGTCGGGTGCTGCACCAGCCACACCCAGCCCGAGCCGAACAGACCCAGCGCGGCGCGGTCGAACTCCTCGCGCAGGCGCCGCACGTCGCCGAAATGCCGGGTCACCAGTTCGGCCAGCCGATCCTTCGGGTCGCCGCCGCCGCGCGGATGCAGGCACTGGAAGTAGAAGGCGTGGTTCCAGGCCTGGGCGGCCGCGTCGAACAGGCTGCCCTGGCTCTGCCGCACGATGTCCTCCAGCGGCAGCTCGGCCAGCTCGGTGCCCTCGATGTGCGCGTTGACCGCCTCCACGTAACCGCGATGGTGGCGGCCGTGGTGGAGGTCCAGCGTCTCGGCCGACAGGTGCGGCTGCAGGGCGGTGCGGTCGTAGGGCAGGCGGGGCAGGTCGAGGGGCATGGCACGCGATGGATTGGGGAGAGGGCCGCCGGAGGGCTTACAATGGCGGTGAGGGAAGTCTAGCCGACCGGCCAGGTCGGGTTGTCCCACCTGCAGGGAGAGTCGTTGTGGCGGTGATGCAGCAGATCCAGTCCGAAGTGGAGCGTTACCCCCTCGTGTTGTTCATGAAGGGCACCCCGCAGTACCCCATGTGTGGCTACTCCAGCCGGGCCATCCAGGCCCTGATGGCCGCCGGTGCGGTCGCACTGCGCACGGTCAACGTGCTCGAGGAGCCGGAGATGCGCGCCAACCTGCCGCGCTTTTCCAACCTGCCCACCTTCCCGCAGCTGTTCATCCACGGCGAGCTGATCGGCGGCTGCGACATCGTGCTGGAGCTGTTCGAATCCGGCGAGCTCAAGCGCATCGTCGAAGAGGCCTCGCAAGGATGAGTGCGGTCCCGTCCGTCGCGGTCGGGACCTCGGCGCTGGCCGATCGGGTCATCCTCATTGCCGGTGCCGGTGGCGGCCTGGGCAGCGCCGCGGCCGTGGCCTGTGCGCAGGCCGGGGCCACAGTGGTCCTGCTGGGGCGCAAGCCGCGCCGCCTGGACCGGGTGTATGCCGCCGTGCAGGCGGCCGGGCCCGAGCCGCTGCTGTACCCGCTGGATCTGGAAGGGGCCACGCCGGACGACTACGCGGTGCTGGCCGAGCGCCTGCAGTCCGAACTCGGCCGGCTGGACGGGGTGCTCTACTGCGCCGCCGACTTCGCCGGGCTGACCCCGTTCGAGCTGGCCGATCCGGCCGCGTTCGCGCGCGCGGTCCACGTCAACCTCACCGCACCGGCGTGGCTGGCCCAGGCCTGCCTGCCGCTGCTGCGCCAGCGGCAGGATGCCGCCCTGGTGTTCACCGTGGACGATCCGGCGCGGGTAGGGCAGGCCTACTGGGGCGGCTACGGCGCCGCCCAGCACGGGCTGCGCGGCCTGATCGCCAGCCTCCACGATGAACTCGGGCGCAGCCCGGTGCGGGTGAGTGGCCTGCAGCCGGGCCCGATGCGCACCGCGCTGCGCGCCCGCGCGTTCTCCCTGGACGAAGACCGCAGCGCCCGCGACCCGGTCGATTGCGCCGCCAGCGCCGTGCTGCTGCTCTCGGCCGCCGGCGCCGCCCACCGCGGCCAGATCCTCAACGCCTGAACCGGTAGTGCCGGCCGCTGGCCGGCTCCAAGCCATCCCCCAAGCGTTCCATGTCACACGCCTGCCATTCAGCCAGTCCATCCTGAATGTGAAGAAGGCGTCACGATAGCGTTGTGATGGCGTGTGTTTTGTCGCCAAACCGTCACAATGCCGCGCTACCGTGTTAATCTAGTGTTAACCGTTGCGGCTGAAACCAGCCTGCGGCTAGGGAACCCAGATAAAAGTCCAGTCAGCCGCCAGCAAGGCTGCTTGGGCGCGTTTTTTTCTCCGCCATCGCCAATCTCGCATCGAGGCTACTCCCCAATGACCCACTCCCGTTGTCTCCGGATGTCCAAGCTGACGCTTGGTCTCGTGGCCGCACTTGCCGCCGCTCCCGCCTTCGCCCAGAGCACCTCTGCCGGTGTCGGCGGCCAGGTCACGTCGGCCGCAGGTTCGCCTGTCGCCGGTGCCGAAGTCACCATCACGCACACCGAGTCGGGCACGGTCAGCCGTGCGACCACCGATGCTGCGGGTCGTTACAACGCGCGTGGTCTGCGCGTGGGTGGTCCGTACACCATCACCATCACCAAGTCCGGTGAAGGCACCAAGACCGAAGAAGGCGTGTACCTGGGCGTGAACCAGACCGGTACCGTCAACGCCGCCCTGACCGGCGACCTGGCCGCGACCAACCTGGACGCCGTGCAGGTGGTTGCCGTCGCCGCCGGCTCGGAAGTGTTCAGCGCCACCAAGATGGGCTCGGGCACCAACATCAGCCAGCAGCAGATCGAAGTTGCCCCGTCCATCGGCGGCAACATCCAGGATCTGATGCGCCTGGATCCGCGCGTCACCTTCATCGACCGCGCCTCGGGCTCGATCTCGGCCGGTGGCCAGAACCCGCGCTTCAACTCGATCAGCATCGACGGCGTCTCGGCCAGCGATACCTTCGGCCTGGAAGGCAACAACATGCCGACCCGCCGCCAGCCGGTCGCCATGGAAGCCATCGAAGCGCTGGACATCAACCTGTCCAACTACGACGTCAGCATCGCCGCTGCCGCCGGCGCCACCGTCAACGCGGTCACCAAGTCCGGTACCAACGAATTCCACGGCTCGGTCTACGGCACCTACCGTGACGGCGACTGGTTCGGCGACAACCCGGAAGGCCAGCCGTTCAAGGGCTTCACCAAGGAAAAGACCTACGGCATGACCGTCGGTGGTCCGATCATCAAGGACAAGCTGTTCTTCTTCGCCAACTACGAGAAGTTCGAGCAGGCCGCCCCGGGCGCTGACCTCAGCGGCACCGCCCTGGGCAAGGCCAACCCGCAGTTCACCTTGGCCGACGTGACCCGCGCGCAGCAGATCGCGCAGGGCTACGGCATCGACGCCGGTGGCCTGGAGAGCAACGGCGACACCACGATGGAAGAGTACGCGCTGAAGCTGGACTGGAACATCAGCGACAACCACCGTGCCAACATCCGTTACAGCAAGATCGACCAGAGCAAGCTGCGCATCAACGGCATGGCCACCAGCACGGCCTCGCTGAGCTCGTACTGGTACCAGCACGACAAGACCAACGAGAGCTACGTCGCCCAGCTGTTCAGCGACTGGTCGGACAATTTCTCCACCGAACTGAAGGCCTCGTACCGCGAGTATTCCGCGATCCGTAACGTCTCCACCGACGCGCCGAGCATCCGCATCTTCTTCCAGGGCACCCAGGCGTCGCCGACCGGCGATTCGCTGTACCTCGGTACCGAAGTCAACTCGCAGAACAACATCCTGCAGACCAAGGCGTGGAACTACTACGCTGCCGGCACCTGGACCCTGGGTGACCATGACGTCAAGTTCGGTGCGTCGTACGACACCAACGACATCTACAACTACTTCGGCGCCAACTCGTGGGGTGCCTACACCTTCGCCGGCCTGGACAATTTCGCTGCCGGCCGCTGGAGCAGCTACAACTACAATCCGGAACGCAGCCCGGGTTCGATTCCGGCTGACTACAAGTACAGCAACCTGGCCCTGTTCGTGCAGGACACCTGGTATGTCAACAACAACCTGACCCTGACCCTGGGTCTGCGTGCGGACCGTGCCGATACCTCGCCGGCGCCGGCCTACAACGCGACGGCGTCGCAGTTCTTCGGCATCGACAACAGCGAAGTGCTGAGCAACAAGTTCCTGATCCAGCCGCGCGCCGGTTTCAACTACACCTTCGACACCGAGCGCCCGACCCAGCTGCGCGGCGGCGTGGGCCTGTTCCAGGGTGATGCCCCGCAGGTGTGGCTGAGCAACAGCTACTCGACGACCGGCTTCAACAACTCGGTCTACACCTTTACCGCCTATGATCCGACGCTGCCGTTCAATCCGAACAAGGACAGCCAGCCGGTTCCGACCACGCCGGGCTCGAACCGGCAGAACGTGAACTTCGTCAGCAGCGACTTCAACATGCCGTCGGTGTACAAGGCCAACCTGGCCCTCGATCACGAGACCCCGTGGTACGGCATCGTGGCCTCGGCCGAGCTGCTGGTCACCAAGGTCAAGGACGCCCTGTACTACAAGAACCTGAACCTGGGTCCGGTGCAGTACCAGGGTCCGGACGGCCGTGACATGTACTACTCGCGTGGCAGCACCGGTTCGGCCTGGGCTACGGGCAATGCCCGCGCTGGACGCAACCAGGCGTACGACGCCGTGTACGAGATCGCCAACACTGACAAGGGTCGCACCTCGCAGTTCACGGTCTCGCTGACCAAGCCGTGGGATGCCGCCAGCGACTGGTCGTGGAACCTGGGCTACACCTACACCGATGCGACCGAAGTCGGCTCGCTGACCAGCTCCACCGCCAGCTCGGGCTGGGGCTACCAGTACGCCTTCAACGCCAACGACAACATCGAGAACACCTCGCGCTACCAGATCCGCGACCGCCTGTCGGGTAGCCTGAACTGGAAGCACAAGTTCTTCGGTGACTACGAAACCAAGATCGGTCTGGTGTATGAAGGCCGCAGCGGCCGTCCGTACAGCTACGTGTACGTGAACGATGCGAACGGCGACAACCGCTCCGCGAACGACCTGTTCTACGTCCCGAACCCGGGCGACGTGCTGTTCGGCAACCTGGTGGGCAGCAACTTCACCCCGGATGCGGCGATGGAGAAGTCGTTCTACGAATGGCTGGCCAACAACCCGCAGCTGGCCAAGTACGCGGGCAGCTATGCCCCGGCCAACCAGTTCCGTACCGGCTGGATCAATACCTTCGACATCCGTGTCAGCCAGCAGCTGCCGGGCTTCATGAAGGGTCACAAGTCGGAGATCTGGCTGGATATCCAGAACGTCGGCAACATGATCAACAAGGACTGGGGCAACATCTACGACTACGGCTTCTTCGCCGATGCGCGCGTGGCTACCCTGCAGGGCATCAAGGACGGCAAGTACGTGTACAACTTCCGCGGCGCGGACCAGCCGGCGGTGGCCAACAATGATGCAGACGGCTTCGACGTCGGTGTCTCGCAGTGGTCGGTGCAGCTGGGCTTCCGCTACCAGTTCTGATGAACTGATGGGGTAATACTGCACAGGGAACGGCCGGGGCAACCCGGCCGTTTCCGTTTGCCCGCCAGGCTTGCTACTGCCTGCCTATCGATGTACCCTCAGTGGGTTGCGCGCCTATTCGCGCATCGCAGTGGCCCAGACGTGCCGCAGCGGGAAGACGTATCCAGCGGTCGGGCTTCCCGGCCGTTTTGCTTTTTAAGGGGGCAGCGGTACAGTCGGACACCTTGAGGAAAGCAGAAAAATGGAAATGAAGATCACCGAAAACCCGGCGCGTACGCTGCCGGTGCAGGACGCGCGGATCTACCCGCGCGGTGGGCTGGATGTGTTGTCCCGGGCCGAGGTGGCGCGCCTGCGTGACGCCTCCGGCGGCGGCATGCACGAGCTGCTGCGCCGCTGCGCGCTGGCCGTGCTGACCAGTGGCAGCGCCTCGGACGATCCGCGCGCCGCGCGCGATCTCTACCCCGATTTCGACATCCAGGTGGCGCAGCAGGATCGCGGCGTGCGCATCGACCTGGTCAACGCCCCGGCGATGGCCTTCGTGGACGGCGAGCTGATCCGCGGCGTGGCCGAGCTGCTGTTCGCCGTGGTCCGCGACCTGGCCTACATGGCCATCGAGATGGGCCCGGCCTATGCGGCCGAAATGGAAACCTCCGAAGGCATCACCAACGCCGTGTTCGGGCTGCTGCGCAATGCGCGCATCCTCAACCCGGGCGACCCGAACCTGGTGGTGTGCTGGGGCGGCCACTCGATCGGCCGCGACGAGTACCTGTACACCAAGCAGGTGGGTTACGAGCTGGGCCTGCGCGGGCTGGACATCTGCACCGGCTGCGGCCCGGGCGCGATGAAGGGCCCGATGAAGGGCGCCACCATCGCCCATGCCAAGCAGCGCCGCACCACCACCCGTTACATCGGCCTGACCGAGCCGGGCATCATCGCCGCCGAGTCGCCCAACCCGATCGTCAACCACCTGGTGATCACCCCGGACATCGAGAAGCGCCTGGAAGCGTTCGTGCGCATCGGCCACGGCATCATCGTGTTCGCCGGCGGCGTCGGCACCGCCGAGGAGATCCTGTACCTGCTGGGCATCCTGCTGCGCGAGGAAAACAAGGACCTGCCGTTCCCGCTGATCCTGACCGGCCCGACCGTGGCCGCGCCGTACTTCGAGCAGATCGACCGCTTCATCCGCCTGACCCTGGGCGATGCGGCCGCCGAACGCTATGAAATCATCATCGGCGACCCGGTGGCCGTCGCGCGGCGCATGTCCGCGGGCATCAAGCGCGTGCGCGAGCACCGGCTGGAGCAGAAGGATTCGTTCTTCTTCAACTGGTCCATCGAGATTCCGTGGGAGTACCAGCAGCCGTTCGTACCCACCCACGAGGCCATGGCCGCGCTGGACCTGCACCACGGGCGCCCGCCGCACGCCCTGGCCGCCGACCTGCGCCGCGCCTTCTCGGGCATCGTGGCCGGCAACGTCAAGGAAGATGGCATGCGCCGCATCGAGCAGTTCGGCCCGTTCGAGATCCACGGCGATGCGGACATGATGCAGGCCCTGGACGAACTGCTGCGTGCCTTCGTCGAGCAGCGCCGGATGAAGATCTCCGGCGAGTACCAGCCCTGCTACCGCGTCCTGGCCTGAGCTGACCCCGGGCCGCCCGGGCCCGGCTGACCGGGCCGGGCGAGGGCAGGACGAGGGCAGGGCGGGGAGCCCGGCCCACCCGGCCAGACCGTACGCCTGTCAACGGATTGACGCCCGTCGCCCCCGGGCGACCGTTCGTCCTGCCGCCGCTTGCCGCCGGGCGGCAGGTCGATCATCTTCTGTGCCATCACGCTGGGGAGCGTTCCATGTCTGTACGCCGATCCAAGGGCTTCACGCTGGTCGAACTGATGATCACCCTGATCGTCTTTTCGGTGCTGGCGGCCATCGCCTATCCGAGCTTCCAGGGCTCGATCCGCAACAACCGCCTCAGCACCACCAACAACGAGATCCTCGGCCTGCTCTCGCTCGCCCGCAGCGAAGGCATCCGCAGCAATCGCGGCGGTGGCGTGTGCGGCAGCACCGAAGGCACCGCCTGCGATGGCAGCTGGACCGAGGGCATGATGGCCTGGACCGACGTCGACGGTGATGGCGAGTTCGGCGCTGGCGATACCGTGCTGCGCTTCGGCCAGGGCAATCCGCAGATGCAGGTGGGCAGCCCGGACCCGGATGTCATCGCCTTCGACGCGCGCGGCCGCCGCCGCGCGGCCAGCGACCAGGCCGTCACCCTCACCCCGGCCGACTGCAAGCCCGGGGAGTCCACCCGCACCCTGACGGTGACCCTGTCCGGCCAGGTGCGCTCCACCAACGGGACCTGCACATGATGCGCCGCTCCGGATTCCATGGTCGTCGCGCCAGCGGCGGCTTCAGCCTGCTGGAAGTGCTGATCGCACTGCTGGTGCTGGCTTTCGGCCTGCTCGGGTTCGCCCTGCTGCAGACCATGAACGTGCGTTTCGTGCAGAGCTCCGGCCAGCGCACCCAGGCCACCAACCTGGCCTCGGACCTGATCGAGATGATGCGCGTGCAGCGCACCGCCACGCTCAACGACGGCGACTACGGCACGGCCTCCTTCGCCGCCGGCGACGTGGATGTCACCGCCGCCCCGTGCACCTGGCCGGTAGGCGATGGCACCACGGCCGCCTCCAGCAACGTGACCCGCTGGCAGTGCCAGGTGGTCAAGACGCTCGGCGACCGGGCCACGGCCAACGTCAGCGTGGTGGACGGGCTGGTCACGGTGGGCATCGGCTGGGGCGATGAGCGCTGGGATGCCGACAACGCCGACAGCACCACCACCTTCACCCTGGTCACCCGTCTATGAGCCGTTCCTCGTTCAATGCTCGCCGCGTCGCCGGCCTCTCGCTGATCGAGATGATGATCGCCATGGTCATCAGCCTGGTCCTGATGCTGGGCGTGGTGCAGATCTTCATGGCCTCGCGCGCGGCCTCGCGGCTGTCCGAAGGCGCGGCGCGCACGCAGGAAAACGCGCGGTTCGCGCTGGATTTCCTGGAGCGCGACATCCGCATGGCCGGGCACATGGGCTGCGTCAACGACCAGGCCCACGTCATCAAGGACGGCGACAGCATCAAGGTCCACGTGGCCGGCATCACCAGTGGCGATGGCAGCCCGCTGGACTTCTCCGTGCCGATCCAGGGCTACGAGGCCGACGGCACCGCGCCGGGCGATGAACTCACCATCGGCGGCACCTGGTCGGCCGCCGGCAGCACCCCCACCGCCGTCAGCGGCCTCACCCCGGCGCCCCTGGCTGGCAGCGACATCCTGGTGATGCGCTACCTGGCCGCCGAAGGCTCGCCGGTGCTCAATATCGTCAACGGCACCGACTCCACGGTGACCATCGCCGGCGATGCCGCCGCGCGCCTGTCCGCCGGTGCGGCCACCACGCCCTCGCTGTTTGCCGTCTCCGACTGCAGCCGGGTGGACATCTTCTCCGGCAGCCTGGCCGACGACACCATCACCGCCACCGGCACCTCGCTGGCCAACTACGCCTCCAACAACGCGGTGACCATGGTCTATCGCGCCGAGTCGCTGGTGTACTACGTGGCCCTGAACACCGCCAACGAACCGGCCCTGTACCGCGCCCGCGCCAACGGCGATGGCGAGTTCGAGCAGGGCGAGGAAATGGTGGAGGGCGTGGAAAGCATGCAGTTCGTGTACGGCCTGGATGCGGAGACGGCCATCAGCGGCACCGCGCCGCCGACCGGCGTGATCGACGTGCAGAGCGTGGCCTCCGATGTGAGTACGGCCACCGATGAAACCGCCGTGGCCGCCTGGCGCCGGGTGGGCATGGTGCAGCTGGGCCTGCTGATGCGCAGCCCGCAGCCGGCCTCGGCCGAGCAGGCCAACGCGGATGTCGCCCAGCTGGGCGTGCTCGGCGTCGCCTTCAATCCGCCGCAGACCAACGATCGCCGCTACCGCGCCTCCTACGAGGTGTCCGTGGCACTGCGCAACCGCCTGTTCGGGAACTGAGCCATGAACGCCTCCGCCCTTCGTCGGTTCTCCCCGCCCGCGCGCCAGCGCGGCGCGGTGCTGTACATCGCGCTGATGCTGCTGATCCTGCTGTCGCTGCTCGGCATCGTCGGCATGCAGGTGGCCAGCATGCAGGAGCGCATGGCCTCCAACTACCGCGCGGTCAACGTGGCCTTCCAGGCCAGCGAGCGCTCGGTGCGCGATACCGAGCGCTCGATCGAGGCGCTCGACAACAACACCGGCGATGGCGACGGCCTCGACCCCGCCGACATCCAGCGCCTGTGCGATGACGGCTACGATCCGACCCGCTGGGTGGGCGAGCAGACCCTGGCGGGCGCGCCGGCGGTCAACGTGCGCCGCATCGAAACCTGCATCCAGGGCGAGGCCGCGCTCGACATGGGCACGCCCGAAAGCGAAGAGCCGACCCGCGTCTACCAGATCACGTCCTTCGCCTCCGACCGCGACGACGACAACAACAACGAAGGCACCAGCTCGGCTGCCATCGATACCGTATTCAAGCTCTGAGGACCGCCATCATGCTCACCCGAAAGACCAAGATCGTGACGGGCTCGGGCCTGCTGCTGGTGGCAGCTGGCGGCTGGTTGGCCTACTCGCTGTTCGCCGCGCAGGCGCAGGGCGCGCTCTCGCAGATCCCCATGAACGTGAAGGTGTCGGCCACGCCGTCCTTCATCATGGCGGTGGATGACTCCGGCTCGATGACCTTCCAGACCCAGTTCCCCGGGCAGGACGGCACGGCCTGCTGGAGCAACACCCGACAGAGCTTCTTCACTGCCAACGGTGCACTCAATACGCCTGAAACGATCAAGAACGCGTCCGGCACCACGCAGGGCGAATGCAGTTACTTCTACGTTTTGCCAGGGCCGCGCGTCAACGAATGGAATGGCATTCCCTCGCTGGACCTTTACGGATTCGCGCGTTCGGCCGCCTACAATCCGACGTTCTACGATCCCACGGTCAAATATGAGCCGTGGCTGGGCGTGTTCACCGTCGCGCGCGTGGAGAAGATCCAGGCGTACGGAAACGCGTCAACCGCCAATACCCTCATCGATCCCCGGAAGACCGACACCGTGGCCGTGGGAGCCGCTTACCTGGGTACCGCCAACTGGGACGTGGTGCGCATGCAGAACGGCATGACCATCCCCGCCAATACGCCGTACCGGTCTGTCACCCGCAACAATGACAGGAACGGCAACTTTGTTTCCTACACCTTTGGCGCGGTCAACAGCAACACTCGTGGCACTACCTACAACAGCGCGGGTTACGCAAGCATCCAGTACACCCCGGCCACCTTCTTCATGCCGTGGACCGGTACGGGCGATGCCTACCCGCAGCTGGACGGTACTGCCAATGCCTACAGCGCCGTGAGCCGTACCAAGGTGGACAATGCCTGTGGCACCGGTTGCCACATGTGGAAGTATGTGCTGAGCAC
Organism: Stenotrophomonas sp.; assembly: GCF_036662295.1. Lineage (GTDB taxonomy): Bacteria > Pseudomonadota > Gammaproteobacteria > Xanthomonadales > Xanthomonadaceae > Stenotrophomonas. The sequence goes on from NZ_JAVWXA010000033.1 coordinate 25,010, forward strand.
CAGCGACACGGCGGCACTGCAGAATTTCGCCAACTGGTACTCGTACTACGGCAACCGCAACCGCGCCATGATCGCCGGCATGACCCGCGCCATGGACGTCAACAACATGTACGTCGGTTACTTCAAGATCAACGAGCACGGCTCCTACGACAGCGCGGACAATGACAAGAAGCGGCTGGCCATCCAGAACATGGGCACGCCGTCGGAAAAGATCGCGCTGTACAAGAAGATGATCGCACTGACCGCCAGCGGTAGCACGCCAAACCGGCAGGCGGTGAATGCCGCCGGCATGCAGTTCCAGCGCACCGACAGCAACGCGCCGGTGCGCCTGTCGTGCCAGAAGAATGCGGTGATGCTCTTCACCGACGGGTACAGCAACCAGGACGGCCCGAAGATCGGCAACATCGATGGTGTGATGGCGGCACCATTCAAGGATGGCAACGAGAATACGATGGCCGATATCGTGTCCCAGTACTATCTCAATCCGCTGCGCACCGATACCAATATGCCGCGTGGGCAGGTGCCGGTTCCGCAGGCCTGTGGCACGGGCAACGCCGACCCGTCGTTGGATTGCAACAAAGACCTGCACATCAACTTCTACGGCATCACCTTGGGTGCGCGTGGCAACCTGTACAACCCTACCAACCCGCAGAACCCGTACACAACGCCGGCCATCTACAACAACTGGCCGTCGCGGCAGAACGACAACCCCAGCACCGTGGATGACATCTGGCACGCGGCCACCAACACCCGCGGCGAATACATCAATGCGCGTACCCCCTCGGACATCACCGCGGCCATGCGCCGGGTGCTGTCCTCGGTGGCGGCCGGCGAAGCCTCCTCGGGCAGCCTGGGCCTTACCGGTGCGCGCATCGGTGCCGGCTCGCTGTCGGTCACCCCGACCTTCGAGGTGGGCAACCAGGAAACCGACTGGTTCAGCCGCCTGACCGCCTCGACCCTGAGCGTCAATGAGCAGACCCGCGTGGCCGAATACACCGCGGCGTGGGAAGCCTCGGCCAAGATGGCCACGCAGACCGCGCGCAACGTCGTCGCCACCAAGGGCGCAAGCGCGGTTACCTTCAACAGCACCAACATCGCCTTCGCCGACCTGTGCAACAAGCCCAGTGGCCTCTACGGGGACATGGTGCTGTGCAGTGGCGCGGAGATCGAGGCGCTGGGCGGCAATCTCACTGCGGCCCTGGCCTACCTGAAGGGCGACCAGTCGCGTGAGGTCAGCAAAGCCAACGGCATCTACCGCTCGCGCAGCACCGTGCTGGGCGACATCGTCAACTCCAGCCCGGTGATCAGCTCCCCGCGCGATGACTACGGCTACCAGCGCATCAGCACGGACTTCGCCGAGTCCTACGCCGAGTACCTGGCCAGCAAGCGCGAAAACGGGCGGTACATGGTCTACGTGGGGGCCAATGACGGCATGCTGCATGCCTTCGACGGCGGCATGGACGGGGAAGGCAACACCGACAGCGCCGGTGGCACCGAAACCTTCGGCTACATCCCCGGCACCGCGCTCGGCCACATGGGCAACCTGCTGTATCCCTACAAGGCCGCCAACAAGAACGACCAGAAATTCCGCCACCGCTATTACGTGGATGGCCCCATCACCGTGGCCGACGTGCAGCGTTCGGGCAACTGGGCCACGGCCCTGGTGGGCACCGCCGGCGCCGGCGGGCGCGCGGTGTTCGGTCTGGACGTGACCGACCCCTCGACCTTCGGCACCACCAACCGCCTGTGGGAGATCAGCGACGTCAACACCGACCTGTCCGCCGCGGTGCGTGCCAATATCGGCCACGTGCTGGGCAAGCCGGTCATCGTGCCGGTGAAAAACGGTGACGACGTGGCGTGGAAGGCGATCTTCGGCAACGGTTACAACAGCGCCGACGGCAAGGCCGTGCTGTTCGTGGTCGACATGGCCGATGGCGCGGTGCGCATGATCACCGCCACCGAGGGCACCAGTACCGCCCCGGCCGGCACCAACGGGCTGGGCAACATCGTGGTCATCGACCGCTGGCGCCCCAACCCGGCGGCCAATCCGCCGGTCGGGCAGGAGAGCGTGCGCGGCCGTGACGGCCTGGCCGATACCGTGTACGCCGCCGACCAGCGTGGCGCACTGTGGAAGTTCGACCTGGAGAGCGCGAGCGACAGCGTCACCGTGCCGGTGTTCACCACCCAGCGCCAGACCGACAACAACAACGGGCAGGTATTCCGCCAGCCGATCACCGGCGGCATGACCACCGTCACCGGCCCGGGCGGCGGCGTGATGCTGCTGTTCGGCACCGGCAGTTTCTCCTTCAGCAGCGATCCGCAGGACACGGCCTCCCAGGCCCTCTACGGCGTCAACGACGTCAGTGGGCGGCAGCCGACGACGACCCTGACCCCGACCGATCTGGTGTCCTATACGGTCAACACCGATGCCACCGGCACCAAGCGCTCGGTGGTGGCGGCCGACTTCACCGGCACGGCCTACGGTTGGCGGGTGGCCTTGCCCGGCTCGGGTGAACGCTTCGTCGGCAATCCTGCAGTGGCGGCCGGCGTGGTATTCCTGCCCACCTACCTGCCCAACAATGGCGCCGAGGGCTGCTCCACCGAGGGCTCCAACTGGCTGTTCGGCTTGAACCCGGTCAGTGGCGTCGCCGCGCTGGACCAGGCGCGTATCGGTTCCCCGGAGGGCGATCCCTACGGCACCGGCACGGCCGCCACCAGCTTGAATACCGGCGGCACCGCACCGGTCAAGGACGTCGGCGTGGCCGTGGTGCCGCGACTGGGCGCCGGCGGCGGCCCCAGCGACCGCGCCTGCTGGATGGTCGTCAACGTGGCCGGTGCCGAACCGCTGTACCTGCCGTACCCCTGTGGTCGCCAATCCTGGCGCCAGATCCAATAACGTGCCGGAAGCCTGGACATGATGAACAACAGCAGCACTCTTCGCGGCAAGGCCGGCAGCGCGGGTTTCACCCTGATCGAGTTGATGATCGTGGTGCTGGTCATCGCCGTGCTCGCGGCGGTGGCTTATCCCTCCTACAAGCAGCACCTGCTGAAGACGCGGCGTGGCGTGGTCAAGGCGGACATGGTCGAGTACGCGCAGCGGGCCGAGCGCTACCACTCGGTCAACAACACCTACGCCAACTTCGCCCTGCCGGTGGAAGTCTCGCCGCGCGAAGGCGGCACGGTGCGCTACAACCTGGCGTTCGAGGGGGATGGCTCCAGCTTCTCCATCACCGCCACGCCCGATGGCGAGCAGGCCAAGGACGGGTGTGGCACGCTCGGCGTGGACCAGGCCAACCGCAAGAGCAACAGCACCGGCGAACTGGCCGACTGCTGGTAAGCCGGGCAGGGTGGGGCAGGGCTGAAGCGAAGCATGCGGCAAGGTGTTGCCCTTCAGCCAAAGCACCTTTACAATGCGCCTCCCCGCCCGAATAGCTCAGCCGGTTAGAGCACTTGACTGTTAATCAGGGGGTCGTTGGTTCGAGTCCAACTTCGGGCGCCAGATCTGAAAAAGCCGCGAGAAATCGCGGCTTTTTTTGTTTCGCCGCCGGCCGCGCCGGCCCGGCGGATCAGCGGATGCAGCCACCGGGGGCGTCGTGCACCTCCGAGCGCACGCGCCCGGTGTTGTTGATCACCACCCGCCCATACAGATGGTCATGGCGGCAGATCCACAGCGACAGATTGGTGCCGTACGCGCGGCCGTCGGGGCGATAGCGCAGCCGGCTGCGGCCACGATTGCCCACGATCCGCCAGCCGGGCGGTGCCCGCCACGCCTGGTGGCGCAGCACGCCATCGGCCGCAGGCGGTGCGCTGCTTCCGGCGGGCGCTTCATACACCATCCAGCCGCTGCCCCAGGCATCCACGCCGGCACAGTGGCGCCCCTCCACGCTGGCACACACGCTCACTTCGGCGTGGCGCTGGATGGCGGCCAGCCGCGCGAAGGCCAGGTCGGTGCTGAGCAGGTGGCGGGCGTTGGCGGCGCGCTGGCGATCCAGCAGCGCCCGTGCATCGGGCAAGGCCACGGCGCACAGCACGCCCAGGACCAGCACCGCGACCAGGCATTCGACCAGGCTCCAGCCCGCAGGGCGGCGGCGCGGGGCGAAGCGCGTAGGAGAGGGCATCGACATCCCGGCGGCAGCGGCAGGAAACCCAGCCTGCGCGGCCCGCCAGCCACGGCCCATCAGCCGCCCCCGCAACGCCGCGTCGGCCGTCCCCTCAGCCGGCCGTCACCTTTGCCCCCGGTATACTGGAGGGCCCGGGATTTGGCGGCACCATGAGCGATCGCTTCGAACTTGTCTCTCCGTATTCACCGGCCGGCGACCAGCCGGCGGCGATCGAGAAGCTGACCGCCAACTTCGAGGCGGGCATCGCCAAGCAGACCCTGCTGGGCGTGACCGGGTCGGGCAAGACCTACACCATCGCCAACGTCATCCAGCAGGTCCAGAAGCCGACGCTGATCATGGCGCCCAACAAGACGCTGGCCGCGCAGCTCTACGGCGAGTTCAAGTCGTTCTTCCCGCACAACGCGGTGGAATACTTCGTCAGCTACTACGACTACTATCAGCCCGAGGCCTACGTGCCCTCGTCGGACACCTTCATCGAGAAGGACAGTTCGATCAACGAGCACATCGAGCAGATGCGGTTGGCCGCGACCAAGACGCTGCTGTCGCGCCCGGATGCGATCGTGGTCGCCACCGTGTCGGCGATCTACGGCCTGGGCGCGCCGGAAGACTACCTGTCGCTGCGCCTGATCCTGTCCACCGGCGAGCGCATCGACCAGCGCGACCTGATCAACCACCTCACCCAGCTGCAGTACACGCGCAACGAGTACGAACTGCAGCGCGGCACCTTCCGCGTGCGCGGCGAGGTGATCGACGTGTTCCCGGCCGAGTCGGACAGCGAGGCGGTGCGCATCGAGCTGTTCGATGGCGAGGTGGAGCAGATCAGCATGTTCGACCCGCTCACCGGCGAGAGCCTGCGCAAGCTGATGCGCTATACGGTCTACCCCAAGACCCACTACGCCACCACGCGCGAGCGGGTGCTGTCGGCGGTGGAGACCATCAAGGCCGAGCTCAAGCCGCGCCTGGAACAGCTGTATGAGCAGAACAAGCTGGTGGAGGCGCAGCGGCTGGCCCAGCGCACCCAGTTCGACCTGGAAATGATGGCCGAAGTGGGCTTCTGCAACGGCATCGAGAACTACTCCCGCCATCTCACCGGCAAGGCGCCGGGCGAGCCGCCGCCGACCCTGTTCGATTACCTGCCGCCGGATGCGCTGCTGGTGATCGACGAGTCGCACGTGACCATTCCGCAGATCGGGGCGATGTTCAAGGGCGACCGCTCGCGCAAGGAAACGCTGGTCGAGTTCGGCTTCCGGCTGCCGTCGGCGCTGGACAACCGCCCGCTGCGGTTCGAGGAGTGGGAGGCGCGCTGCCCGCGCAGCATCTATGTCTCGGCCACGCCGGGGCCGTACGAGCTGCGCGAGGCCGGCGATGAGATCACCGAGCTGGTGGTGCGTCCGACCGGCCTGATCGATCCGGTGGTCGAGATCCGCCCGGTCGGCACCCAGGTGGACGACCTGATGAGCGAGGTCAACGAGCGGATCAAGCTCGGCGACCGCGTGCTGGTCACCACGCTGACCAAGCGCATGGCCGAGAACCTCACCGAATACCTCACCGAGCACGGCATCCGCGTGCGCTACCTGCACTCGGACATCGACACGGTCGAGCGCGTGGAAATCATCCGCGACCTGCGCCTGGGCAAGTTCGACGTGCTGGTCGGCATCAACCTGCTGCGCGAAGGCCTGGACATGCCCGAGGTGTCGCTGGTGGCGATCCTGGATGCGGACAAGGAAGGCTTCCTGCGCTCCACCGGCTCGCTGATCCAGACCATCGGCCGCGCCGCGCGCAACCTGCGTGGCAAGGCGATCCTGTACGCGGACAAGATGACGCGCTCGATGCAGGCGGCCATCGACGAAACCGACCGCCGTCGCGCCAAGCAGGTCGAGTACAACACGCTGCACGGGATCACGCCCACCTCGGTGCTGCGGCCGATCACCGACGTCCTGGAGGGCGCCCGTTCGGAGGCGGCCGAGAAGGAGGCGCGGGGCAAGGGCAAGGGCCGTGGCGGCCGCGTCGCCGAGGAGGCGGTGGACTACCGTACGCTGGAGCCGGCGCAGATCGCCAAGCGCCTGCAGGCCCTGGAGCAGAAGATGTACCAGCACGCGCGCGACCTGGAATTCGAGGACGCCGCCCATGTCCGCGACCAGATCCGGGTGTTGAAGGAAGCCAGCCTGGGCTGAACGCGATACCGTGAATTATCTTCACAAAAGTATTGCGCTTCCCGGGGGACCTCCGTAATATACGCGGCCTGCACCGACGCAATCGCAGCGGTGCAGGGCAGGAAACGGGCGGTTAGCTCAGCGGTAGAGCACTACCTTGACATGGTAGGGGTCACAGGTTCGAACCCTGTACCGCCCACCACTCTCAAGCCAGCGACATCAAGGTTTGAAGTGGAAAGAGCAGTTTGCAGGTCACGCAAGGTGACCTGGTAGTGGCCCCGAAGCGGGGCACGTCATCCATAAGCATTCTCCCAGGATTCCAGACAGCGCCGATTGGCGTTTTTTTCGTTTTCGTTCTCGTCGCATGGCGCAGCGGTTTTGCCTGCAGGTACGGGCGGCTCTTGGATCGGCGCGTGGTGGGGGTTGCGCAGTTCGCACCGGATCGCTCGTTTCAACTCGGCCGATGGCAGCGTTTGTTGCACGGAGCGCGGCCAGGCAGATACGCGGGTGCGCCCTGCGTGTCATCCACTCGAGGCACCACCATCATTCCGACGCGGACGGCATTTGGATCGATCCGCGCCCGACGATGCCGCCCGTCCGTGTCCCACTGGAAAGTCACGTATTTTCGCGACTTTCACGGGCGCCATTTTCCTGACGGGCCGTTTCCGTCACCTGACTATCAGGGCCCCGCGGGCCAATACTGCCGTCCCCGGAATCTTGTGCTAGCGTCTGCGGGCCAATTGGCAGGGATTCCATCCAGTTGGGCGAGGTCAGGAAACTTCAACCATTATGAGGAGGCATCATGAGGATGCTGCATCGTCTTACTGTCATTACCATCGCGGCGGGCGTGTTCGCACCGGCGCTGGCGCTCGCACAGAACACCCAGGCCGCTGGCACCTGCTGCAGCACCGATCCGCACGGCGTCTCGATCGCTTCCAAAGGCATCGGCGAATCGGCGCCGCTGGCCCTCAACGTCAGCCAGACATCGGCGTGGAAGGCGTTCGAGTTCAAGCGCGACGGCATCTGGTACCTGCAGGTCAATGACCGCGACGGCAACGTGCACGCGATCATCGGCAATGTCGACCGCGAGTTCTGGACCCTGCCGGGCGGCGTGGACGCCGACCGCGTCTCGCTGCCCAGCCACCTGCTCGATATCCCCGCGGGGGCAACCCGCACCGTGGTGTATCGCAAGCCGCAGATGCTGCTGGTCGGTTACAGCACGGCCGGCGGCATGATCTGGTCGGTGGAAAGCCCGGACGGTACCCGGTAAGTCACCGGCATCTCGATCAGGGTCAGGCGGATACGGTTACGGCGGCACTGCACGGTGCCGCCGTAAGCCAGTACCCGGCCGCCCAGCAGCTCCATCGCCTGCGCGGCCGTGCTGCGGGTCAGCCGGCGGGTGGGGTCGAGCAGGGCAATGGTCATCACGATGCCGCGCGTATCGCCACGTTTGCCGCAGCGGGTGCGGATCTGCAGGTAGCCGTGCTCGCTGCGCAGCAGCAGCCCCACCGCATCGGACAGGCTGCGATAGGCCGCCAACTGCAGGCCGAGGCTGAGCTGGCACGGGTCACCGGCCAGCAGCGGGCGCGCAATCCGATCGGTGGCGTTCCAGGCCTCGGCGATACCGCCGATGCGCAGCGCGACATACAGCCCGGAGTATTCGATCTCGGTCGGGTAGACCAGGCTCATCTGCTCGCGGAACTGCAGGGAATGGGCCAGGTTGCTGCGCAGCATGTCCATCGCCGGCGCATGGTGGCCGCGTTCCTTCAACCACTCCACCGCCTTGCTGAAGGAGGTGTCGATATCGTCGCTGATGCGCTTCATGTGCAGGGCCCGCTCGCGCATGTCCTGCTCGCTGGCCAGGTGCGAGATGCGCGCCAGGTCCAGCGCCCGGTTGCCGAGCCGGTCGCGTTGTTTGAACCGGTGGTAATGGTGGGAAATGGTCGAGCCGAGCAGCAGCAGCGTCGTACCGGTCACCGCCAGGATCTGCTGTGACAGGAACGTCGTGTCGTCAAATGAGCCGGGCAGGCCGGTGCTCTGCAGGGTCAGGCCGATGGTCAGGTTCAGCGTGACCACGCTCACCGCCGCGCCGCGCCAGCCGTACAGGCAGGTCAGCGCGATGGCCGGGAACATCATCGCCAGGTGCAGGCTGTGCTTGGCGATGGCGTTGCTCTCGGGCAGCCGCATCGCGGCCAGGCCCAGCAGCACGATCAGGCCCAGCGAGACGGGCAGGGCGAACGACCACCCGCGGGTGGCCACGTAGGCGACGTGGCGGCGCGTCCACAGCAGCGCCAGCGGCGCGAAGATCAGGATGCCGAGATAATCGCCGATCACATAACGCGCCACCCCGGTCCAGGACACCGCGTCGTGCAGCGTGGGCATCAGCAGGTAGGCCAGGCCCTGGTTGAGGAGGGAGACCGACAGCGCCGCCAGCACGGCGACCGACAACAGCCAGGATTCGTTGTTGGAGGCCATCAGCCGGCGGTGGGCGTGCACGATCAATGCCACGGTGGGCATCAAGACCGCCGAGGCGATGACGACCCAGGCCAGGCCATATTTCTCGATCAGCGGGAAACGCGCCTGCGCGAAGAACAGATACTCGCCTGCGATCAGGTACGGCCAGTATCGCGGCGGCGCCAGCAGCAGGGCGGCGACACGCACGCCGGCGGGCAGGTAGAACTGGTCCACCGAGGTGCCGCGCGCGATCCAGTAAGACAGCGCATACAGCACGGCCAGCACCACGCCGATCGGATGGATGCGCAGATTGAGGTGAAACTCCTTTTTCAACCAGCTCAGCTGCACGGATACCTCCGTTCACGTGGGTGGTGCGCTGCCTGCGGCGGTGCCGGGGCTGAACGGACACTATCGGCGAAACCGTCCAGATGCAACGCCATGGCCGACAAAACATACGACAGCACTTTATGCGGTCTGCATCGCGTGAAAATCGGATTTGATGCAGTTCACGTTTTTAAGGCATGCGCGGGATCGACCGACGACAGGCGCGCCAACTGACTGATGGTGGGCGCCGCGCAGGCGACCGACGATGGTCCGATGTCCAGCAGCCCCGCAACGAAGGCCGCCCGTAGCGTCCTGCAGGGCAGGGGGCCTGCCGTGCACCTGCCCCTGTTCGGCAAGGCCTGTGCGGCCGCGCTGCTGCTGGGCGCCTGCGCCTGCGTGTTCGCCCCGGTGCTGATGCCGCGCTGGGCGGCGGCCCTGGTGCTGGCGGCGGGCGTGCCGATGTGGGGCGCCCCGTGGCGAGGGCGCGTGCTGGGTGCGGCGTTGTGCGGGCTGGGCTGGGCAAGCCTGCACGCGCATGCGGCGCTGGCGCTGCAACTGCCCGCGCAGGCGGCGGGCGAGTACCGGGTGCAGGGCCGGGTGCTCGATCTGCCCGTGCACGGGGCGGTCAGCACCCGCTTCCTGTTTGCCGTGGATGACGACCCGGCGCTGCCCGCGCCGGTCCGCGGGCGTTCGTTCGTGGTGAGCTGGCATGGGCGGCCGGGCGTTGGGCGTGACCCGCGGCTGCAGGTGCAGGCCGGTGCGCGCTGGGAGCTGCCGGTGCGGCTGCGGCCGCCGCGGGGGCTGCGCAACCCCGGCGGCTTCGATGCCGAGCGCCACGCCGTGCTGCAGCGCGTGGCCGGCAGCGGCTATGTGCGCGCGCCCGGCCAGGCCCGGTCGCTGGGGCCGGGTACGGGGCTGCCTGCCTGGCGCGAGCGCATGGCCACGGCGATCACCACCCAGGTGCACGGCGACGGCGCCCGCTTCGTCCAGGCGCTGGCACTGGGCGACACCCGTGGCCTGCGCCAGGCCGACTGGGACGACCTGCGCGCGTTGGGCCTGACCCACCTGGTGGCGATCTCCGGCTTCCATGTGGGCCTGGTGGCCGGGGTGGCGGCGTGGCTGGCGACGCTGGCCTGGCGCGGCTGGCCACCGCTGGGCCGCGCGCTGCCGCGGCCGCTGGCGGCCGCCCTGATGGCGGTGCTGGGCGCGGCGCTGTATGCGGCGGTGGCCGGTTTCGCCTTGCCCACCGTGCGCACGGTGCTGATGATCGCCGTGGTGGCCGCCGCGCGCTGCGCCCGCCGGCCCACCACCGTTGGCCAGTCGCTGGCCCTGGCCGCCCTGGCGGTGCTGCTGGTCGATCCGCTGGCGCCGCTGGCGCCCGGGTTCTGGCTGAGTTTTGCCGGGGTGCTGTGGCTGGTGTGGTGCCTGCCCGGGCACGAACGCGGCTGGATGCGCAGTTTCATCGGTGCCCAGGGCGTGGCCAGCCTGGCCTTGCTGCCGCTGACGGTCGCGCTGTTCGGCCAGGCGTCGCGCGCCGGGCCGCTGGTCAACCTGTTGGCCATTCCATGGTGGAGCCTGGTGGTGGTGCCATTGGCCTTGCTGGGAACGGCACTGGAGGCGGTGGTGGCCGGGGCCGGGCGCTGGCCCTGGCAGCTGGCCGCGATGTGCTTCGACGCCAGTTGGCGCTTGTTCGGCCACGCCGCGCGCCAGGGTTGGGCGCTGGGGTGGTTGCCCGAAGCGGACCGCTGGGCGGTGCTGGCCGCGCTGCTCGGCGTGGGCGGCGTGCTGCTGCCGCGCGGCAGTGGCGGGCGCTTGCCGGCGCTGGTGCTGTGCCTGCCATTGCTGTGGCCGGCCCCGTCGCGGCCGCCGCCGGGCGAGGTCGAGCTGCTGGTGATGGACGTGGGGCAGGGACTGTCTGTCTGGGTGCGCACCCGCCACCAACGCCTGTTGTACGACGCCGGACCCGCGGCCGAGGGGGGCTTCGACGCCGGCGAGCGGGTGGTGGTGCCGACCCTGCACGCCCTCGGCGAAGACCGCCTGGACCGGGTCCTGCTCAGCCACGGCGACCGCGACCACGCCGGTGGCGTGGCGGCGGTGCGGCGCGCGTTCGGCGAGCCGCCCCTGCACGCGCCGGCCGGGGCGCTGCCCGGGATCACCGCGCCGTGTGCGGCCGGCCAGGCCTGGGAATGGGACGGCGTGCGGTTCCAGGTGCTGCACCCGCCGCCCGACACGCCGTACCGGGGCAACGAGAGCAGCTGCGTGCTGCGCATCGCCACCGCCCACGGTGCCATCCTGCTGGCCGGCGACATCGGCGCGGCCAGCGAGGCGGCGCTGCTGGCCGATGCGGCCGCCGTGCGCGCCGCGTTGATCGTGGTGCCCCATCACGGCAGCGCCGGGTCGTCCAGCGAGGAATGGGTGACGGCCGTCGCCCCGCGCCTGGCCATCGTCTCGGCCGGGCATGGCAATCGCTTCGGCCACCCGCGCGCGGTGGTGGTGGCGCGCTGGCAGGCGGTGGGGGCCGAAGTGCTCAACACCGCCGACAGCGGCGCGCTGCGCGCCTGGCTCGGGCGTGAAGGCCTGCAGGTGCGTGAACAGCGGGTTTTTCAGCCCCGTTGGTGGGATGCCGCGGAGCGGAGCCGGTCGGCTGCTATCCTATCGGCGATCAAACAGGCGGCCGATGGGCCGGAGGGTTGAAACGTGTGGGAACTGGTCAAGGCCGGTGGCTGGCCGATGGTGCCGCTGCTGCTGTTGGGCGTACTGGCTTTGGCAATTGTCCTGGAGCGTTTCTGGACCTTGCGTCGTAACGAAGTGCTGCCCCCCGGGCTGGGGCAGGAAGTGCGCAACTGGGCCGCACGCGGCAAGCTCGACCCGAGCCACATCCAGTCGCTGCGGGCCAATTCGCCGCTGGGCGCGTTGCTGGCGGTCGCGCTGGAAGCGCGCAACCGCCCGCGCGACCAGATCCGCGAGCGCATCGAGGATGCCGGGCGGCACCTGGTGCATCGCATGGAGCGCTTCCTGAACGCCCTCGGCACGATCGCCTCGGCCGGTCCGTTGCTGGGCCTGCTCGGCACGGTGGTCGGCATGATCCAGATGTTCCTGGGCATCCTCGACCACGGCGTGGGCGATGTGAACCAGCTGGCCGGCGGCATCGGCAAGGCACTGGTGTGCACCGCCACCGGCATGATCGTGGCGATTCCGGCACTGATGTTCCACCGCTATTTCAAGGGCCGCATCGGCGGATACGTGATCGAGATGGAGCAGGAGGCCAGCGCACTGCTGGACGCGCTCGACGGTCGCCCGGGCGTGATGAACAGCCCCGCCCGTGCGCCGGCGGCCGGCACCGCCGCGCCCGTCACGGCCAAGGGCTGACGGATGCGCATCGGCAATGACCGGGGCCAGGACGAACCGCATATCGATCTGGTCCCGCTGATCGACGTGATCCTCGTGCTGATCATCTTCTTCGTGGTCACCACCACCTTCGACGCGCGCTCCACGCTGCAGTTGCAGCTGCCCACCGCCAGCCAGCAGGACACCACCGAGCCGCCGCGCTCGCTGAGCGTGCTGGTCAACGCCGAAGGCCGCTACTTCATCAACGACCAGGAAGTGCTGCGCACCGACGTGGAGTCGGTCAAGCAGACCATCGCGTCCGTGGCCGGCAGCGACCGCGAGCAGACCGTCCTGCTGCGCGCCGATGCCCGCACCCCGTATCAGGCCGTGGTCACCGCCCAGGATGCCCTGGGCCAGCTCGGCTTCCGCCGCATCGCCATCGCTACCGCGCCGGAGGTGCGTCCATGAGCAAGAAACATGCCCCGGTCTGGCCGATCTACAAGCGCCTGCTCGGTTATACCCACGCCTACTGGATGTTCATGGTGGCCGCCGTCATCGGCATGGTCGTCGAGGCGCTGGCCGGTTACCACTTCAGCAAGCTGATGGAACCGCTGGTCAACCGGGGCTTCGTCAACCCCGAGCCGCGCATGGCGGTGATACTGCCGCTGACCATCCTGGGCCTGTTCGTGGCGCGCAGCGCGGCCACGTTCGTCAGCGACTACGCGCTGGCACGCACCGGCCGCAGCGTGGTCCGCGACCTGCGCGAGCAGGTGCTGGAAAAATACCTGCACCTGCCGTCCTCGCACTTCGACAGCGAATCCACCCCGGTGATGGTCAGCCGGCTCAACTTCGATACCGAGCAGGTCACCCAGGCCAGCGCCGACGCGCTCAAGACCCTGGTCGCCGATACGTTGACCATCATCGCCATGCTGGTGGTGATGCTGCAGATGAGCGTCAAGGTGACCGTGGCCATGCTGGTGGTGGTGCCGCTGATCGGGGTGATCGTGTCCTTCGTGGGCAAGCGCTACCGCCGCATCAGCCGTGGCATCCAGGACGGCATGGGCAGCATGGCCCAGACCGCCGAGCAGTCGCTGGCCGCGCAGCAGGAAGTGAAGGTGCACGGCACCCAGGCGCATGAAATCTCGCGCTATGCGCGCCTGGCCAACCGCATGCTGGGCCTGAACATGAAGGTGGAAACCACCCGCGCCGCCGCCTCCAGCGTGGTCCAGTTCCTGGCCGCGCTGGCGCTGGCGGTGATCGTGTGGGTGTCCACCCGCGAAGCCCTGGCCGGCCGCCTCAACGCGGGCCAGTTCATGGGCCTGATGATCTCCATGACCGCGATCATCCCCTCGCTGCGCCGCCTGACCAGCGTGCAGTCCTCCATCGCCCGTGGCGTGTCGGCGGCCGAGCGCCTGTTCTCGATCCTGGACATGCCGGTCGAGCGCGACCAGGGCGTCAAGCAGATCGGGCGCGCCCGCGGCGAACTCAGCTTCGAACACGTGATGCTGCGCTACCGCGAAGACACCGGCGTGGCGCTGGACGACATCAGTTTCGTGGCCAGGCCCGGCACGGTGACCGCGATCGTCGGCCGTTCCGGCAGTGGCAAGACCAGCCTCATCCGCCTGGTGCCGCGCTTCTACGAACCCAGCGGCGGCCGCATCACCCTGGACGGGGTGGCGCTGGACGACTACCCGCTGGCCGACCTGCGCCGCCAGGTGGCGATGGTTGGGCAGAAGGTGATCCTGTTCGATGACAGCGTGGGTGCCAACATCGCCTACGGCATGGAGGCCACCGATGAACAGATCCGCGCGGCCGCCGAAGCGGCCAACGCGTGGGAGTTCATCGAGCGCATGCCGCAGCAGTTGCAGACCCCGGTGGGCGAGAACGGCGCGCTGCTGTCCGGCGGCCAGCGCCAGCGCCTGGCGATCGCCCGCGCGATCCTGCGCGATGCCCCGATCCTGATCCTGGACGAAGCCACCGCCGCGCTGGACAACGAATCCGAGCGCCTGGTGCAGGACGCGCTGCAGCGGCTGATGCCCGAGCGCACCACGCTGGTGATCGCCCACCGCCTGTCCACCATCGAACACGCCGACCAGGTGCTGGTGATGGACCACGGCCGCATCGTCGAGCGCGGCACCCACACCGAGCTGCTCGCGCTGGGCGGGCTCTACGAGCACCTGCACAAGATGCAGTTCCGCGAAAGGCAGCCTTGATGGCGGCCAAGGGCACCCGCACGCCCGCCTACTGGTACGACGACAGCGCCATTCCGCTGCCGGCGCGCCTGCTGGCGCCGGTGTATGCCGCGGCCATCGCGCTGCGGCGGCTGCTGTACCGGCGGCGCTGGCTGAAGCGCCACGCGTTGCCGGTGCCGGT
>NZ_JAVWXA010000034.1:0-37788 GCF_036662295.1 Stenotrophomonas sp.
GCGCCGCGCGGTCCAGCTTGCCGTTGGCGGTGAGCGGCCACTGCGCCAGCACCACCAGCGCGGCTGGCAGCATGTACTCGGGCAGGCGCGCGGCCAGCGCCGTGCGCAGCCGTGCCGGCACCAGCGCCTCGCCGGAGACGTAACCGACCAGGCGGCGATCGCCGGGGCGGTCCTCGCGCAGCAGCACCTCGGCACGCGTCACGCCTGGCTGCGTCAGCAGCACCGCCTCGATCTCGCCCAGCTCGATGCGCAGGCCGCGCAGCTTGACCTGGTGGTCGCTGCGGCCCAGGTACTCCAGCGCGCCATCGGGGCGCCAGCGGGCGATGTCGCCGCTGCGGTACAGCCGTCCGCCCGGCACGTGCGGGTCGGCGAGGAAGCGCTCGGCCGTGAGGTCCTCGCGGCCGAGGTAACCGCGCGCCAGCTGCACCCCGCCCAGGTACAGGTCGCCGGGCACGCCGGGCGGCACCGCGCGCATGCGCGCGTCCAGCACATACAGGCGGGTGTTCCAGACCGGGTAGCCGATCGGCACCGGCTGCGAATGGTCCTCCACGCCGGCGGGCCAGTAGCTGACGTCCACCGCCGCTTCGGTGGGCCCGTAGAGGTTGTGCAGCTGCGCCTCGAGCGTGGCATGGAAGCGGTCGCGCAGGGACGCCTCCAGCGCTTCGCCACTGGTGAACACCCGGCGCAGGCGCAGGCCCTGCGCGGCCGGGACGGCAAGGAAGGCGTCCAGCATCGACGGCACGAAATGCGCGGTGGTGATCGCATGGCGGGTGATGAGCGCGGCCAGTGCCAGCGGGTCGCGGTGGGCGTGCGGCGGTGCCAGCACCAGCGTGGCCCCGCACAACAGCGGCAGGAAGAACTCCCACACCGACACGTCGAAGGTGGCCGGGGTCTTCTGCAGCACGCGGTCGTCGTGGTCGAACCCGTAGTGATGGCGCATCCACAGCAGGCGGTTGACGATGGCGCGGTGCTCCACCAGCACGCCCTTGGGCTCGCCGGTGGAACCGGAGGTGTAGATCACGTAGGCCGCGTCGTGCGGCTGTACCGCCACCGCCAGCGCGGCGCGGGCGTCCGCCTGCCACTGCGCGGGCGTCAGCACCGGCGTGCCGGCGAAGCGATGCGCCTGGTCGTCGTCCACCAGCACGCAGGCCGGTTGCGCCGAGGCCAGGATGCGCGCCAGGCGCGCGTCGGGATGGGCCAGGTCCAGCGGCAGATACGCAGCGCCAGCGCGCAGCACGGCGACCAGCGCGATCACCAACGCCAGCGAGCGCGGCAACGCCACCGCCACCACCGAGGCGCCGCCCACTCCGGCCGCCTGCAGCTGCAACGCCAGCGCCCGGCTGCGCTGTTCCAGCTGTGCGTAGTCGAGCGTCTGCCCGTCCAGCACCAGCGCGGTGGCCGTGGGCGTGGCCTGCATGGCGGCCAGCAGCAGCGCGTCCAGGGTGACATCGGGCACCGGATGCGCGGTGGCGTTGACGTCCACCAGGTAGCGCCGGGTTTCGGCGGGCGTTGCCAGCGCGATGTCGTCCATGCGTCCGTCGCGCGCGTGCACGTCCAGCGCGGCCTCGATGAAATGCAGCAGCCGCTCGGCATGCGCGGCGACCGCCTCGTGGTCGTACAGCGCCGGGTTGGCCTCGATCTCCAGATCGAGCAGGGCCTGGCCATCGCCGCGGAAGCCGAACGTGATGTCGTCCACCGGGCCGGTGCCGAGCACGTCCAGCCGGGCCGACACGCCGGACAGCGGCAGCGGCCGATAGAACGGCTGCAGATTGATCAGCGGCCCATGCAGGCGCCGTTGACCGCCGACCAAACCAAGATCGCGCCGGATCTGCTCGCCCCGGTAGCGCCCGTGCCGGCGGCCGCGCAGCAGGTCAGCGGCGATGCCGCGCACGAAACCGGCCACGCTGTCATCGCGACCGGCCACGCGCAGCGGCAGCACGTTCATCACCATCGCCGGCACCCGCGCCGACGCGCTGCCCAGGCGGCCCATGTAGGGCACGCCGAGCACCACTTCGTCGAGCGCACTGAAGCGGCGGCAGTATTCGGCGGCCAAGGCCGCCAGCAGGTCCGGCCACGGCTGGCCGATCTGCGCCGCCGCCGCGTGCAGCCGCCCGCGCAACGCGAGCGGCACCGTGCCCACCCAGCGCAAGGCATCGGCGGCGGCCGGCGCACTGCCGCCGGCCAGGCCGTCGGCGGCGGGAGCAGCGGCCAGGTAGGCCTGCCAGTGGGCTGCATCCAGTGCAAGGCGCTCGCTTTGCAGGTAGCTCGCCGCTTCGGCCAGCACCGGCGCGAGCGGCGCCAATGGCGCCAATGGCGCACTGTCGCCTTCGCCGGCATACAAGGCGCTGACACGCTCGCTGAACACCGCCATGCCGTAACCGTCGGTGGCCAGGTGGTGCACGCGCAGGTACCAGGCATGGCGGTCCTGGCCGAGCACGAACAGCCATTGCGCGGCCAGGCGGTCGCGCGCGGGGTCCACCGCCCGCAGCCGGTCCTGGTCCATCGCCGCCCGCGCAGCGGCCACCGGATCGGGCTGCAGGGACAGGTCCAGCACCTGCACCTGCGGCAGATGGGCCGGGTCCTGCCATTGCCAGGGCTGGCCGTCCGCATCCGGTGCCGCGCGCAGCGCGAACGCCTCGGCCTCGGCGGCCGCCGTGTTGGCGGCGGCCACGAATCGATCCCGCGCCAGTGGCCCGTCGATCCATAGCACGTGGGCCGTGTTGAACGCGGCCGGCGCCGCGGCCAGCCGCTGCGCATACCAGAGCCCGGCCTGGGCCGGACTCAGGGGCAGGCGCGGCCCGGCCGTGCCGATGGATGCGGGGACCTCACCCGGGCTCATGCGCGCACGCTCATGCCGGGTCGGCGCTCGCCTGCAGCCGCTGCACCACGCTCCACCAGCCGGCCAGGGTGGCGTGCTCGGCGAGGTGGCTGAATTCCAGCGCGATGCCGGTCCTGCTCCAGGCCAGCACCAGCCCCAGCACGCGCATCGAATCCAGCCCGAGGTCGATCAGGTTGTCCTCCACCCCGATCGCGGCGGGGTCTTCGCCAAGCATGCCGGCCACGTCGGCGCGCATCTGCGCCAGGTCCAGCGCGGCGGGCGGGGTTTCCAGGCTCATGCCAGGGCCTCCAGCAGGTGGGCGGTGGTCAGCGGAACGCCGCAGGTGCGTGCGATCAGGTCCAGGGCCAGGTCGTGGTCGGCGCGCGAGAAGTCGGCGACCGCGTCGGCGCCGATGAAGGCTTCGATGTCGCGCTGGAACGCCTCGTTCACGGTGGCCGTGCAGCCGATGTGAGCGTACACGCCGGTGACCAGCAGCTGGTCGCGGCCACGGGCGCGCATCAGCGTTTCCAGGTTGCTGCGCTGGAAGGCGCTGTAACGGTGCTTGACCAGCACCTGGTCGCCCGGCGCCGGGGCCAGCGCGGCCAGGATGGATTCGTGCTCGGCGGTGGCCTGCATGCCCGGCCCCCACAGGTCGGCCTGCAGGCCGCGGTCGCGCCGGTCCTGCTGGCCACGCTGGGCGGTGTAGAACACGGGGATGTCGCGGGCACGGCAATGCGCCAGCAGCGCGGCGATGTTGGCCACCGCCGGCGCCAGCGGGGCGCTGCCGGCATCGAATGCGGCCAGGAAATACTGCTGCATGTCATGCACCAGCAGCGCGATGCGCTCGCGCTGCGGCTGCCACGGGCCGCGCGCGGTGGGCAGCTGGCCGGCCTCGGGCAAGGGATACGGGGAAATGCGGGGCAGCGCCATCAGCTTGGCTCTCCTGTGGGGTGGAGGTAACGCGCGCGCAGTTGCGCGCGCAGTTCACGGCGGCTGATCTTGCCCACCGCCGTGGTATCGAAGGCATCCACGAACACCACCTGGTCGGGCACCTTGAAGGCGGCCAGGCCGCGCCCGCGCATCCAGGCCTTGAGGCTGGCCGCGGTGGGCGCGGCACCGCGCGCGATCACGAAGGCGCAGCTGCGCTCGCCCAGGAAGGCGTCGGGCATGGACACCACCGCCGCATCGAACACCTCGGCATGCGCCAGCAGGTGGTCTTCGATCTCCTCGGCGGAGATCTTTTCACCGGCCCGGTTGATGTGGTCGCCAGCCCGGCCCTGCACCACCAGGTAGCCACCGGCCAACTGCTGGACCCGGTCGCCGGTGCGGTAGTAACCGTCTTCGGTGAAGGCACGCGCGTTGGCGGCCGGATCGTTGTGGTAGGCGCGGATGGTGTACGGCCCGCGCGTCAGCAGGTGGCCCACCTCGCCTGCGGCGACCGGGTGCCCGTGGTCGTCCACCACCAGCACTTCATCATCCGGTGAGATCGGCCGGCCCTGGGTATTCACCACGCAATCGAGCGGGTCGTGCAGGCGGGTGTAGTTGACCAGCCCTTCGGCCATGCCGAACACCTGCTGCAGCGTGCAGCCCAGTGCATCGATCACCCGCCGTGCCGCTTCGGGCACCAGCTTGGCCCCGCCCACCTGCATCACGCGCAGGCTGGTCAGGTCGTGCGCGCTGCCCGGGGCGGCCTGCGCCCACAGCAGCGCCAGCGGCGGCACCAGGCCGACGCAGGTGACGCGCTCGCGTGCGATCAGCGGGAAGGCCGCGTCCGGGCCGGGGCCGGGGCTGAGCACCACGCGGGCACCGGCGTAGAGCGCGCCGAGGAAACCGGGCGAACTCATCGGGAAGTTGTGCACGACCGGCAACGCGACCAGGTACACGCTGGTGCGGTCGATGCCGCAGATGTCGTTGCTGGCGCGCACCGAGTACAGGTAGTCGTCGTGCGTGCGCGGGATCAGCTTGGACAGCCCGGTGCTGCCGCCGGACAACTGCAGGAAGGCCACGGCCTGCGGGTCCGGGTCGGGCGGCAGCTGCGCCACGTCGCCGTCCAGCGTGTCCACGGCGGTGAACTCGGCCGGCGCGCCGACGATCAGCACATGCTGCAGGGCCGGCTCGGCGGCCTGCAGGTCGCGCGCCAGGGTGCGGTAGTCGAAGCCCTCGTGCACGGCGGCGGCGATGTAGGCGCGGGCCTGGGCCTTGCGCGCGACGTGGCCCACCTCGGTGAGGCGATGCGCGGGCAAGGCATACACCGGGATCAGGCCGGCCCGGAACAGGCCGAAGATCACCGTCACGCATTCGGCCACGTTGCCCAGCTGCACCACGACCCGGTCGCCCGGCACCAGCCCGCGTGCGAGCAGGCCCGCACCGATCCGGCCGGCTTCGTGCCAGAGTGCGGCGTAGCTCAGGCGGGTGCTGCCGGCGACCACCGCGATGTCGTCGGGATGGCGCCCGGCCCGGTCGCGCAGGAACCCGGGCAGGGTTTCGCCGCGCCAGTAGCCGGCGGCGCGATAGCGTGCCACCAGCCCCGGTGGCCAGGTCTGGCGCAGCGGCACCAGCGGTGCTGCGGAGGGAACAACGGTCATCATCAACTCCGGAAGATCATGCGGAAGGCAGCCGGTCCACGCCGAAGGCGTTCAACAGGGCACCGAACTTGGCGGCGGTTTCGGCCGTCTCCAGCGCCGGTTGCGAGTCGGCGACGATGCCGGCACCGGCGTACACGCGTGCGTGGCAGCCCTGCACGTGCGCGCAGCGGATGGCCACGTACCAGTCACCATCGCCGTCGGCATCGGTCCAGCCGACCGCGCCGGCATAGAAGCCGCGCGGCACCGGCTCCAGCGCGGCGATGGTGGCCAGCGCCTGCGCGCGTGGCGTGCCGCACACCGCCGGCGTGGGATGCAGCGCGGCGACCAGCGCGGCCACCGGCGTGGCCGGATCGTCCAGGGTGGCCTCGATGCGCGTGCCCAGGTGCCACATGGTGGCCGTGGCATGCAGCGACGGCCGTGCCGCGGCACGGACCTGGCCGCACCACGGTGCCAGCGCGGCGGTGATCGCCTCGACCACGTGGCGATGCTCGTCATGGTCCTTGGCCGAGGCCAGCAGCGCCTGCGCGGTGCGTGCGTCCTCGGCCGGATCGGCATGGCGGCGCGCCGAGCCGGCCAGTGGATGGGAACACACCGCGCGACCGCGGCGCGACACCAGAAGCTCCGGGGTGGCACCGACCAGCCAGGCCGGTGGCTCGCCCTCGGCGAGCGGCAGCGGCACCAGGTAGGTGGCCACGCTGGCATCGCGGCCCAGCCGGGTGGCCAGCTCGCGCGGGGCGATCGGGGCATCGCCGTGCAGGTGCAGGCTGCGCGCGAGCACCACCTTGTGCAGCGCCGGGGTGTGCTGGCCGAGGGCGGTCAAGGCCTGGGCCACGCTGGCGGCATAGGCCTGCGCGCTCGGTTCCTCCACGAGGCGCCCGCTGAAGCGCGGCGCGGGCGGTGCCTGCGTGGTCACGTTGCTCGACAACCACTGCGGCTGGTGCAGGGCGTCGTCCGCGTCGGGATCGAACGGCAACGCCCCCACCAGCAGCGGCAACCCGGCGCGCGGCGTGGCGAAGAACGCCGCCACCCGCGCCGCCAGCGTGGTTGTGCTGCCTCGCGGCAGCGATGCACGGCAGCCATGCGCCTCCAGCGAGCGCAGCGGCGCACGCAGCAGGAAGGGAATGTCGGTGGGTAGCTCGGCCGGCGCCAACACGGTGCCGTCCTCGCCCAGGGCGGTGTGCAGCGCCTCGTTCATGCCGTCACCGCCGCGCGGTGGCGCAATGCGGTGGCTGAGAGCGCCAGCAGCAGGGCGCCCACCAGCAGATACGGCGCGCTCGGTCGCCACTGGTACAGCAGCGTGCCCAGCATCGGGCCGATCACCATGCCCAGCCCCTGCACCGAGGCCACGGTGCCGGCGGCGGCGCCCTGCTCGTGGGCCTCCACCGCGTCGGCGGCCAGGGCCTGGAACGAGGGGAACACGAAACCCATCCCGAACGCGGCCACGGCATAGGCCAGCAACAGCGTCCAGCGCGCATCGACCAGCGCGACCGAGGCGAACCCGAGCCCGGAAACCAGCGCGCCGATGGTGATCCAGCGACGCGGCGGCACCCCGGCGCACTTCATCACCAGCCCCTGCGCCAGGATCAGGCCCACGCCCACCGCCGTGAGCGCCAGGCCGGCCGAGCGCGCGCCGTCGGCCGGCGACAGGTGCAGCCGGTCGATGGCGAAGAAGCCCACCGTGACCTGGGCGATGGTGACCGAGATCATGGCGATGAACACCGCCAGGATCGGCAGGCGCAGGCGCGCGTCGGTCCAGCCCAGGCGATGGCGCGGCCTGCCCGCGGCGGTGGCGGCCGGTGCATCGGCCGGCAGGCGCCAGGCGATGGCGGCCAGCGACAGCAGCGGCAGCAACGCGGCGACATACAGCGTGAGCGACAACTGGTGGAACGCGATCCAGCCGGCCGCGGCCGGGCCGACCACCATGCCCAGCGCGTTGGCGCTGCCGAGCTTGGCCATCGCCGCCGCCCGTTGCCCCGGTGCGGCCCCGTCGGCGACCAGCGCCGCGGCGGTCGGCGGCACCGCCGCATAGAACAACCCGACCAGCGCGCGCGTGCCCACCAGCACCGCCACCGACACCCACACCGCCGGTGCCCGCGCCAGCGCGGCATCCACGAACACCGCCATCGCCACGTAGATGAGCACGTAGGCGGCGAGTGCGATCATCAGCACGCGCTTGCGCCCGATGCGATCACTCAGCATGCCCCAGCGGCGCGCCGACAGCATCCACAGCACGCCGGCGGCGGTCACCGACAGGCCGGCATGCCACTCGGCCAGGCCGAGCAAGCGGACCACCGGGCCCACCACTGCCACGAAGGCCATCATCGCCATGGTGCCGGTCAAGGCAGCAAAGACCAGGGCGGGCAACCCGGGGATTACGGAACGCTCACGCATACGACACCACGCCAATCAGGGAAAGGGCGCGCGGCGCACGGCGCGGCGCGTCGGATTGATCGGCTTCGACGATGTGCAATCGACGTGGCTATCCGCGCAAATGATAACAGGTCGCATTCGCGAGTTGGTCGTGGACCGGGGTGCGCGTTCATCCACGGGCATGCGCATCAGGCCACTGCCTGCAGTGATGTCGATCAACCCATGCACACGGCCACGCGTCTAAGCTGGGGCCACCCCACTCCGGCCCCGCGCGATGTCGTCACTGCCTCCCGCCTCTGCCCTGCCCGGCATCGTCGCCGACGTCGCCGAGGCCCTGGCCGTGCAGATCATCAGCCTCACCGGCGAGATCTGGAGCGGCGAGGTGCGCGAGATCAGCCTGCCCGGCGGCGAGGGCCGGTTCGGCGTGCTGGCCCGGCACGCGCCGCTGCTGGCCACGCTGCGCGAAGGCATGGTGTCGGTGTTCCCGGTCAACGAGCCGCCGCTGCATGTGTACGTCTCCGGTGGCCACGTGGAAGTGCAGCCGGGCCGGGTGATCGTGCTGGCCGACCTGGCCCTGCGCAGCGAGGACCTGGATGAAGCGCGCGCGCGTGTCGCGCGCGAGACGGCCAGCGCGCCGATGGCCGCCGCGCTGACCGACCCGGACACCGCCAAGGTGCACGCCGAACTGGCCTGGGCGCGTGGCCAGCAGCTGCGTGGACTGCCCTTCAAGTAAACCCCCATCCGCCCAACCGGACCCCGCCATGTTCAAGCGACTGCAGGCCCTGTTCGCCTACTTCAACCGCGCGGTGCCGTTCCGGCTGGTGCCGGCGCTGATCGCCACCGCAGTGCTGGTCACCCTGTTGCTGCTGCCCTGCCCGGCCGGCCTCACGCCCAAGGCCTGGGGGCTGGTGGCGATCTTCCTGACCACCATCGTGGCGATCATCCTCAAGGTGATGCCGATCGGGGTGATGGCGATGATGGCCATCGTGATCGTGTCCTTGTCCCAGGTCACCTCGACCAGTTCCAAGGGCGCCATCGCCGATGCGCTGGGCAGCTTCGCCAGCCCGCTGATCTGGCTGATCGTGGTGGCCATCCTGATCTCGCGCGGCTTGAAGAAGACCGGCCTGGGCAGCCGCATCGGGTTGATGTTCATCGCCCTGCTGGGCAAGCGCACGCTGGGGGTGGGCTACGGGCTGGCCGTGTGCGAGCTGGTGCTGGCCCCGTTCACGCCCAGCAACACCGCGCGCGGCGGCGGCATCGTGCACCCGGTGATGCGCTCGATCGCCAACGCCTTCGACTCGGATCCGGCCAAGGGCACCCAGGGCAAGGTGGGCACCTACCTGGCGCTGGTCAACTACCACGCCAACCCGATCACCTCGGCGATGTTCCTCACCGCCACCGCGCCCAACCCGCTGGTGGTGGACTACGTGGCCAAGGCCACCGGCCAGCAGTTCCACCTCACCTGGACCACCTGGGCGCTGTGCATGCTGGTGCCGGGCCTGGTCTGCCTGCTGCTGATGCCGCTGGTGATCTACCTGCTCTCCCCGCCGCAGTTGAAAGCCACGCCGAACGCGGTGGACTACGCGCGTGCCGAACTGGCACGGATGGGGCCGCTGGCCCCGCGCGAGAAAGTGATGATGGCCACCTTCGGCCTGTTGCTGGTGCTGTGGGCCAACCTGCCGGCCATGCTGCTGGGGCCGGCGTGGACGCTGGACCCCACCGTGGTGGCCTTCCTGGGGCTGTTCGTGCTGATCATCACCGGCACCATCGACTGGGACGACGTGCTTTCGGAGAAGAGCGCGTGGGACACGCTGGTGTGGTTCGGCGCGCTGGTGATGATGGCCGAGCAGCTCAACAGACTGGGCGTGATCGGCTGGTTCTCCGAGGGCATGAAGCAGGCCATCGTGGCCAGCGGCATGGGCTGGCAGGCCATCGCCGCGGTGCTGGTGCTGGCGTTCGTGTTCTCCCATTACCTGTTTGCCAGCACCACCGCGCACATCAGCGCGATGCTGCTGGCCTTCCTCGGCGTGGGCGCGCTGCTGATCCCGGCCGATTACGTGGTGCCCTTCATGCTGATGATGACCGCCGGCTCGGCGATCATGATGACCCTCACCCATTACGCCACCGGCACCTCGCCGATCATCTTCGGCAGCGGCTACGTCAGCCTGGGCACCTGGTGGCGGGTGGGGTTTGCGATGTGCGTGTTCGAGCTGCTGGTGTTCGCCGTGGTCGGCGGCGCGTGGTGGAAGCTGCTGGGGTACTGGTAGCGCCGTCGCACGCGCGTTGAACGGCTGCGGCGTTTGGTCACGCGCGAGGCCTCATCAACCCAACATATGATGTTGACGATGAGGCAGACCCACACTATGTTGTGTTTATCGGCTCCCCGCTTCCGCCAGGCCCGGTTCCCCGTCACGCCCCCGCAGCCGCCCTCGGCCGCACGGCGTACCCCCCCGAACGGCGCCTGGCGGCACCCGCATCCACCGGTCCACACCGGTCACGATCCCCCGCCGCCATGACGCCCGCCCGGCCGCCGCGATGCCTGCATCGCGACGCGACAACTGCGCACCGCATGGACACCCGATGAGCCACCAGGACACCCCCCTCCGCGACGCTGCCCCCGACCTGGCGCCCGCTGCCAGCGACCCCGAGCTGTGGATCACCAAGGAAGGCGGCAACCGCCGCATGCCGTTCGACCCGGCGCGCCTGCGGCGTGCGATCCAGGCCGTGCAGGCCGAGTTCCCGCACCTGGACCTGGCCGATTACCAGCGCAGCGTGCTGGCGGTGGTGCAACGGCGCGAACAACTCAGCGCCGATGAGCTGGTCGACCTGCTCATCCGCGAGGCCGAATCGCGCGTGGACCTGGTCGCCCCGGATTGGGAGCACGTGGCCGCCCGCTTCTACCTGCGCCGCCTGTACAAGCGCGCCAGCAAGAACCGCTTCTACGATGCCAGCCTGCGCTACGGCTCCTACGTGGGCCTGCAGGAAAGCCTGGCCGACCGCAACGTCTACTCCATCGACATCCTCAAGGCCTATTCCAAGGAGGAACTGGAAGAAGCCGGCGGCATGATCGAACCCGAGCGCGACCTGCTGTTCGCCTACAACGGGCTGTACCTGCTGGCCACCCGCTACCTGGCCACCGATCAATCGCGCGCGGTGTACGAACTGCCGCAGGAGCGCTGGCTGACCATCGCGCTGTACCTGATGCAGAACGAGCACCAGAGCGGCGACCGCACCCGCGCCCGGCGCATGCGCCTGGTGCGCGAGGCGTACTGGGCGCTGTCCAACCTGTACATGACCGTGGCCACGCCCACCCTGGCCAACGCCGGCAAGACCGGCGGCCAGCTGTCGTCGTGCTTCATCGACACGGTGGACGACAGCCTGCAGGGCATCTACGACTCCAACACCGACGTGGCCCGGGTGTCCAAGCACGGCGGTGGCGTGGGCGCCTACCTGGGCTATGTGCGCTCGGCCGGCGCGGCGATCCGCGGCGTGGCCAACGCCTCCGGCGGCGTGGTGCCGTGGATCAAGCAGCTCAACAACACCGCCGTCAGCGTGGACCAGCTCGGCCAGCGCAAGGGCGCCATCGCGGTGTACCTGGACGTGTGGCACCGCGATATCGAAGCGTTCCTGGACCTGCGCCTGAACAACGGCGACCAGCGCCTGCGCGCCCACGATGTGTTCACCTCGGTGTGCCTGCCGGACCTGTTCATGGAGGCGGTGGAGCGGCGCGGCGACTGGTACCTGTTCGATCCGCACGAGGTGAAGCGGATCAAGGGCTGGTACCTGCAGGATTTCCATGACGAGCAGCGTGGCCAGGGCAGCTTCCGCGAGCGCTATGCCGAGGTGGTGGCCGACGAGCGGATCAGCCGGCGCACGCTCAAGGCCATCGACCTGTTCAAGCGGATCATGGTCAGCCAGCTGGAGACCGGCAATCCCTTCATGTTCTACCGGGATGAAGTGAACCGGATGAACCCCAACAAGCATGTCGGCAAGGTGTACTCCAGCAACCTGTGCACCGAGATCCTGCAGAACATGAGCCCGACCCGGCTGATGCAGGAGATGATCAGCGGCGACCAGATCGTCACCACCCGCCAGGCCGGCGATTTCGTGGTGTGCAACCTGTCTTCGATCAACCTGGGGCGCGCGGTCACCGCCGCGCCGGACCTGCTGTCGGCCGACGTGCTGGAGCGGCTGGTGCCGATCCAGGTGCGCATGCTGGACAACGTGATCGACCTCAACCAGCTGCCGGTGCCGCAGGCCACGCTCACCAACCGCAAGTACCGCGCGATCGGGCTGGGCACCTTCGGCTGGCACCACCTGCTGGCCCTGAAGCAGATCCAGTGGGACGACCCGCAGGCCGAAGCCTATGCCGACCACCTCTACGAGCGCATCAACTACCTGGCCATCCAGGCCAGCATGCGCCTGGCCGAGGAAAAAGGCCGCTACAGCACCTTCCTGGGCAGCGACTGGCAGACCGGCGAGTACTTCCGCGCCCGCCGGTACGACAGCCCGGCGTGGCAGGAACTGGCCGCCCAGGTAAGCGTGCATGGGTTGCGCAACGGGTGGCTGCTGGCGGTGGCACCGAACATGAGCACCGCGCAGATCGCCGGCTCGAGTGCCTCGATCGACCCGGTGTACGGCGCCTTCTACTACGAAGAGAAGAAGGACTTCCGCCGCCCGGTGGCCGCGCCCGGGCTGTCGCTGGAAACCTACCCGTACTACGAAAAGGGCGCCTACCGGCTGGACCAGTTCGCCAGCATCCGCCAGAACGCGCGCCGCCAGCGCCACGTGGACCAGGCCATCAGCTTCAACCTGTACGTGCCCAGCACCATCCGCGCCAGCACCCTGCTCGCCCTGCACATGACCGCCTGGCGCGAAGGCCTGAAAACCACCTATTACGTGCGCTCCAACGACATCGACGTCGCCGAGTGCGAATGGTGCGGGGGGTAAGCGTTCATCGCATTCGCGCTGACGCACCCATGGTTCGCTTCGCAAACCATGGGCCCCCTTTCATCACCTCCCATACCCCCGCCGCTTCGCGGCCGCCCCCTGACTCAGGGGGCTCTCCACCAGACGCGTCCCGGTAGCTGACGACCGTTGCTCGCCAGGCTCCCTGATCATCACGCCTCTCTGCAAGGACCCCCATGGCAACCCCGCTCGAACGCATCAAGATCCTCGAACCGCGCCACCCCAACCGCTCCACCGGCATCATCAACGGCCGCACCAGCGGCATCCTCAACTGGAACGACATCCCCTACCCGTCCTTCTACCGGGCGTACAAGGAGCTGTCGACCAACTTCTGGATCCCCGACGAGGTGGACATGAAGGGCGATGCGCGCGGCTACGGCGAGCTCAACGCGCGCGAGAAGAACGCCTACGACTCCATCATCGGCCTGCTGGCCACGCTGGATTCGCCGCAGACCCGCTTCATCTACAACGTGGCCGAGTACATCACCGACCCGGCCGCGCATGCCAACGCGGCGATCATCGGCCAGCAGGAGGTGATCCACAACGAGAGCTACAGCTACGTGCTGGCCTCCATCGCCGGGCTGGCCGACCAGAACCGCGTGTTCGAGATCGCCCGCACCCATCCCACCATCCTGGCGCGCAACCAGCCGATCATGCAGTCCTACGACGACTTCATGCGCGAGAAGACCGCCGAGACGCTGATCCGCTCGCTGATCCAGTCCTCGATCCTGGAAGGCATCAACTTCTATTCCGGCTTCGCCTTCTTCTACAACCTGGTGCGGCAGAACCGCATGACCGGCACCGGCAAGATCATCAGCTTCATCAACCGCGACGAGCTGTCGCACACCAAGTTCATCAGCGAACTGATCCGCGCCATCATCGGCGAGAACCCGCAGCTGCAGGGCGAACAGCTCACCGCCTACGTGCACCAGGCCTTCGAACACGCCATCGCGCTGGAGACCCGCTGGACCGGCGAAGTGCTGGACGGCATCGACGGCATCGACGTGGACGAGATGATCCGCTACGTGAAATACCGCGCCAACAAGATGGCCGGCATGCTCGGCATCGAGAAGCTCTACAGCGAGTCCAACGTAAACGTGATGCCGTGGATCAAGGCCTACGCCGACAACTTCACCGAAACCAAGACCGACTTCTTCGAGATGCGCAACGCCAGCTACAAGAAGACCAACGCGGACAACGGCTTCGACGACCTCTAGGCATGCGCCGATGCAGATCCTGCTTGCCTATGCCTCGCTGAGCGGCAACACCCGCGAAGTGGCGCGCCTGCTGGCCGCGCACTGCCAGGCCCGTGGCCACGCGCTGCACTGCGTGGACGTGGACAGTGCCGACGCCCTGCCCGCGCTGGCGCGCCCACGCGACCTGCTGCTGTTGGGCTGCTGGACCGACAGCGCCGGGCGCACCCCGGCGGAGATGAAGCGGTTCGTGGCCGCACTGCGCGATGGCCCCGGCTTGCCGCCGGGTGACCGGCTGGCGGTGTTCGGCACCGGCGAGACCCAATGGGGTATGGAAGTCTATTGCGGCGCCGCGCACCGGCTGGCGCGCTTCTTCGCCTCCGCCTACCCCGTGCTGGCGATCGAGCAGATGCCGCACGGCGTTGTGGACACCCACACCATCCACCACTGGGCCGACGCGACGCTGGCCCACTTCGAGGGCCTTCACGATGTTGATCCTGCATGCCGCCACGCCTGACCACTACCACGCCGCCCTGCGCGAACACGCCACCGTGCTGGTGGACTTCCACAAGGACGATTGCCCCGGCTGCCGCATGCTGGACATGTCGCTGGCCAGCTTCGCCGAGTCGCCGCTGGCCCAAGGCGTGGTGCTGCTCAAGGTGAAGCTGGAGACCATCGGCGAGGTGTTCTTCCGCCACCTCGGGCTGCGCCAGACCCCGACCCTGCTGCTGGTCCGTGACGGTCACGAAGTGGCGCGGCTGGCCGGGTACCAGTCGCCGAAGCAGATCGGCGCAGCGCTGGAGACAGTTCCCTGATCCGTCGCAATCGCTACGCCAAGCACTGATTACGCAGCATTCACACCCCGATCACGCTACCTAATCAAGAGTGAATCAAGGGGGCGATAGGCGGCGGCTACAACTAATTGCATAGTTCAGCGCGACTGGCTATTGGAAGATCTCACGCATTCCCACGCGTGCTGGAGTAGGCGGACATCGCTCCGCCTGACCTCGGCACATCGCCCGAGGTTTGTCATGACGTCTGCATCCATCCGCCTTTCCAACCGCCGACACCCGTTGTTCAGCGCCATCGCGCTGTGCGTGGCGTTGGCGCCGTGTGCCGTCCTCGCGCGCAATCTGAGCGGTCCAGGTAGTTCGGCCACGGTGAACCCGGGCGATACGTCTGAGAACTGGTTTCTCAGCGACGGCGCTGCGTTGACCATCGCCCCTGGCGGCATAACCGGCTCAATCGACACGAACAACTCACGCGTGACCGGCAATGATGTGGCCATTGGAGGGCTTACCGGCATTGGCGTCGGCAACAATTCAACCGGCGATATCACCGGCGGCACGATCAGCATAGTGTCCATCAGGGGACGCGCTGGCGCGGCGACAGGGGGGAGCACCCTCAACCTTTCCAACATGGCGGTGAACTCTGCCGGCCGCGGGCTGGCGGTCGGCGACGCGGGCAGCCAGCTGTCGATCCGGAACACCACCATTGCCACCGGCGGCGAAGCACTCTCGGTCGCGGATGGCGGAACGCTGGTGCTGGACGGGGTAACGGCCCGCTCAGACGGCAGCGCCAGCGGCTCCAATGGCTGGGGGTTGAGCATGGGGGGAGGCGTCGCCCGCATCTCCAACAGCACGCTCTCCGGCCAAAGCCGTGCGATCTCGATGTTCTACACCGGCGATCTGTTTATCGAGCGATCAAAGATCGAGGGGCTTGTGTTCCTGCAGGGCGACGGTGCCAACCCCGGCACCCCGCCGCCGGTAGCGACCGTCGTGAATTCGGAACTGGCCGGCGACACGGCGGTGGTCCTGTACGAGGGCGCAACATTCACTGCCGTCGGCTCCAGCATCCGCGGGACCGGCACGGGCGCTGGTCGGTCGGCAGTCTCGGTCGCGGGCGGAACCTTCCGTGCACTGGATGAGTCGGTGATTGAAGGTGCGACAACGGGTATCTCGATCAACAGTGGTCAGGTGGCGTTGGACCGCTCGCGGGTGGTTTCGGGCAGCGGGCCCGGCATGTCGGTCGGCGGCGGCAACGCCAACATCGCCCTGCGCAATGGCGCCAGCGTGGAAGGTGGCAACGGCATCGCGCTGGAGGTAGCCGCCCGCGGCAGCGCCGATCTGAGCGCCGCCGCTTCCACGATCCAGGGCGACATCGTTGGTCTGGTGCAAGGCATCAACGCGGCCGACGTCAATGTGGCCCTCTCAGACCGCGCCTCGCTGACCGGTGCCATCATCAACGGCAGCACCGTCACCGTCGATGGCGCGCACTGGCGTTTGACCGGCGACAGCAACGTGCAACAGGTCGGTCTGGCGGGCAGCGCGCTGGTGGAGCTCGGTGACGGGGCCAGCTTCCACACGCTGCAGGTCGCCGGCGACTATGCCAGCGACGGCGGCACCCTGGTGTTCAACACGGTACTGGCGGGCGACGATGCCGCGACCGACAAGCTGGTGATCGGCGGCGACAGCAGCGGCCAGACCAACGTCCGGGTCAACAACGTCGGCGGCGCGGGCGCCCAGACCAGCCAGGGCATCGAGCTGATCCAGGTCGCCGGCGCCTCCAATGGGCAGTTCGACCTCGCCGGCCGCGCGGTTGGCGGCCAATACGAGTACTTCCTGTTCAAGGGCACCGGCACCGACGGCAACTGGTACCTGCGCTCGCAGCTGCCGGGCCAGCCCGACCCGTGCGACGTGGACCCTACCCTGCCCGACTGCACGCCGGTAAATCCGGAGCCGGTGCTGCGCCCTGAACCGGGTGCCTATCTGGCCAACCTGCAGGCGGCGCAGACCCTGTTCCGCATCGGCTACCACGACCGCCATGCGGGCCAGAATGCCGGACGCGCCTGGGCGCGGGTGGATGGCGCGCGCAACGGGTTTGATGCCGTCAGCCAGCAACTGGATATCCGCGGCAACAGCCAGGCGCTGACCGTGGGTGCCGATGTGTGGCGCGCAGACACCGGCAGCAGCGCAGGCGTGATGATCTCCAGCGGCAATGCCAGCAGCACGTCGACCAACCCGCTCACCGGCTACCATGCCCGTGGCAAGGTCAAGGGAGAAGCCCTTGGCATCTACGCTACGTGGCGCAGCGGCAGCGCCCCCGACCCGTATGCCGGCTTCTATGTGGACGGCTCACTGCAGCGCACCCAGTTCCGCAACCGGGTGGAGGGCAGTGGCCTGGCCGCCGAGCGCTACGACAGCCGCGCCTGGCAGGGTGCCATCGAAACCGGCTATGCCTTACCCCTGGGCAGCGCGCGCAACGGCGGTCTGTTCCTGGAGCCGCAGTTGCAGGTGGGCTACAACCACTGGGATGCCCTGCGACACACCGAGGCCAATGGCACGGTGGTGACCGCGCAGGATGCCGATGGCCTGTTCGGCCGCGTCGGGCTGCGCCTGTCCGGCGTGACCCGCTGGGGGGGGGCGGCCGCAGAAGTGCAGCCGTACATCGCAGCCCACTGGTTGCATACCCGGGCTGAGTCGCAGGTGCGCATGGATGACGAGGTAGTGGACGCCCGCATCCCGCGCAGCCGTGCCGAAGTCAGTGCGGGTGCCTCGGTGAAGTTCGCCAACGGCATGGGCGCCTGGGGTGGCCTCTCGCGCCAGCAGTCGTCGGGCTATCACGTGACCAGCGCGCAGCTGGGCATGAGCTACAGCTGGTAGCCGTTGGGCAGGCACAGGCGCCGACAGTCACGTCGGCGCCTGTGCGCGTCAGGCGCGCGCTTTGCGCAGCGACGGCCCACCCAGCAACCCACGCCGCTTGAACCACCACTCCAGCGGCAGCGTCACCAGCGGCGGCACCGCCGCGAGCAGCGCCAGGCCGGCCGCCCACCACGGCCAGCGCAGCCGCACCGCCGCCAGCAGCGTGACCAGCACATAGGCCATGAAGGCGAACCCGTGCAGCGGCCCGAACACGCGCACGCCGAGCGGCGTGGGATCGGCGGCGTGGTACTTGAAATACATGCCGACCAGCAGGCCGGCCCAGGTGAGCGCCTCGATGAAGGCAACGGTGGCGAACACGCGGCCCATCGGGCGCATCGGGAGGGGGGCGTTCAAATCAGGCTCGGCTCGACAACGGACAGAACGCCCATGATAGCCGCGAACTGCGAATGCGACCCGTTTGCAACGTGCCTCCACGACGGGCGTGCACGCTCAGCGCACGCCCGTTGCCGTCAGACGAACATGCCGCCGGAGGCTTCCACGCGCTGCGCGTTGATCCACGCCGTGCGCGGCGACAACAGGGCAACGGCGACCGGACCGATGTCATCGGCCTCCCCGGCGCGGCCCAACGCGGTGTTGGACGCGACCATGCGGTTGACCTGTTCGTCGTCACGCACGTGGCCGCCACCGAAATCCGTCGCGATCGCGCCCGGGGCCAGCGTGTTGGCGCTGATCCCGCGCGCCCCCAGCTCCTTGGCCAGGTAACGGGTGAACACCTCGATGCCGCCCTTCATCATCGCGTAGGCCGACATGCCCGCCAGCGAGAACCGCGCCAGGCCGCTGGACACGTTGAGGATGCGGCCACCATCGGCGATCAAGGGCAACAGCGCCTGGGTGAGGAAGTACGGCCCTTTCAGGTGCACGGCCACGGCGTGGTCGAACTGGGCCGGGGTGGTGTCGGCGATGCTGGCGTGCAGCCCTTCGCCGGCATTGTTGAGCAGGCCTTGCAGGTGGGTGGCGCCCCAGCCGGCGAGGGTCTGCCTGACCTGCCCGGCGAAGGCGGCGAAGCCCTCGCTGTCGGCCACGTCCAGCGGCAAGGCGACCGCGCGGCGCCCCAAGGCCTGGATCTGCGCCACCACCGCCTGCGCGGCGTCGGCCTGGTGGCGGTAGGTCAGCACGATGTCGGCGCCGTCGGCGGCCAGCGCCAGGGCGGCATTGCGGCCGAGGCCACGGCTGCCGCCGGTGATCAGCACGATGCGGGGGGAAAGGGGCATGTCAGGACTCCAGCAAGGGGTGGAGGTACAGACTATTGATCTTGCGAACGGGCATAAACCGCGCGATTCTGATTTGACTGTTCAACATCGGATAACAATCCATGGATCGCCTGGATCAACTGCGCAGCTTCCTGCGGGTGGCCGAGCTTGGCTCGTTCACCGGCGCGGCCGACAGCCTCGGCCTGCCCAAGGCCAGTGTCTCGCTGGCCGTGCAACGCCTGGAGGCCGAGGTGGGCGTGCAGTTGCTGCACCGGACCACCCGCCGCGTGCAGCTCAGTGCCGATGGCGCGCAGTTCCAGCAGCGCGCCCGCGACCTGCTCGATGACATGGAAGACCTGCAGGGCATGTTCCGCCGTGATACGCGCCAGCTTAAGGGCCGCCTGCGGGTGGACATGTCCAGCGGGCTGGCCCGGCAACTGGTGATCCCGCACCTGCCGCAGTTCCTGCACGACCACCCCGGGCTGGAGCTGGAACTGAGCGGCACCGATCGCCGCGTGGACCTGGTGCGCGAGGGCTTCGACTGCGTGCTGCGGGTGGGCGGGCTGGACGACAACACGCTGGTGGCGCGCCCGCTGGGCCAGATGCCGGTGCTCAACTGCGCCAGCCCCGGCTACCTGGCCACGCACGGCATGCCACACACGCTGGCCGACCTGGCCGAGCACGCGCTGGTGCACTACGTGGGCACGCTGGGCCAGCGCTCGCCCGGTTTCGAGTACCACGATGGCCAGGCGTATCGCACCCTGCCGATGCGCGGGGCGATCACCGTCAACAGTGGCGAGGCCTACAGCGCCGCCGCCCTGGCCGGGCTGGGCATCATCCAGGTGCCCAGGCTGGGCGCGCGCCAGGCGCTGGCCGCCGGCACGCTGGTGGAGGTGCTGCCGCAGTATCCGGCCGAGCCGATGCCGGTCACCCTGCTGTACGCCCAGCGGCGCCACCTGCCGCGGCGGGTGGTGGCGTTCATGGAGTGGGTGGCGGGGGTGATCCAGCCGGAGCTGCAGCGCGAGGATTGAGGGGCGCACGGGAAACGCGCACGATCACGCCGCCATTTGTGCACGGTTATGCATATTGTGACCTCACTCTGTGTTTGATTGCGCGTTGTCGGCGGTACGATTGCCTACGTTTGCGCCGCCTTGCGCTTTCCCCGTTCCTGACCCGAGCCCCGTGCATGAGCACCGATCCCCTGCCCGGCGAACGCCAACACCTCATCCTGCGCCTGCTGCGCGAGCAGGGCCGCGTGTTCTCGGCGCAGCTCGCGCTGCAGATGGGCGTGTCGGAGGATTCCATCCGCCGCGACCTGCGCGACCTGGCCGCGCAGGGACTGTGCCGCAAGGTGTACGGCGGTGCCCTGCCCGCCACGCCGGATTTCCCCCCGTTGGCCGACCGGCACGCGCTGCAGGCCGGGCAGAAACACGCACTGGCGCGGGCGGCGGCCACGCAGGTGCGCCCCGGCGAGCGCGTGCTGCTGGACGCCGGCTCCACCAACAGCGCGATCGCCGCCGCGTTGCCGGACCAGCAGGGCCTGCACGTGACCACCAATGCACCGGACATCGCGCTGCGGTTGATGGCGCGCGGTGGCATCGAGGTGAGCCTGATCGGCGGCCGGCTGGACCCGCGCATCGGCGCGGCCGTGGGCGCGCAGGCGCTGGAGGCGATCGCCGCGCTGCGTGCGGACGTGTGCTTCATCGGCACCTGCGCGGTGGATGCCGAGGCCGGCCTGTGGGCGGTGGACGGCGAGGAAGCGGCGCTCAAGCGCGCCCTGCTCGCGGCCAGCAGCCGCTGCGTGGTGGTGGCCAGCAACGAAAAACTGGGCGCGCAGGCCGCCCACCGCATCGCCCCGGTCGAACGGATCGACGTGCTGGTCCTGCTGGCCGATGCCCCACCCGCCCAGGCCGAGGCGTTCGCGCGCCATGGCATCGATCTGCTTTACGCCCCCACCGAATGAGCCTTGCCGCATGACCTTGTTGACCCCCGTTGCCACCCCCGGCACCCGCGCCGAGCAGCACGCCACCCGCGCCGCGTTCTTCCTGCCCGGCTTTGCCACCGCCGCCTGGGCGCCGCTGGTGCCCTTCGCCAAAGCCCGCACCGGCCTGGATGAGGGCTCGCTGGGGCTGGTGCTGCTGTGCCTGGGGGCCGGCTCGCTGCTGGCCATGCCGCTGGCCGGCGTGCTGGCCGCCCGCCATGGCTGCCGCGCGGTGATGGTGGCGACCGTGTTGATGGTGATCGCCAGCCTGCCGCTGCTGGCGCTGGCACCCTCGCCATGGACACTGGGCCTGGCCCTGTTCGTGTTCGGTGCGGGCGTGGGGGCCTGCGATTGCACGATGAACATCCATGCGGTGATGGTGGAGCGCGACGCCGGGCGGCCGATGATGTCCGGCTTCCACGCCTTCTACAGCATCGGCGGGGCGGTCGGTGCGGCGGCGATGACCGCGTTGCTGGCGCTGCACCTGGCGCCGTGGGTGGTGTGCGTGCTGGCGGTGGCGGTGATGACCGTGCTGCTGGCGATCGCCTCGCCGCGCTGGCGCCGCGACAAGGCCCCGGCCGATGCGCCGGTGTTCGCGATCCCGCACGGGGTGGTGCTGGGCATCGGCGTGCTGTGCTTCGTGGCCTTCCTGGCCGAGGGCGCGATGCTCGACTGGAGCGCGGTCTTCCTGCATGAGGTGCAGCAGGTGGAGGCCTCGCGCGCCGGGCTGGGCTTCATGACCTTCGCCATCGCCATGACCGTGACCCGGCTGGTGGGCGATGGCCTGGTGGCACGGTTGGGCCGTCACCTGGCCATCCTGCTGGGCAGCCTGGTGGCCGCCGCCGGCTTCGGCCTGGTCACCTTCGCCCCGGTGCTGCCGTTGGCGCTGGTCGGCTACGCGCTGATCGGGCTGGGCTGCGCCAACATCGTGCCGGCCCTGTTCTCGATGGCCGGCAACCAGAAGGCCATGCCGGAAAGCCTGGCGATCCCGGCCATCACCACGCTGGGCTATGCCGGTGTGCTGGCCGGGCCGGCGTTGATCGGCTTCGTCGCCCAGGGCAGCAGCCTGGTGGTGGCCTTCTGCCTGGTGGCCGTCGCGCTGGTCGGCATCGGGCTGGCGGCACGGCGGCTGCGGGCCTGAGCCGGCGGCGGCCTACGACACCCGTGAGATGCTGCTCTCACGGGTCGTGTCCCCGCTACTGAACGGGTTGGTACCAGCATGGGGCGACGCTCGGCGCCCATTGCTGCCTCTCGGTGAGGGTGGTGAGCAGGACGCTCCCGTGGGCCGCATGCGCAGCCGCCGCAGTGCCGACGCAGCGGTGCGACGTCGGCACCTGCCAGGTCCAGCCTTTGTCGATGTAACCCCGCTGTGCCTGCGTCGCGGGGTGTTTGTATCGGTTGCCCATTCCCACTGACATCGCCAGCCATGCGGGCGATGCCGCGGGAGGGATTTTGGCGACCGTCACCTTGCCGCCGTGATGCGAGGCGGCCAAGCCGCTGAACGCGTATTTGGGCGTCCATCCAGGTTTGCAAAAGGGCAAATTCGGATAGTTGGCATCGCCTGGCAGGACAATCGCGCGGCGCGGAGCGAGACCGACGGACTGGTCGGCAACGACAGCAACCAGGCCGTTGTTGTTGCGATCCCCAGCTTTGCCACCACTCACGCGTGCAACCATCAAATGCTGGTTGGACATAAAGGAGGTGGAGGACGGCCAGCGATACAGATTGCCCCGTCGCGCCAAGGCCAATGCGAACCGCCAGTGCATCGGTGACAGCTTGACGCTTCCCCACGCCTTGCCAACGCCCGGCACTACCCAAGGACGATCCAGTGCGGCGAGGTTCCAGGTGATCACGCAATGCTTGGGTGACCCCGCCCATTTGATGCTTTTCAGTGCCAAACCCCAATGGTCCCAGTCCCAGTGCGTCAGCAGCACTGTAGCGCTGGTGCTGGTCATGTCAGGAAGGCAGGCGGGAAGGCCTTGACGATTGAAGATCGTGGGCCAGCCAAGATCCACGAACAACAATGGATCGCCGCCTCCCGGCATGCACAATGCGGCCAAGGCGGCCTGACCCACATCAACGACAACGGCATCCGGCACGCTGGCGGCGCGGTCCACCGGCACAAAAAGCTGCTTCAGCTCTTCAAGCTTCGGCGTGTTGCCCTTCGGCATTGCCACAAGTGCATCCAGTCGTTTCGCCTGGCGGCCGTCCACGCGTCGAATATCCGTCACGGATACTTCGCCTTCCCCCTCGCCACCGCCAACCACGCGTGCCGGAAGACCTTTGCCCGCATCCACAGTGATCTGGTACCACGCCGTGCCGGTCATATTCGGGCGAATCTTGAACGTCCGCGACGCCGATTTGCCGTCGATGGCGATGATCGCGACGGGATACGCTTCATCCAGTGCATTGTCTTCCATGCCCTCGGAAGGAAGCCGCCCCTGTGTGACCCACTCCGTCGCTACAAAGGCGTCGAAAACCCACTCGCTCGATTCCCTGTCGCCGTTTGGACTTACCGAAGACTGGTCGATCTGCGCAAACAGCGTAATGGCTTCCATGCACTTTTCTCCTTGTGTGTACCGTCAGCGTCTGAAGGCGCTCAGTCAGCCTTTCGGCCGCTTTCGCTGATTCTTTAGCAGCGAATGGCGGCCGCTCCCCTTCGGCAGCGTTACCATCGGGCTATCGTTTGCTGGATTGGCGCCGTGCCTGCATTGACCTTCGATCCCCAACCCCGCCGCGCGGCCTTCCGTGCGCTGCACGCGCAGGGCTGTTTCGTCCTGCCCAACCCGTGGGACGTGGGCAGTGCGCGCTACCTGCACGGCCTGGGGTTTGCCGCGCTGGCCAGCACCAGCTCCGGGGTGGCCTGGAGCCAGGGCAAGCCGGACGGTGCGTTGTCGCTGGAGGCGACCCTGGCCCACCTGCAGGCGCTTGCCGCGGCCACGCCGCTGCCGGTCAACGCCGATTTCGGCGATGGCTTCGGCGCCGATCCCGCCGCGGTCGCGCGCGCCGTGGGCCAGGCCATCGCCACCGGCGTGGCAGGCCTGTCCATCGAGGATGCCAGCGGCGATCCGGCGCAGCCGTTGCGCCCGCTTGACGAGGCCGTGGCGCGCGTGCGGGCGGCCCGCGCAGCGATTGATCGCAGCGGCCAGGACGTGCTGCTGGTGGGGCGGGCGGAACACTTCTTCGTCGGTCGCCCGGACCTGGACGATGCGATCACGCGCCTGCGCGCCTACGCCGAGGCCGGTGCCGACTGCCTGTACGCACCGGGCATCACCACCCGCGAGCAGATCGAGGCCGTGGTGGCCGCGGTGGCGCCCAAGCCGGTCAACCTGCTGGTGGGCAGCGCGGTGCCGTTCACCCTGCAGGACATCGCCGCGATGGGCGTGCGCCGGGTGAGCGTGGGCGGTGCGATGGCACGCACCGCGTGGGGCGGCATGATGCGCGCCTCGCAGCTGCTCAGGGACGAGGGCCGCTTCGACGGCTTTGCCGACGCGGCATCGGGCGCGGCACTGAACCAGTTGTTCCGCTGACGGACGCGAATAGCCGGCCAGCGGCCGGCATCGCGCGAGGGGTCTGGGCGGCGATCCTCAGTGCGCCAACGCGTAATCGATGGCCGCGCACACCGCTGCCACCTGCGCGTCGTTGCACTGCTGCGGGGTGGCACGCGGGCTGTCCGGGTAGACCTCGGTGGTGGTGGTGTAGGTGGCGCCGCTGATGCTGGCGCACAGGCCGAGCTTCTTCAGCGGGTACTCGATCACCCCGGGGGCCACCACCGGCGAGCCGATGATCTGGTGGTTGTCGTCGGCCGGCGCGATATGGGTCACCTGCTCCACCGCGGCATTGACCGCGGTCTGGAAGGCCGGCTGCGGGTTTTCGCTGTCGTCCACCAGGTAGAAGCCATCGGGGATCAGGCCCGGTTCGAACGGCTTGCCATCGCGGGCCGCCAGGGCCGGGCGGAATTCGCTCTCGTCGCTGTCGGTGGTTTCGTGCAGGTCGATGTGCATGCGCATGCCCGCGCGCAGCGGTTCGACCAGGGCCATCAACGCCGCCGACTCCGCTGCCGGGCTGTCGGTGACGAAGGAGCGGTTGGGGTCGATCGCATCGGCGTTCCAGCGCTGGATGCGCTCGTAGCCCCACGGGCTCACGCAGGGCGCGACCAGCAGGTTGGCACGGCCGGCGTAGTCCTTCGCACGCGTGGCCAGGAACTGCAGCGCGCCCTGCACGCCGCTGGTTTCATAGCCGTGCACGCCGCCGGTGACGAGCATGCCCGGCAACTGCGGGTCCCAGTCGCGGCTGCGTACCGCGCACAGCGGGTAACGGTGCGGGGCGTACTCAAGGGTGCCGTACTGGACCACGTCGAAGTCGGCACGCAGGGCCTCCAGCGCCGGCAGCACGTCGTCGGCATACTGGCGTTGCGGCACCTGCCTGGCACGCCATTGCGCCTTTTCGTCCGCGCCCCACGGCTGGCCCGGCGTGCCGATGGGATAGAAGGAGGCGTTGGTCATGGCGTGCTCGTCTGTGTGGCAGTGGTAGGCGCACATTTTACGCCAAGCCGATCCAGCGCCTGATCGACGCGCACCTCACCGCCGGTGAGTTCGATGATGCAGTGCTGCAGCGCTGGCCGCTCGATCAAGCCGACCAGCGTGGCCGCCACGTCCTCGCGTGGCACCTCGCCGTAGGCGATGGCGGGGCCGGCCGTGATCCGGCCGGTGCCAGGCGCATCGTTGAGCGTGCCCGGGCGCAGGATCACCCACGCCAGGTCGCTGGCGGCCAGGTGCACATCGGCGCGTTTCTTGACCGCCATGTAATGCTCGAAGCCCTCGCCCAGGGCCTTGCCGCGCCCCGCCTCGGGGAAGGCGGATACCAGCAGGAACCGCGCCACGCCCGCCTGGCGGGCGGCCGCCACGGCCAGGACCAGCCCGGCGCCGTCCACCGCATCGGTCACGGCGATGCCGGCCCCGCCGGCGCCGGCGGTGAACACCACCACGTCACTGCCGGCCATGCGGGCGGCCAGGGTGGGCGCGTCGTCGGCGGTGAGGTCGCCGTGCACCGGACGGGCGCCCAGCGTGGCCAGGTCGGCGGCCTGCGCCGGGTGGCGATGCAGCGCCAGCGCGACATGGCCGCGCGCGGCCAGTTGCCTGGCCAGGGGCCGACCGACCTTGCCGGCCGCACCGATGATGAATACCTGGGTCAACATGGACTCCCGTGGTGTGTGCAGCGCCCCAGCCTACGCGGCCGGCGGTGACCGGCACGTCGCCGCGTGGATCAGGCCAGCGCACGCCAGCCGCGAAAGCCCAGGCCCTGGTAGAACGGCTCGACCGCGTGGAAACCGGCCTCCACCAGCAGGGCCTCCTCCTGCGCCGGGGCCAGGATGTGCAGGTGCTCGGCCACGGCCGCACGGCCGTTTTCGGCCTGCGCGCGGGCAATGCCCGAGGATTCGGCAAA
This sequence comes from Stenotrophomonas sp., assembly GCF_036662295.1. GTDB lineage: Bacteria > Pseudomonadota > Gammaproteobacteria > Xanthomonadales > Xanthomonadaceae > Stenotrophomonas. The sequence continues at coordinate 26,273 of NZ_JAVWXA010000034.1, forward strand.
GCGCGCATAGCGGCCCAGCCAGCGTTCGCGTGCGCCGGGGTCCTGTGCGAACGAGAGGTGCGCCACCACCAACGGCGCGCCGGGTCGCAGCCGCCGATGCAGGCCTTGCAGGGTGGGCAGGCGCTGGGCGGGCGGCACGAAATGCAGGGTGAGCAGGCAGGCGGCGGCATCGAACGGGCCTGCCGGCGCACTGTCGATGTAGCCCAGGTGCAGGCGGGCGCGGTCGGCGTGCTCGCCCAAGGTGCGGCGTGCGAGCGCGAGCATCGGGGCCGAGGGATCGACGCCCTCCAGCCGCCACCCCGGCTGGGCCTGCGCGAACGCGCGCAGCTCCAGCCCACCGCCGGCCCCCAGCACCAGCACGTGCGCATCGGCCGGCGCGGATTCGGCCAGCAACTGGGTGCTCATGCGCTGCAGGTCGGCGAAGCCCGGCACCAGCCGCGGCGGGGCCTCGGCGTAGTGGGCGACGGCCGCGTCATCGGCATAGGGATCCATGGGCGTCCTTTACTGTAACTTTGGCAGTTACATTATCCTCTGCCCTGCCCTTTGTCAGCAGCGGTTGGGTGGCGCGGGGACTTTACGGGCGCAGCAGGACCTTGCCGTTGCGGCCCGGGGCCAGGCTGGCCTTGGCCGCGGCGGCGATCTCGTCGAGCCCGAACACGGCATCCACCGGCAGGCTCAACCCGCCGCGCGCGGCCAGTTGCAGCAGTTCGCCAACCAGCCGGCGCTTGTCCGCCGGCGCCATCGCCTGGCTTACCTTGCTGCCCCAGAACCCCTTGACCGTGGCCTGCTTGAAGATCACATCGCCGGAACCGAGCTGCATCGGCTCGCCGGTCATCGAGCCGAAGGACACCAGCGTGCCGCCGTCGCCCAGCAGAGTCATCAGCTCGCTGCTGGCGCGGCCACCCACCGAGTCCACCGCCGCGCGGATCGGCGCGCCGCCCACGCAGGCCTGCACCTGTGCCATCCAGTCCGACTGTGCGGTGGAAATGGTGTGGTCGATGCCCAGGGCCTGCATTTCGGCCACGCCCTCGTCGCGCCGCACCAGGTTCACGCAGTGCACGCCGCGTGCCTTGGCCAGCATCGCCAAGGCCTTGCCCACCGCGCCGTTGGCCGCGTTCTGCAGGATCCACTGGCCTTCGTGCACCTGCAGGAATTCCAGCAGCATCAGCGCGCTGAGGGGCATGGCGATCAGTTGCGCGGCGGTGGCATCGTCGATGCCGTCCGGCATCGGGATGACCATCCTGGCCGGGGCCAGGAAGTACTCGGCCCAGGTGCCGTGGACCGAGGCGGCACTCACCCGCTGCCCGATCGCCAGCCCGTCCACGCCCTCGCCCAGCGCGTCGATCACGCCGGTGGCCTCGCTGCCGCCGATGGCCGGCAGGGTCGGTTTGTAGCCGTACTGCCCGCGCACGGTCCACAGGTCGTGGTTGTGGATGGGGGCCAGCATCGTGCGGATGCGCACATCGCCCGGGCCGGGTTCGGGCAAGGCGGCGTCGCCGCCGTGCAGGACCACGGTGGGGTCGCCAAAGGTGTCATGCAATGCAGCGCGCATGGGTCGTCTCCTGTTGCGGAATCGGGAAGGCCGGGCCGTGGCCCGGCAGGGGGAATGAAGGGGGTGGCGTCTAGCGGCGGTGCTTGTGCGCGGCCACCACCGCCACGCGCGGCTGGCGCCACGCGCGTGCGCGCAGCAGCAGGGTCTGCAGCACCAGCAGTGCGGCCACGGCCAGTGCCAGCACCGCCACGGTGTCCGCGCCCGGCAGGCGCCAGCCGGACTGCTTCACGTACACGCCGAGCAGCGCCCAGACCACGGCCGCCGGATAGGCGAAGTGGCCGCGCAGACGCTGGTTCATCCCCCACGCCAGCAGCGTGGCCAGCGCCAGCAGGACCACGCTCCAGCCGAACATGTCCGCGGTGGGCAGCCACTGGTAGGCCACGATCACCTGGGCGGTGTTGAGGAAGGCGGCCATCGACAGCCAGCCGGCGTGCAGCGCCAGCGGATACGCCGCCCATGCCCGCTGCCCGGCGCTGGCGTCCAGCGGCGCGGCACGCACGGCGGCCACCAGCAGGCAGGCCAGCGCGGCCCAGATGATGGCCAGCGCCGGCAGGAACAGCTGCTGGGAGAACACCGGCATCCAGGCGGCGGTCAGCGCGAAACCGGCGGCCGCCCAGCCGCGCACGCCCACCAGGTCCGGCTTGCGGCGGCGCAGTTGCCACGCCGCAAACACCACGTCCCAGAGGAAGATCACGCCCCAGATCGCGAACGCATAGCCGGCGGCCACCAGCAGCGTCGGGTAACGGTCGGAGATCGCACCGTTGGTTGGACCAAACGCACCGGACTGTGAGAACCACGACACCACCGGCATGGCCAACCCGGCCAACAACACGATCCAACGCATGCATCCACTCCAACTCAAAGAGCGCTGACGATACGCGGTTGGCGGTTAAGGCGGTGGCATGGGCGGCCCCGATCCAGCACACCGATGCAATCGCCGCCCCCCTCGCCACGCTGTACTGGGCGCCGCTGCGGCGCCGCCGCAGCCCTCACGCACATGGAGATACCTGATGAGCCGCTTCCACACCGTCAACGATGGCACCCACATTTTCTACAAGGAATGGGGCCAGGGCCAGCCGGTCGTGTTCGCCCACGGCTGGCCGCTCAGCGCCGATGCCTGGGACCCGCAGATGCTGTTCATGGGCCGGCACGGCTACCGCGTGATCGCCCATGACCGCCGCAGCCATGGTCGCTCCACCCAGACCTGGGACGGCAACAACATGGATACCTACGCCGACGACCTGGCCTCGCTGATCGAGGCCCTGGACCTGCGCGAGGCCATCCTGGTCGGCCACTCCACCGGCGGTGGCGAAATCGCCCACTACCTCGGCCGCCATGGCAGCAAGCGCGTGGCCAAGGCGGTGCTGGTCGGCGCCGTGCCGCCGCAGATGGTGGTCAGCGCCGGCAACCCCGGCGGCCTGCCGCTGGCGGTGTTCGATGGCATCCGCGCCGGCGTCGCCGCCGACCGCTCGCAGTTCTACCAGGACCTCACCACCCCGTTCTTCGGCGCCAACCGCGACGGCCACAAGGTCAGCCAGGGCATGCGTGATGCGTTCTGGCTGCAGGGCATGCAGGGTGGCCACAAGGGGCAGTACGACTGCATCCGCGAGTTCTCCGAAGTGGATTACACCGAAGACCTGAAGAAGATCGACGTGCCCACCCTGGTCGTGCACGGCGATGACGACCAGATCGTGCCCATCGATGCCTCCGGTCGCCTGTCGGCGCAGATCGTGGCCAACGCCACGCTCAAGGTGTATGCGGGCGCGCCACATGGCCTGACCGTCACCCACGCCGACCAGTTCAACCAGGACCTGCTGGCCTTCGCCCAGGCCTGATCGAGACGCGGCACGGCGCCTGGCGGTGGTCGACGACGACACCGCCAGGCGATGCCCCGCGCAGGGCGGGACAAGGCCGTGATACCGGATGCCGCGGCCTAGATGTCGTGGTGCGCGTGACCGGGCTTGTGCGCGGCCAACTGCCCGTCACCGCCCACGAAATGGCGCACGATCGGTGCGTGCTCGCCCTGGTGCAGTGCGCGCACCCTGCCCTGGTGTTCGCGGTCCTCCGCCGTGCCCCGCTCATGCTGGCGCAGGTGCTCCACCCACGAACTGGTCACGAAATACTCCAGGTGGATGCCGGGCGTGGCCACGTCCTCGGCCACGCCCCACACCACCGCGCCATCACGGCGCCGGGTGCGCCCCAGCTCGCCCATCAGCTGGTGGAAGGCGGCCCGGTCCGCTTCGGCGATGCGGTACTCCACCGTCACCAGCACCGGCCCGCGGTCGTGCGACACCGGCACCGCCAACTCCGGCGCCGGCCAGGTGCCAGCCGGGCGCAGGTCCAGCTCTTCGCTGCCGGCGATGCGCACCCGCCAGACCAGCAGCCCACCCACCACCGCGCCCACCGCCGCCAGGGTGAGGGCAAACGGAATCGAGGTGCGCTGGGCCAGGCTGCCCCAGCTCAGGCCGCCGGCGGCCATGCCGAGCGAGAACACCATGATGTACAGCGACAACGCGCGTGCCCGCACCCATGCCGGCACCGCGGTCTGCGCGGCGATCTGCAGCGAGGACAGCACGGTGATCCAGGCAAACCCGTTCACCAGCATCGCCACCGGCAGCAGCGCCATGTGCCGCCACCAGGCCAGCCCGAACAGGCTCAGCGCGCAGGCCAGCGTGGCCAGCAGCACCAGCAGGTCACGGTCCAGGCGCGCACGCAGGATCGGCAGCACCAGCGCGCCGGTCACCGCGCCGATGCCGATGCAGCCCAGCAGCACGCCGTACATGCCGGCGCCGCCGTGCATCTCGGCACGGACCACCAACGGCAGCAGTGCGGTCACCGCGCTGGCGAAGAAGAAGAACCCCGCCGATTTGATCAACACCGCCTGCAGCCGGCCGGCCCGCAACGCATAGCGCAGGCCCGCCCGCAGCCCGGCGCCGAAGCCCTCCGGCGGCAGCGTGGACGCCAGCGGATCGGGCTTCCAACGGGTCAATACGATCAGCATCGCCGCAAAGCTCAGCGCGTTCAGTCCGAACGCCCAGCTGGGCCCGAGCTGGGCCACGATCAGCCCGCCGATGGCCGGCCCCAGCGAACGGGCGATGTTGATGCCGATCGAATTCAAGGCCACCGCCGATGCCAGCATCGGCCGCGGCACCAGCTCGGACACGATCGCCGCCTGGGCGGGCATGGCCATGGCCGCGCCGCAGCCCATCGCGAAGGTCAGCGCCACCAGCAACGGCGGGGTGAGCAGGGACAGGCCGGTGAGGGTGGCCAGCGTGGCCGCGACCAGCAGCATCCAGCCCTGGGTGAACAGCAGGTACCGGCGGCGGTCGACGATGTCGGCCAGGGTGCCGGCCACCAGCGCCAGCAGCACCACCGGCACGGTGGTGGCCGACTGCACCAGCGCCACCATCAGCGGCGAGCCGGTGCGCTCGGCCATGACCCACGCCGCGGCCACGTCGTTGATCCAGGTGCCCACGTTGCTGCCAAGGATGGCCAGCCACATCGCACGGAACAGGCCGATCTTCAGCGGCGACCACGCGCCGGGGGCGGCGCTCCCAGTGTTGCTTACCATTGCCACGCTCCTACCATCGATGCAAACAAAGTGTCGCGGCCACCGGCCGCGCGCAGGCCGGGGCCCGCGTCGAACCAGGCCAGTTGTGCCTGCCATTGCCACTGCGGGCTGGCTCGCCAGGTGGTTTCCCATTTGAACTGCTGGCCGATCCGGCGCGGCGTGCCCGCGCTGCCCGGCAAGGCGGCCAGCGGTGCCGGGGTGGTGTAGATCGCATCGGCGCGGCGATGCTTCCACGCCAGTTGCCAGCCCAGCTCGGTGCTCAGCGCCGGGTGCGGGGTCAGGCGCAGCGTGGGCTGCACGTCCATCAGGTTGGCGGGTGCCAGCAGGCTGGCCTCGCTGAAGTACGCCGCCTTGGGGTACAGCGCATTGAACGTCTGCAAGCGGCCATCGCGTGGGTCGCGGTCGCCGCTGGCGATGTCGATCTTGACGCCCAGCCGCGGCTGCCAGCGCCGGTCGCGCCATTGCACGCCGGTATCGCTGGCCAGCGTCCAGGCGCGGATGGCCTGGTCACCCTGCGCGGCGCGCAGGTGGCCGCGCTGCCCGACCAGCTCCACGTTGGCATCCCACGCCGTGCTGCGGGCGAACCACCGCGCGCCCAGGGTGGTGCGGCGCTCGTCGCCACCTGCGTTGGCAAAACGCGCCTGCTCGCGCCCATACCCAAGCAGGTACAGGTCCAGCCCGTTGCCCGCGCGGCGGCCGTGCACGGTGGCATAGCCGCCCAGCAGGTACTGGCCGTGGTCCGACCGGTCGTCGAAGGCACCGGGGCGGGGATCGACCGGACGCAATGCCATCACGTCCAGCTGCCAGCGCGGGGCGCGCCAGCGGCCACGGACCCCGTCGAACGCCAGCCGGATGTTGGGGCCGTCGCGCACCGAGAGCAGCCGCGAGCTGCCGTATCCGGCCTCCTGCCGGCCCACCTGCCAGCCGATGCGCCGGCCCTGCCAGCGTACGTAGCCCTGCTGCAGGTCCAGTGCGCCGCGGTCGATGCCGCCCGGGCCACCGTGGCGGCCCTGCTCGGCATGCACGCCCAGCTGCGCCATGCCGTCCCAGCCCCCGCGCTGCGCGCTGACCGAGGCCAGCGCACGCAACAGGCCGTAGCCATCTGCCCCACCCTGCACGCCGAAGCGGGTCGGGTCGTAATACAGGCTGCGCAGGCGCAACGAGGCATCGCTGCGCACCTGCGCACCGCCGGCCAACGACCAGCAATGGCCCGCGTCGTCCGCCTCGCAGGCCGAGGCGGCGGCCGGGACCACCAGCGTGGCCAGGCCCAGACTCAGAACGCGAAGCACGAACACCCCATGGCGCCCCAGAACGCGTTGGGCGCATCGGTCGGCACCGCGTGCGCGGCCGCATGCCCGTGCGCGCCATGGGTGCGACAGCCGCCGTGGCCGTGCGCATGGGCGTGCGCCACCAGGCCGGTGGCCGTGCCGCCCACGTGGTAGCCGCCGAAGCGGTTGACCGGCGACCAGTCGGGCATGGCCGGCGGCAGCGTGGGCGCCAGCGCGGCGAAATCGCCGTCGCCATGCACCACCCGGCCACCGACCACGGTCAGCACGCTGGTGATATCGGCAATGGACGCATCGTCCACCGCGAAGAAGTCCGAGGACAGCACGCAGAAGTCGGCCAGCTGCCCCACCGCCAGGCGGCCCTTGCGGTCCTGGTCACCGGAGAACCAGGCGCTGCCCTGGGTCCACAGGCGCAAGGCTTCCTCGCGCTCGAGCAGGTTTTCCTCGCCGTACAGCGACAGCCCGCCCACCGTGCGCCCGGTGACCAGCCAGGACAGCGCCACCCACGGGTTGTAGCTGGCCACGCGGGTGGCATCGGTGCCGGCCCCGACCGGCACGCCGGCCTGCAGCATGCGTCGTACCGGCGGGGTGTGGCGCGCCGCCTCGCGGCCGTAGCGCTGCACGAAGGCCTCGCCCTGGTAGGCCATGCGGTGCTGGATGGCCAGGCCGCCGCCGAGTGCGCGGATGCGGTCGATGTTGCGCGGGGTGATGGTCTCGGCGTGGTCGATGAACCAGTGCAGCCCATCGAAGGGGATCTCGCGGTTGACCTGCTCGTACACATCCAGGATGCGATCGATGCTTTCATCGTAGGTGGCGTGGATGCGGAACGGCCAGCGCTTTTCCACCAGCAGCCGCACCACCGCGTCCAGTTCCGGCTCCATGCCCGGCGGCAGTTCCGGGCGGGGCTCGTTGAAGAGCTCGAAATCGGCCGCGGAAAACACCAGCATTTCGCCGGCGCCGTTGTGGCGCAGCAGGTCGTCGCCCTGGCGCGGGGCCACGATCTCGCTCCAGTGCTGGAAGTCCTGCACTTCCCCGCCCTTGTTCTGGGTGAACAGGTTGTAGGCGATGCGCACGGTCAGCTCGCCATCGCGGTGCAGCTGCTCGATGACCTGGTAGTCCTCGGGGTAGTTCTGGAAACCACCGCCGGCATCGATCACCGAGGTGATGCCCAGGCGGTTCAACTCGCGCATGAAATGGCGGGTGGAGTTGGCTTGGTACTCGATCGGCAGGCGCGGCCCCTTGGCCAGGGTGGCATACAGGATCAGCGCATTGGGCTTGGCCAGCAGCAGGCCGGTCGGGTTGCCCCGGCTGTCGCGTGCGATCTGCCCCCCGGGCGGATCGGGCGTGTTGCGATCGTAGCCGCAGGCACGCAGCGCGGCGCGGTTGAGCAGCGCCCGGTCATACAGGTGCAGCAGGAACACCGGCGTGTCCGGGGCGATCGCATTGATCTCCTCCAGGGTGGGCAGGCGTTTTTCCACGAACTGCTCGGCGGTGAACCCACCGACCACGCGCACCCATTGCGGGGCGGGTGTGTTGTCTACCTGCGCCTTGAGCATGGCCATGGCATCGGCCAGGGAGCGCAGGCCATCCCAGCGCAGCTCCAGGTTGTAGTTGAGCCCGCCACGGATGAGGTGGGTGTGGCTGTCGTTGAGGCCGGGCACCAGCCGGCGGCCACCGGCGTCGATGACGGTGGGGGCGTCCAGCCCGGCACGCACCTGCGCCTCGGTGCCGACCGCGACGATGCGGCCATCGACGACGGCCAGGGCATCGGCCTGCGGGCAGGACGGATCGAGCGTGGTGATGCGGGCATTGCGAACGAGCAGCGTGGACATGGGTTTCTCCGAGGAAGTGGCGAAGGCGCGCCCGCCCAGGGCAAGCGCCAGCGCCGCGCCGGCGCCGCGCAGGACGTCGCGCCGGCCCGGCTGTTGGGGAGGGGCGTTCATGGCACCCACCGGCCGGGGCCGGCCAGGGCCACCGCACACAGGGTCAGCACCCAGAACAGGGAGTACTCGGCACCGCCGCGCATCCAGAACCAGCCCTTGGGCAGGGCCAGCAGCGCGGTGGCCAGCAGGAAGACCGCGGCCACGCCGGCACCGAGGCGGGCCTGCCAGCCCAGCAGCACGGCCAGGCCACACAGCACCTGCACGCCCGCCAGCAGCAGCGGCAGCGGTGCACGCGCCGGCAGCCCGAACCCCCGCAGTTCGTCGGCGAACCCGGCCAGGCCGGGACCGCCGAACCAACCCAACAGCTTGCCCAGCGCATGCGGCAGCAGGAACCCGCCCGCCGCCACACGCAGCAGCAGCAAGGCAAGGTCCAGGCCCGTGGCGCCGGTCATGTTCAGTGGCCGCCTTCCTGCGCGCCGAACAGCGTCTTGGCGTACTGGATGCCGATGCCGTAGCCGCCGGCGTGGTCGCGCGCGATGCCGGTGGTGAGGCCGTAGGTCTCCCCGCGCGCCCAGTCGCGCTGCAGTTCCAGCAGGTACTGCACCGAGGTGATCGGCACCGCGCCGGCCTGCACCATGCGCGTGACCGCGCGCTCGTGCGCCTCCACGCTGACATCGCCACAGGCATCGGTGATCACGTACACCTCGAACCCCTGCGCCAGCGCCGACAGCGCCGGGCCGACGATGCACACGCTGGTCCACAGCCCGGCCAGCACCAGGCGCGGCTTGCCGATGCGGTTGATCTCATCGATCACCGGCTGGTCTTCCCAGGTGTTCATCGAGGTGCGGTCGAACACGGCCTGGCCGGGGAAGATCGCCGGCAGCTCCGGGAACATCGGGCCGGAGAAGGACTTCTCGGCCACGGTGGTGAGCACCACCGGCACCTGGAACCCGGCCGCGCCCTTGGCGATCAGCGAGACGTTGTTGCGCAGCGCGGAGATGTCGATGGTATGGGTGGCAAATGCCATCTGCGACTGGAAGTCGATCAGCACCAGGGCATGGTCGGTGGGCGACAGCAATGACGGGCCGGCGACGGCGGTGGCCTTGTTCATGGGCATTCCTTGTTGGATGAAGGGGTGGATCACGGGGCCGGGCGCAGGCTGCGCCGGGCGAAATGGCGGGGCGTGCAGCCGGTCACCGCGCGGAAGCTGCGCACGAAATGACTCTGGTCGAAGAAGCACAGCGTGCTGGCGATCTGGCTGACCTTCAGGCCGCCGGCATGCAGCAGCTGCTGGGCGTGTTCGATACGGCGGCGGCGCAGGTAGGCGGTCGGACTGAGCCCGGTGCCGGCCCGGAACAGCCTGGCCAGGTGGAAACGGCTCACGCAGGCGGCCGCGGCCAGGTCGTCGACCAGCATCGGCTGCTGCAGGTGGGCTTCGATGTAGGCCTGGGCCCGACGCAGCGCGGCGGCCTGGGTGGGGGGCAATGTGACGGCCGGCGGGGGCGACGTCGGTGGGGCGGCAGCAGCCATCAGCAGGCTCCGCGACGGGGTGTGCCATGGTCGCCGCCCGCACCGCCCCCACCTACCCTCCATCGGAGGTGGCGATGGCTACTCTTTCGGGGGATGCCCGCCGGTGCCGGTGCCCGGCCCGCGCAGCAGCACGCGCCGCCCGAAGCGACGCGCATCCAGCGAGTACGCGCCCGGCCCCAGCAGCAGCATCGCCAGCGGTACCGGCAACCAGGCCGCGTGGGTGGCCAGCTGCACGCCCAGCAACCCCAGCGTGGACAGCGCCGCCAACGGCGTCCACACCCCGAGCAGCAGCAGGCCGCCGGCCAGCAGCGCCACGCCCTGCCACCAGCCGGGCACGGGCGCCGGGGCGGTCATCAACGCCGCGCACAACGCCAGCCGCAGCAGCACCAGGCCGATGCCCGGCGCGCGGTCGGGGAACATCACGAACAGTCGTTGCATCGGCGCGTTCCGGTTCGGGCCGCTATGGGTACCGCATCGCGCGGTGCCCGCGCCTGCCCCGAAAGAGTAGGCAGGCACTGCCCCCAACCCTGAGACAATGCGCGGATGCCCGATGCCCCGCGCCTGCCCGCCCCTGCCCGCGCCCGCCGCCGCCTGCCCGGGCGTTGCGCGATGCTGTGGCTGCTGCTGGCGTGCTGGCCGGCGCTGGCCGATGGCCTGGCCGACTACGAACATACCGCCTGGGTGGTGGGCCAAGGCGCGCCCGGCGACATCTGGGACATCGCCCAGGCAGACGATGGCAGCCTGCTGCTGGCCACCGGCACCGGCCTGTACCGTTTCGACGGCCGCCAGTTCGAGCGCCGCGAGCCGCCCGCGGGCCAGGCGTTCCCCTCCTCGAACATGACCACCCTGGCACAGGACCCCGACGGCACGCTGTGGATCGCCTACTACAACGCGGGCATCAGCCGGATCGACCGCCACGGCCTTGCCCACTACCAGCAGGCCCAGGGGCTGCCACCCGGGCTGGTGCCGCGGCTGGCGCGGGACGGCGGCGGCCGGCTGTGGGCGGCCAGCGACGGCGGGCTGCGCTGGTTCGACGGCCGGCGCTGGCAGCGGCCCAGCCCGGCCATGGGCATCGGCGATGTGCCGGCGCAGTGGCTGCTGCGCGACCGCGCCGGCACCCTGTGGCTGATCGCCGACAAGCGCCTGTGGCAGCTGCCGGCCACGGCCACGCGCTGGCAGCCGCTGGCCTTGGCGGTGGCGCCGTTCTCCACGTTGGCGCTGCGCGCCGATGGCCAGATCTGGCTGGCCGACCGCCAGCGCGGGGTGATGCCGGTGGCCGATGTGCGTGGCCTGCTGCCAGCCGCCGAACGCGAGGCCCGGCGCGTGCCCGGCCTGCTCGCCAAACGCATCCAGTTCACCGCCGATGGCCGCCTGTGGGGCAGCCTGGTGGACAACGGCGGCATCTTCCAGCTGGACCCGGCTGCGCCGGCGGGCCAGCGCGTGGCGCGTTTCGATGCGGCGCAGGGACTGGCCTCCACCACCGCAGTGCCGCTGCTGGAGGATCGCGAGCGCAACCTGTGGGTGGGCACCAACCTGGGGCTCAACCGCTTCCGCATGCACGTCGTGCACGCCCTTGCCCTGCCCGGCCCGGCCGATCCGCTGCGCACGCTGTACCAGGCCCCGGATGCGCAGGTGTTCGCCTACGGCCAGGACATGCAGCCGATGGCCTTGCGCCGCGACCTGCTGCAGGCCAG
>NZ_JAVWXA010000035.1:0-35893 GCF_036662295.1 Stenotrophomonas sp.
AGCACCAGGCTGGTGTGGTGGGCGCGGTTCAACTCCAGCATCAGCTCGAACACCGCGCTGGCCGTCGCTCAGGCCGGACATGCGCTGGCCGGCTACGAACACCTCGCCGGCAGTCGGCGTATCCAGCCCGCCCAGCAGGTGCAGCAGCGTGCTCTTGCCGGCGCCGGACGCGCCGATGATCGCCACCGTCTCGCCCGCGCTCACGCTCAGGTCCAACCCGTTGAACACCGGGGTCTGCATGCGGCCTTCGGCATAGGTCTTGGCCAGGCCTTCGGCCCGGATCACTTCGTCGCCGCGGTTGATCGGCTCATTCATAGCGCAGGGCCTCCGCCGGCTGGGTGCGGGCGGCGCGCCACGCGGGGTACAACGTGGCCAGGAAGCTCATGGCCAGTGCAACGAGGGTGATGATGACGATGTCCGGGGTCTGCATGTCCGTCGGCAGGCCGGTGATGTAGTAGACGTCTTCGGGCAGCAGCTTGACGTTGAACAGCGTCTCGATCGCGCCGAGGATCCGCTCCAGGTTCAAGGTCAGGGTGATGCCGCCGATCACGCCGGCCACCGTGCCGATGATGCCGATCAGCGACCCCTGCACCATGAACACCTGCATCACCCCGCCGGGGGTGAGGCCCAGCGTGCGCAGGATGGCGATGTCGGCCTGCTTGTCGGTCACCAGCATCACCTGCGAGGACACCAGGTTGAAGGCGCCCATGGCGATGATCAGCGAGAGCAGGATGCCCATCACCACCTTCTCCATGCGCAGCGAGTGATACAGGTTGGCGTTCTGCTGGGTCCAGTCGCTGACCCGGTAGCCGCCGCCCAACGTGTGGGCCAGGTCCACGCCCACGTCCAGTGCGTGGTCCATGTCATGCAGCTTCAGGCGCACGCCGGTGACCCCGTCCATGCGCAGCACGCGCTCCAGGTCGGCCATGTTGGCGAACGCCACGCCCTTGTCGATTTCGTTGTAGCCGGCCTCGAAGATGCCGCTGACGGTGAAGCGTTTCAGCCGTGGCATCGCCCCGACCGGGGTGCCCTGCACTTCGGCCAGCGTCACCAGCACGGTGTCGCCCACGTCCACGCCCAGCCACAGCGCCAGCTCCTTGCCCACCAGCAGGTTGTAGCTGCCCGGGGTGAGGCTGTCGAAGCGGCCCTTGACCAGCTTCTGGTTGATCACCGACACGCCCGGCTCCAGCGCCGGGTCGATGCCCTGCACGATCGCGCCCTGCACGCGCGGGCCGCTGAGCATGGCCTGGATCTCGATGTAGGGTGCGGCACCGGCCACGCGCGGGTCCTGCTTGGCCACGTCCACCGCACGCTGCCAGTCGGACATCGGCGCGCCATCGCTGGTGATGGTGGTGTGCGCGGTCATCTGCAGCAGGCGGTCGCGGATTTCCTTCTGGAACCCGCTCATCACCGCCAGGGTGGTGATCAGCACGGTCACGCCCAGCGCGATGCCGAGGATGGAGGCCATCGAAATGAAGGAGATAAAGCCGTTGCGGCGTTTGGCCCGCAGGTAGCGCAGGCCGATCGAGACGGGGATGGGTTTGAACATGCAGGTACGCCGGACAATTCGGGCTATGGTGCCACTGCCGGACGTGAACGGGAAATGCAGTGCGCGCGGACGGCCAGTCGCAGTTCACGTCGCTGCGCCGGGGGCAGCGTATCGGGCCAGAACAGGCGCCGCCGGCGACGCCCACCCTGCCGCCAGGCCACCTCCAGCAATACGCCGCGATCGGCGAGCTGCAGATCCTCCACCGGCAGCTGGTCCACCTGCGCCGGCGCCGGGCCGGCGGGAATCAGCAGCTGCTCGGCCGGCATGCGCCAGTAGCGCCAGGCCTGCCAGGCGCCGCACGCCACCACCAGCACGCCGGCCGGTGCGCGCCAGGGCGCGGGCAACGCGCTGTTGCACAGCGCCCAGGGCGCCAGCGCGGTCATCAGCCACTGCAGCGCCGCCTGCCAACGCGAGGGGCGCCACTCAAGCCGGCAGGGCGCGGATCCGTGCGATGAGGGCGGCCGGTTGGGCATGCGGGCACTCCTCGTAACCCATGAACCAGCGCCACAACTTATCGTCCTCGCTCTCCAGCAGGAACAGGAAAACCTCGCGCTCTTCGGTCGGCGCCTGCAGCCAGCAACGGTCCAGGTAGCGGCCAAACAGCTGGTCCAGCTCGCGCATGCCACGCCGGCAGCGCCAGCGCAGCTTTTTCAGTTCGGTGGCTTCGTCCATCGGGGGACTCCTTGGATGGCATGACCCGGCGCCGCGGGACGCGCGGGCACCGGTGGGGCACATGACGGCGCGCCCATCAGCAAAGCGCCCCGACAGGATCGGGGCGCGGTGCTTGCGGGGTGCCGCAACGCCGGGACAGCGCCCGGCGCGACTGCATCAGGCGCGGCGCGCCATCATCAGCTTCTTGATCTCGGCAATGGCCAGCGCCGGGTTCAGGCCCTTCGGGCAGGTCCGCGCGCAGTTCATGATGGTGTGGCAGCGGTACAGCTTGAACGGGTCTTCCAGGTCGTCCAGGCGCGCACCGGTGTCTTCATCGCGCGAATCCACGATCCAGCGGTAGGCCTGCAGAAGGATCGCCGGGCCCAGGTAACGCTCGCCGTTCCACCAGTAGCTCGGGCAGCTGGTGGAGCAGCACGCGCACAGGATGCACTCGTACAGGCCGTCCAGCTTCTTGCGGTCTTCCGGCGACTGCAGGCGCTCACGATCCGGCGGCGGCGGGGTCTGGGTGCGGATCCACGGCTTGATCGAGGCGTACTGCGCGTAGAAGTGGGTCAGGTCCGGTACCAGGTCCTTGACCACGCTCATGTGCGGCAGCGGGTAGATCGGCACTTCGGCCTTGCCGCAGTCGGCGATGGCGCGGGTGCAGGCCAGGGTGTTGGTGCCGTCGATGTTCATCGCGCACGAGCCGCAGATGCCCTCGCGGCAGGAACGACGGAAGGTCAGCGTCGGATCGACCTCGTTCTTGATCTTGATCAGCGCGTCCAGCACCATCGGGCCACAGCTGTCCAGGTCGATCTCGTAGGTATCGGTACGCGGGTTGCTGTCGTCGTCGGGACTCCAACGATAGATCTTGAAAGTGCGCGTGTTCTTCGCACCGCTCTTGGCGGGGAAGTGCTTGCCCTTTCCGATCTTGGAATTCTTGGGGAGGGAAAACTCGGCCATGGCTGTTCTCGTTGGCTCAGGCGGCTCGCGCTGCGTCGCAGGCGCGGCTTGCATGGAAATTGAGGATATCGACGCCGCCGGCCCGCCACGCGCGCACCGCTCCGGCCCGAGGGGCGGAGGCGGTGGCAGGCGTTGCGTGGCCGGTGGTCATGCCGGGCGTACTCAGTACACGCGCGGCTTCGGCGGTACCACGTCCACGTCCTTGCTCAACGTGTACATGTGCACCGGGCGATAGTCGAAGCTGCACTTGCCCTTGTCATCGACATTGACCATGGTGTGCTTCTGCCAGTTGACGTCGTCGCGGTCCGGATAATCCTCGTGCGCATGCGCGCCGCGGCTTTCCTTGCGCTGTTCGGCCGAGTTGATCGTCGCCACCGCGTTGAGCAGCAGGTTGTTCAGCTCGTAGGTTTCGATCAGGTCCGAGTTCCACACCAGCGAACGGTCGGAGACCTTGACGTCCTGGAAGGAATCGAAGATCTCGGCCATCTTCACGCAGCCCTCTTCCAGCGTCTTGCTGGTGCGGAACACGGCCGCATCGTTCTGCATGGTGCGCTGCATGCGGTCGCGGATGACCGAGGTGGGGGTGTCGCCGTCGGCGTAACGCAGCTTGTCCAGCAGGCCCAGCGCCTTGTCGCAGGCATCGGCCGGCAGAGTCTTGTGCGGCTGGCCCGGCTTGATGGTCTCGGCGCAGCGGTTGGCCACCGCACGCCCGAACACCACCAGGTCCAGCAGCGAGTTGGAGCCCAGGCGGTTGGCGCCGTGCACCGACACGCAGGCCGCTTCGCCGATGGCGTACAGGCCGGGCACCACGGCGTCGTTGTCGTCGCCGCGCTTGCGCACCACTTCACCGTGGTAATTGGTGGGGATGCCGCCCATGTTGTAGTGCACGGTCGGGATCACCGGGATCGGCTGCTTGTGCACGTCCACGCCGGCGAAGATGCGGGCGCTTTCGGCAATGCCCGGCAGCTTGTCGTCGATCACGCCCGGGCCGAGGTGGGTCAGGTCGAGCAGGATGTGATCCTTGTGCTCGCCGACGCCGCGGCCTTCGCGGATTTCGATGGTCATCGAACGGCTGACCACGTCGCGCGAGGCCAGGTCCTTGTAATGCGGGGCGTAGCGCTCCATGAAGCGCTCGCCGTTGCTGTTGCGCAGGATGCCGCCTTCGCCGCGCACGCCCTCGGTGATCAGGCAGCCGGCGCCATAGATGCCGGTCGGGTGGAACTGCACGAACTCCATGTCCTGCATGGCGATGCCGGCACGCATGGCCAGGCCGCCGCCGTCGCCGGTGCAGGTGTGCGCCGAGGTGGCGCTGAAGTACGCGCGGCCGTAGCCGCCGGTGGCCAGCACCACGCCATGGGCGCGGAACAGATGCAGCGAGCCTTCGGCCATGTCCAGCGCGAGCACGCCGCGGCAGACGCCTTCCTCATCGAAGATCAGGTCGAGGGCGAAGTACTCGATCATGAAGCGCGCGTTGTGCGCCAGCGACTGCTGGTACAGCGTGTGCAGCATGGCGTGGCCGGTGCGGTCGGCGGCCGCGCAGGTGCGCTGGGCCGACGGGCCTTCGCCGTACTTGGTGGTCATGCCGCCGAACGGGCGCTGGTAGATCTTGCCCTCTTCGGTACGGCTGAACGGCACGCCGTAGTGTTCCAGCTCGATGATGGCCGGGATCGCTTCGCGGCACATGTACTCGATGGCGTCCTGGTCACCCAGCCAATCCGAGCCCTTGATGGTGTCGAAGAAGTGGTAGCGCCAGTCGTCCTCGCCCATGTTGCCGAGCGCGGCGGAAATGCCGCCCTGGGCGGCCACGGTGTGCGACCGGGTCGGGAACACCTTGGTCAGGCAGACGGTCTGCAGGCCCTTGGCGGCCAGCCCGAAGGTGGCGCGCAGGCCGGCACCGCCGGCGCCCACCACGACCATGTCGTACTTGTGTTCGGTAATCTTGTAAGCGGACATCTACTCTGGATTCCTGTCTTGGTGCCTGGACTCAGGCAACGCCGAGCGCAATGCGGGCGACCGCAAAAACACTGACGATCGCGCCCAGCACGGCAATGAACTTCACCGTGGTCTGCAGCGCCAGGGCCAGCAACGAATTATGGATGTAGTCTTCCAGCACGACCTGCAGGCCGAGCTGGGCGTGCCAGAACATCGCCACCAGGAAACCGACCAGCAGCACCGCGTTCCACGGCTTGGACACCGCGTCGGTGGCGGTCACGTAGTCGGCGCCGATCAGGCTCAGCACGAACACCAGGAACCACACGGTCAGGCCGACCAGCGCGGTGGCGGTCAGGCGCTGCATCACGAAGTGTTCGGTGCCGGTCTTGGCCGCGCCAAGGCCACGCACGTTCTTCAGCGGGGTACGGAACTTGTTCATGCGGCCGCTCCGAGGAACACGTAGGCCCAGACCAGGGCGGTGATCACCAGGCTGGCGAAGACGGAGATCCAGCTGCTGCGCACGAACGCCGGGATCGAGAAGCCGATCGCGAAGTCCTGCACGATATGGCGAAGGCCATTGCACAGGTGGTAGGCAAACGACCACGTCCATGCGAACAGGAAGAGCTTCCCATACCAGCTGCCGGCGTGGCCGGTGAAGCAGTTCCAGGATTCAGGACCCATCATCAGGGCCAGCAGGCCGCCGGCGATGATCAGGGCTCCAACAGACAGAAAGATGCCGGTCGCTCGATGCAGGATCGAGGTGGCCATCTGGATCTGCCAGCGATACACCTGAAGGTGCGGGGAAAGGGGACGTTCTCTGGCGGCCATTCGCTGGGCTCGTTGTCTCGGCTGGGCGGCGCAATGCCGCGTTGGCTCAATGCTGATCAAAAATCGATGCAGCGTCCGTTTTTCTCCCAGTCTCCGTACCGCACCGGATCGAGTCCGCCGCGGCCGCCGATCTCCACGGGCACCGCGGGGGTCTCAGGCAGCGGTTGCGCCTGGTCGACCTGCGGGGCTGGGGAGTCGGAATCTGGAGTGGGGGTTGTTTGGCCTATCATGGGTGGTCTCGCAACGCACAAATTTTAGACCCCGTTCACGTGCCTGACAACCTGCCCATGGATTTCAACGGTTTTCCGCGCCTCTCCGGTCACCAGCTGCTCAGTCTGGATGGCATCGATGCGGCCGCGTTCGCCCACGCCCAGTTCGCCAGCGATGTCACTGCCCTGCCCGAGCGGCACTGGCAGTGGAGCGCCTGGCTGAGCGCCAAAGGCCGCACCATTGCTGTGTTCCAGCTGATCCGGGTGAGCCCGGAGCAGATCCTGCTGGTGCTCGCCGATGGCGACGCCGATGCGATTGCGTCGCAGTTGCAGCGTTTCGTGTTCCGCCGCAAGGTCAGGATCACCGTCTGCGAAGACCGGATCGTGGCCGGCAGTTTCACCGCGCCGGAAGCGGCCACTGGCGCAGCAATCGCCGTTGACGGTGAGACGCTGGAGCTGGATGTGGGCAGCGATGCCCTGCCCCGCACCCTGCGGATCGCCCCGCGACCGGCGGCGACCGACACCGGCGAGGAGGCCGGTTTCGCCCTCGCCTGGCGCCAGTCGGACCTGCGCTTCGGCGTGCCGCGCCTGGCCGCCGACCAGCGCGAGCAATGGACCCCGCAGCAGCTGGGGCTGGACCGGTTGAACGGCTACAGCGTCAAGAAGGGCTGTTATCCCGGCCAGGAAATCGTGGCGCGCACCCACTTCCTGGGCAAGGCCAAGCGCGCCCTGCAGTTGCTGCGCGTGGGCGATGGCGTGGCCAGCGGCGCATCGGTGCAGCAGAACGGCGCGGCGATCGGCACCGTGGCCAGCGTGGCCGGCGACCTGGCCCTGGCGGTGCTGCCGCTGGAGATCGCCCCGGACCCGTTGTCGGTCCAGGACATCGCCGCGGTGCCGCTGCCGTTGCTGGACGGCCTGGCGCGCTAGGCATCCAGTGTTGAGCGACGCCTGCGGTGCCGACCACCGCAGGCGTTACGACCTACGCCGCGTTCAGGCGCTCGCCGGTGTCGGCATCGAAGAAGTGCAGGCCCTGCGGCTGGATCGCCACGCGGATGCCTTCCCCCACCTGCGGCAACGCTTGCGGCGCCACGCGCATCACCAGCGCCTGGCCACCACTGGTCATGTTCACGAAGATCTCGTTGCCGACCGGCTCGATCCCGTCGATGGTCGCCTCGAAACCGGTGGCGTCGCCGGCACCGGCCGGCTGCAGGTGCTCCGGGCGCACGCCCACGGCGATCGTGCGGCCGATCCATGCCGGCTCCACCGCGGCCTGGCCGAGCGGTGCGGTCAGTGAACCGTCCTGCACCGCGATGCCACTGTCGGTGCGCTGCAGCGTGCCGCGCAGCACGTTCATCGCCGGGCTGCCGAGGAAACCGGCCACGAACAGGTTCGCCGGGCGGTCGTAGAGCGCCATCGGCGTATCGATCTGCTGGATCACCCCGTCCTTGAGCACCACGATGCGCTGGCCCAGGGTCATCGCTTCGACCTGGTCATGGGTCACGTAGATCATGGTGGTGCCCAGCTTGCGATGAAGCTGGGCGATCTCGGTGCGCACGCTGTGGCGCAGCTTGGCATCCAGGTTGGACAGCGGCTCGTCCAGCAGGAACACCGCCGGCTCGCGCACCAGCGCCCGGCCCAGGGCCACGCGCTGGCGCTGGCCGCCGGACATCGCCTTGGGCAGCTTGTCCAGCATCTCGGTCAGGCCCAGCGTCTGGGCCGCCTCGGTGACCCGCTTGCTGATGGTGGCCTTGTCGTGGCCGCGCAGCTTCAGCCCGAAGGCCAGGTTCTCGGCCACGGTCATGTGCGGATACAGCGCGTAGCTCTGGAACACCATGGCGATGTCGCGATCCTTCGGCGCCACGTCGTTGACCACGCGCTCGCCGATGCTCAGCGTGCCACCGCTGATTTCCTCCAGGCCGGCCACCATGCGCAGCAAGGTCGACTTGCCGCACCCGGACGGGCCCACCAGCACCATCAATTCTCCATCGGCCACTTCGAAGGTCGCGCCCTGGACGGCCACCTGGCCGTTGTCGTAGACCTTGCGCACGCCCTGCAACTGCACTTTTGCCATATCACCCATTCCAGTCCGCCCGCTGCCGGGCTGTTGTGCGGAACTGCCTTCGGCCCTCCCGATGGCAGGTCGATGGCGTGGTGCCGCATGACGGCGACCACTGCAATCGAATACAGTCTGCGCATTCTGCCATGTAAACGTTTTCACGTGGCACTATCCGTAGGTCGGACATGACCGCGGCGCCGTCGGCAGGCTCGCCCCTGCCGCGCGGCCCGGAAGATGCTCCATGATGCGCGGGCGCGTGCCTGTTCATGTTGCACCAGCAACATCGGACATCACGACCGGCGACACCCCCGAGAACATAGACGAGAAGCGATTGACAACGATGTCACCCGGATCTGAAACTCGAGCGATGCACGACACCCTCTTCCTGTTTGGCGCCACCGGCGACCTGGCCCAGCGCTACCTGTTCCCCTCCCTGTTGCGCCTGTTGGGCGACGGCCTGCTGCCGGAGGACTTCAAGGTCCGCGCGCTGGCGTTGTCCCCGCATGACACCGAGGGCTTCCGCGAGATCCTGCGCCCGCGCCTGCAGCAGGCCATGCCGCTGGCCAGCCAGGACGACATCGCCTCGCTGCTGGCGCGCATCGACTACCGCTCGGTGGACCTGCGCAACCCGGACTCGGTCGCCGAGTCGGTCAGCGACCTGGTGGGCCGCCACTGCGTGAGCTACCTGGCCATTCCGCCGGGCCTGTACATCTCCACCTGCGAAGGCCTGGCCAAGGGGGGCGCACTGGCCGCCCCGCACCGCCTGATGCTGGAGAAGCCGATCGGCAGCGACAGCGCCAGCGCCGAGGAGATCATCTCCACCATCGGCCAGTGGATCGACGAGGACCGCGTGTTCCGCCTGGACCACTACCTGGGCAAGGCGGCGGTGCAGAACCTGATCGCGCTGCGCTTCGGCAACACGCTGCTGGAGGCGGTGTGGAACCGCAACTACATCGAGTCGGTACACATCCTGGTGGCCGAAAGCGAGGGCGTGGACGGCCGCGATGCGTACTACGCGCGCTCCGGCGCGCTGCGCGACATGGTCCAGAGCCACATCCTGCAGCTGCTGTGCCTGGTGGCGATGGAGCCGCCGGCCTCGCTGGAGGCCGACCGCATCCGCGACGAGAAGGTCAAGGTGCTGCGCGCCCTGCGCCCGCTCGATGCCAAGCATGCCGCCCGCGACAGCGTGCGCGGCCGCTACACCGCCGGCACCATCAACGGCCAGCCGGCCCAGGCCTACCAGCCGCCAGAAGGCAGCGACGTGGAAACCTTCGCCGGGGTCACCGCGCACATCGACAACTGGCGCTGGTCCGGCGTGCCCTTCCACTTGGTCACCGGCAAGCGCCTGGCCGAGCGCACCACCCGTGTGGTGGTCACGCTCAAGCCGGTCACCCATTGGCTGTTCGAGCGCCCGCACCGTCGCAACGCCACCCCCAACCGCATCGTCTTCCAGCTGCAGCCGCAGGAAAACATCGAGCTGGGCCTGATGAGTTCTCTGGCCGGCCCGGAATGGGGCGCGCTGGAACTGCACCCGCTGGAACTGGAACTGTCCGTGCCGACCGGCCTGCACCGCCGCATCGCCTACGAACGCCTGTTCCTGGATGCCTTCAACGGCAACCACGCGCTGTTCGTGCGCGATGACGAAGTGCGCGCCGCCTGGGCCTGGATCGACAGCGTCAGCGATGCCTGGAAGGCCGCCAGCCTGCCGCTGCAGCCCTACCCGGCCGGCGAATGGGGCCCGGCCGAAGCGGCCGGCTTCCTGCCTGCCGAAGTGGACGCCGATGCCGGTCGCAAGGACGGCGACGCATGACGCTGCAGAACCAACCGGTCCTGGTCGCCGACATCGGCGGCACCAACGCCCGCTTCGCGCTTGCCGATACCAGCCTGGACGCCCCGCTGCAGCAGGACAGCATCCGTGAATTCGCGGTCGCCGATTTCCCCTCGCTGGGCGATGCGGCCCACCACTACCTGGAACAGGTCGGTGCCCAGGCCACCCGCGGCGTGTTCGCCGTGGCCGGGCGCGTGGACGGCGACGAGGCGCGCATCACCAACCACCCGTGGGTGATCTCGCGCACCCGCACCGCGCACATGCTCGGCTTCGACGAGCTGCACCTGATCAACGATTTCGCCGCCCAGGCGATGGCCATCTCGCTGCTGCAGCCGCAGGACGTGGTCCAGGTCGGCGGCGCGGCGTGGGTGCCGGGCAAGCCGGGCCAGCCGCGCAACTATGCGGTGATCGGGCCGGGCACCGGGCTCGGCGTGGGCGGGCTGATCCTGCGCCACGGCCGCTGCTATCCGCTGGAAACCGAGGGCGGCCACGTCAGCTTCCCGCCGGGCACGCCCGAGGAAATCCGCATCCTGGAGATCCTCTCCGAGCAGTTCGGCCGCGTCTCCAACGAGCGCCTGATCTGCGGCCCCGGCCTGGTCAACATCCATCGCGCGGTCTGCGAGATGGCCGACATCGACCCGGGCCAGCTGCAGCCGGTGGACGTCACCGCCCGCGCGCTGCACGGCGATCCGCAGGCGATGCGCGCGGTGGACGTGTTCTGCGCGGTGTTCGGCGCCATCGCCGGCGACCTGGTGCTGATGCAGGGCGCCTGGGACGGGGTGTTCCTCACCGGCGGCCTGACCCCGAAGATGCTCGATTCGCTGCAGCACTCCGGCTTCCGCCAGCGCTTTGAACACAAGGGGCGCTTCTCTTCGATCATGGCCCGCGTGCCCTCGCTGGCGGTGATGCACCCGCACGCGGGGCTGCTCGGCGCGGCCGCCTACGCCGCCGATGTCGAGCGCGACCTGCCAGGACACACCGCATGAACACGCTGGACACCTCCGATCGTTTCACTCTGGTCCGCCACGGCGATGCCGACGGCTGGATCGAGGCCATCGCCGCGGAAATGGCGCAGGCCCTCAACCAGGACATCACCACCTTCGGCCGCGCGCGCATGCTCCTCTCCGGTGGCACCACGCCGGCGCCGGTGTACCAGGCGCTGGCCGAACTGGACGTGCACTGGGACCGGGTCGAAGTGAGCCTGGTGGACGAGCGCTGGCTGTCGCCGCAGGATCGCGACAGCAATGCCTGGCTGGTACGCGAGAGTTTCCTGGGGCGCGCCGAGGGCGCGCATTTCGACCCGCTGGTGCGGATCGGCAAGCCGCTGCCCGAGTGCGTGTATACGGCCAACCTGCAGGCCCAGCACAGCCAGGCGCCGTGCCTGAGCGTGCTTGGCATGGGCAATGACGGGCACACCGCCTCGCTGTTCCCTGGCTCCAGGGACCTGGCCCGGGCACTGGAAAGCACCCTGCCCTACGCCGCGCTGGATGCCACCGGTTGCCCCGGTGCCAACCAGTGGCCGCTGCGCATCACCCTGACCCCGCACGGCTTGAAGCAGAGCCGCCAACGCCTGCTGCTGCTGCGTGGCAAGCAGAAGCTGGAAGTGCTCCGGCAGGCGCTGGAAAGCAACAATCCGCAGCTGTATCCCATCCTCAACGCGATCGATCTCGACGGCGCCAAGCTGCGCGTCCACTGGTGTGACTGACCTGCCCCGGTGTTGTTCCGTTCGCCCCCTCATAGCCGGTAGCCAATGAGCCTGCATCCCCAACTCCATGCCATCACCCAGCGCATCGTCCAGCGCAGCGTCGCCTCGCGTGCCGCCTACCTGGCCGGCATCGACGCCGCGCTGCGCGATGGCCCGTTCCGCTCGCGGTTGAGCTGCGGCAACCTTGCCCACGGCTTCGCCGCGTGCGGGCCGACCGACAAGTCGCGCCTACGCGGTGGCGTCACGCCCAACCTGGGCATCATCACCGCCTACAACGACATGCTCTCGGCGCACCAGCCGTTCGAGCATTACCCGGAGATCCTGCGCCAGGTGGCGCGCGACATGGGCGCCACCGCGCAGGTCGCCGGCGGCGTGCCGGCGATGTGCGACGGCGTCACCCAGGGCCGCGGCGGCATGGAGCTGTCGCTGTTCTCGCGTGATGTGATCGCCCAGTCCACCGCGATCGGGCTGAGCCACGACATGTTCGACGCCAGCGTCTACCTCGGGGTGTGCGACAAGATCGTGCCGGGCCTGCTGATCGGCGCGCTGGCCTTCGGCCACCTGCCGGCGATCTTCCTGCCGGCCGGCCCGATGACCCCGGGCATCCCCAACAAGCAGAAGGCCGAGGTACGCGAGCGCTACGCGGCCGGGCTGGCCACGCGCGAGGAGCTGCTCGAAGCCGAGGCCGCGTCCTACCACGGCGCCGGCACGTGCACCTTCTACGGCACCGCCAACTCCAACCAGACGCTGCTGGAAGCGATGGGCGTGCAGTTGCCGGGCGCCTCGTTCGTCAATCCCGATACGCCGCTGCGCGACGCGCTCACCCGCCGCGCCGGCGAGCGTGCGCTGGAGATCAGTGCGCTGGGCGATGACTTCCGGCCGCTGGGCCGGCTCATCGACGAACGCGCGATCGTCAATGCCGTGGTCACCCTGATGGCCACCGGTGGTTCGACCAACCACACCATCCACTGGATCGCCGTGGCGCGCGCGGCCGGCATCGTGCTGACCTGGGACGACATGGACCAGCTCTCCCAGCTGGTGCCGCTGCTGGCGCGCGTGTACCCCAACGGCGACGCCGACGTGAACCGCTTCGCGGCCGCGGGTGGCACCGCGTTCGTGTTCCGCGAGCTGATGGACGCCGGGCTGATGCATGCCGACCTGCAGACCGTGGCCGAAGGCGGCATGCGCCAGTACGGGCAGGAGCCGGCGCTGCGCGAGGGCGTGCTCACCTACGTGGACGGCGTGCGCGACAGCGCCGATGCGGACGTGGTGCGCGGCGTGGCCGATCCGTTCGAGGCCCAGGGCGGGCTGCGCCTGCTGCGCGGCAACCTGGGGCGTTCGCTGATCAAGCTGTCGGCGGTGAAGGCACCGTTCCGCACGATCGAAGCCCCGGCGGTGGTGGTGGATGCGCCGCAGGTGCTCAACAAGCTGCACGCCGCCGGTGTGCTGCCGCACGATTTCGTGGCGGTGGTGCGCTACCAGGGGCCGCGCGCCAACGGCATGCCGGAACTGCATTCGCTGGCGCCGCTGCTGGGACTGCTGCAGAACCAGGGGCGCCGCGTGGCGCTGGTCACCGATGGTCGCCTGTCGGGCGCGTCGGGCAAGTTCCCGGCGGCGATCCACATGACCCCGGAAGCCTCGCGCGGCGGCCCGCTGGCGCGGGTGCGCGAGGGCGACATGATCCGGCTCGATGGCGAGGCCGGGACGCTGGAGCTGCTGGTGGACGCGGCCGAATTCGCCGCGCGCGCGCCGGCGCCGAACACGGCACCGGCGGCACACGACCTGGGCCGCAACCTGTTCGCGCTGAACCGGCGCGTGGTGGGGCCGGCCGACCAGGGCGCGATCTCGATTTCGTGCGGGCCGGCGACGGCCGAGGGCGATATCTGGAATTACGATGCCGAGTACGACCTTGGGCATGATGCGGCGGCGGCGGATGCGCCGCATGAGGGGAAGGACGCCTGAGGCAAGAGCGGCGGGTAGGTTTCCGGGTCGAGGCAGCGGATGGCCCCGATCAGGACACGCCGTAAATACATCCCTGTAGGCTCGTCTGCGGCATCCCTGCCGCAGAACGGTCCTGATCGGGGCCATCCGCTGCCTCCAGACACATTCCGGCGCTTGGTTTTGCGCTGCAGACAATGAAAGAAAGGAAACGCAACGCCATGAGCATCGCCGAACACCAGAAACGCGCCGAATCCCTGTTGCTTGCCGCCGGCATCCTGCCGGTGGTGACCGTGCATACCCTCGACCAGGCCCGTGCGGTGAGTGCCGCGCTGCTGGAAGGCGGGTTGCCGGCGATCGAGTTGACGCTGCGCACGCCGGTGGCGATGGAAGCGCTGGCGATGCTCAAGCGCGAGCTGCCCGACGTGGTGGTGGGCGCGGGCACGGTGCTGACGGTGGAGCAGATGCAGCAGTCCATCGACGCCGGCGCGGATTTCCTGGTGACGCCGGGCACGCCGGCGCACATGGCCGATGCGTTGGCGCAGGCGGCGCTGCCGGTGGTGCCCGGTGCGGCCTCGCCGACGGAGATGCTGGCCCTGTATGCGCGCGGGTTCCGGGTGTGCAAGCTGTTCCCGGCCTCGGCGGTGGGTGGGCTGGCGATGATCAAGGGCCTGGCCGGTCCAATCCCGGACCTGAAGCTGTGCCCGACCGGTGGCATCACCGAAGACACCGCCGCCGAGTACCTGGAACAGAAGAACGTGGTCTGCATCGGCGGTTCGTGGATGGTGCCCGGCGGCTGGATCGAGAACGGCCAGTGGGACAAGGTGCGCGACAGCGCCGCGCAGGCGGCGAAGATCGTGGCGCGGGTGCGCGCGCATTGAGGCGCGTATCGGGAGCAGCCACGCATGGCGTGGGGCTACCGGTGGCCGGCCGCAAACAAAACGCCCGGGCATGCCCGGGCGTTTTTTCGAGCGGCGGCGGGCGCGCCGCTTACATCGGGCGCGCCGGGTCCACCAGGCCGTACTGGCTGGCCATGCGCGCCAGCGCGATGTTGTCGTGGATGCCCATCTTCTCGAACAGGCGGGCCTTGTGCGTGTTGACGGTCTTGGCACTGAGGCTCAACCGCTTGGCGATGTCTTCCTGGCGCAGGCCCTGGGTCAGCAGCAGCGCCACTTCCAGTTCGCGCGGGGACAGGGTGTCGAACGGCGACTGGCTGCCTTCCACGTTGGACAGCGCCAGGTTCTGCGCGATGCTGCTGCCCAGGTAACGCCGGCCCAGCGCCGCGTCGCGGACCGCGCGCAGCAGTTCCTGCGCGTCGCAGCCCTTGCCGATGTAGCCGGAGGCGCCGGCTTCGAGCAGCCGCTTGGGCATCGGGCCGTCTTCCAGCACCGAGACGATCACCACGCGCGTGCCATGGTCGCCGCGCACCACGCGCTCGGTGACTTCCATGCCGCTTACGCCCGGCAGGTGCAGGTCGCACAGCACCACGTCCGGGTGCAGCTGGCGGATGTCGGGCAACGCATCCTCGCCGGAGTCCGCTTCACCGACTACCTCGATATCGGTCTCGTTGGAGAGGATCATTTTCATGCCGGTTCTCACCAGCGCATGATCGTCCACCAGATACACTCGAATCGTCATCCACGCACCTCTTCAAACGCTGCGAACGGGGGCAAGCCTAGCGGCGGGGGTAGGCGATAACAAGGAAAATTGCCCCCTGCCGGCGCGTTCTGGTGCCGGCATCACACCCGTGCTGACCTGCCCTTCCCCTAAGCCTTTCACCCCAGGCTTTATCGGTTTACTGCACCTATCAGTGTACGCCTGCGGCCTTGCCGTAATCGGCCTGCCGCCCCCGCGTCCGGCTCAGGGCCGGTGGCGCCAGGGCGTGCGGCGCCGGAACATGACCAGGAAGCACCCTACCACCCAAACCAGCGCGGCACACCACCCGGCCAGGATGTCGGAGGGGTAATGCACGCCCAGGTACACCCGCGATATGCTCACCAGCAGGCTGAACAAGGGCGCCAGCACCAGCACCGGCCAGCGCCAGCGGGTATTCCAGGCCAGCAGCACCACGGTCACGGCCAGGGTCATCGAGCCCATCGCGTGGCCGCTGGGGAAACTGAACGTGCTTTCCGGGGCGATGGATTCCCACAGCGAGGGCCGGTCGCGCTGGAAGAACTGCTTGCTGCCCATGTTGAGCAGGGCCGAGCCCACGAAACAGATGGCCACAAAGCAGGCCTCGCGCCAGCGCCTGCGCCAGGCCAGCACGCCGACGATCAGCACGTCGGCCGGGATCAGGAACCACTCGTAGCCCAGCTTGGACAGCAGCACGAACAAGCGGTCCAGCCCCGGCGAGTGCAGGCCATGCAGGGTCCACAACAGCGGCGCGTCGAAATAGAACGATTCCAGCTCGTGCACTTCATCGGCCAGCGCCACGAAACCGGCCAGCGGCACCAGCAGGCCGATGAACAGCAACACGAAGCGCCAGGCGTTGTGGGCCATCCAATGGCGGAACCCGGCGGCCGGCTCGCGGGCGGCCAGTACCGCCGGCTTATCCGACGCCGCGGACATACTTGCGTTCGACGTACGCGTCGATCAGTGCCACGAAATCCTGGGCGATGTTGTCCCCGCGCAGGGTGACCGTCTTTTCGCCATCCACGAACACCGGCGCGGCCGGCGTTTCGCCGGTGCCCGGCAGCGAGATGCCGATGTTGGCGTGGCGCGATTCGCCCGGCCCGTTGACGATGCAGCCCATCACCGCCAGCGTCATGTTCTCCGCACCGGGGTGGCTCACCTTCCACTCGGGCATCTTGCCGCGCACGTGGTTCTGCACCACCTTGGCCAGTTCCTGGAAGAACTCGGAGGTGGTGCGGCCACAGCCCGGGCAGGCGGTCACCAGCGGGGTGAAGGCGCGCTGGCCGGTGGTCTGCAGCAGCTCCTGGGCCACGATCACCTCGGCGGTGCGCGACTGCCCCGGTTCGGGCGTGAGCGAAATGCGGATGGTGTCGCCGATGCCTTCCTGCAGCAGCACGGCCAGCGCGGCCGAGGAGGCCACGATGCCCTTGCTGCCGATGCCGGCCTCGGTCAGCCCCAGGTGCAGGGCAAAGTCCGAGCGCTGGGCCAGGTCGCGGTAGACGGCGATCAGTTCCTGCACGCCGCTGACCTTGGCCGAAAGCACGATGCGATCGCGCGGCAGGCCCAGTTCGACGGCGGTGTGCGCCGAGTCCAGGGCCGAGCGGATCAGCGCCTCGCGCAGCACCCGGCCGGCGTCCCACGGCTGGGCGCGCTGGCTGTTCTCGTCCATCAGGCGGGCGGCCAGCGACTGGTCCAGCGAGCCCCAGTTGGCGCCGATGCGGACCGGCTTGTCGTAGCGGATCGCAAATTCGATCAACTGCGCAAACTGGGTGTCCTTCTTCTTGCCGAAGCCGACGTTGCCCGGGTTGATCCGGTACTTGGCCAGCGCCTCGGCACAGGCCGGTTCCTGGGTCAGCAGCTGGTGGCCGTTGTAATGGAAGTCGCCGATGAGCGGGACCTCGATGCCCATCATCCGCAGCTTCTCCACGATGCGCGGGATGGCGGCGGCCGATTCGGGGTTGTTGACGGTCAGCCGCACCATCTCCGACCCCGCCCGCCACAGCTCGGCGACCTGCTTGACGCTGGCGGCGACATCGGCGGTGTCGGTGTTGGTCATCGACTGGACCACCACGGGATGGCCGCCGCCCACGACCACGCCGCCGATATGGACAGGCTGGGTCTGGCGGCGGGCCCACACGGTGGTGTCGGAAGGTTGGGTCGGCTGGCTGACGGCGTCGTGCATCCGGCCATTTTAGCGCGCCGGACGCGCCGGTGGTGGCTGCCCTGCGGCCCGATGCGGCCGATTGTCGCAGGCAGGCGACAGCGCGAGCGCATAGCATGGGCGCCATGACCGGTACCGACGCCCCCTTCCTCCGTACGCTGTGCAGCCTGCGCTGGCTGGCCGTGGCCGGCCAGGCCGCCACCATCCTGGTGGCCACCTGGGTGCTCGGGCTGGAACTGCCGCAGCGCCCGCTCTGGGCGGGCGTGGCCGCGCTGGCGCTGTTCAACCTGTACGCCCAGTGGCGCGTGCACGATGCCGACCCGGCCCCGGTCACCGCCTTCGGCCACATCCTGGTGGATGTGATCATCCTGACCTGGATGGTCGGCTGGAGCGGTGGGGTGGGCAATCCGTTCGGCTCGCTGTTCCTGATCCTCATCGCCCTGGCCGCGCTGGCCCTGCCGCTGCGCTGGACCCTGGCCGTGGCCGCCACCTGCCTGGTGGGATACGCGGCCAGCGGCCTGTTCGGCCTGCCGCTGCCGGCCGGCTACTTCACCGCCATGCAGATGCACCAGTGGGGCGTGGTCTGCAACTTCCTGCTGTCGGCCACCGTGGTGCTGGTGTTCGCCACGCGCCTGGCGATCGCCCTGCGCCAGCGCGAGCACGAACTGGCGCTGCTGCGCGAGCGCTTCGTGCGCAACGAAGGCATCGTCGCGCTGGCCACGCACGCCGCCTCGGTGGCGCACGAACTCAACACCCCGCTGGCGACCATGACCCTGCTGGCCGACGACATCGCCGACCAGGCCGACAGCCCGGAAGTGCGCGAAGACGTGGACACGCTGCGCGAGCTGCTGGTGCAGTGCCGCGAACGCGTGCTGGCCCTGGCGCGCCCGGCCGCCGGCGATGCCCCCGGGCGCGAGGTGGTCACCCTGCCGCAGGTGCTGGAACAGTGGCGGCTGGTGCGCCCGACCATCACCCTCAAGCGCAACGACGATGCCCCGCTGGCCCTGCCGCTGGATCCGGGCATCGGCCACCTGCTGATGGTGCTGCTCAACAATGCCGCCGACGCCGGCGAGAAGGCCGACCGACCGCAGGTGGACCTGACCCTGCGCATCGCAGGCGATGACCTCATCGGTGAAGTGCGCGACTACGGCCACGGCTTCGACGCCCGCCAGGCCGTATTGCCCGGCACCCTGTTCAACAGCGGCAAGACCCAGGGCATGGGCGTGGGCCTGGCCCTGTCCCATGCCACCATCGAACGCCTGGACGGCGAACTGTGGATGCGCCCGGCCAATGGCGCCGGTACCCGCGTCGGCTTCCGCCTGCCCCTGGCCTCCCAGGAGACCCCCGCATGACCTTCAATGCCCTGCCCGCCGCCAGCCATGGGCTGCTGGTCGACGATGACGAACTGTACCTGCGCACGCTGCAGCGCAGCCTGGCCCGCAAGGGCCTGGAAACGGTGACCGCCAGCGACATCGCCTCGGCACTGCTGCTGGCGCGCCAGCAGCCGCCGGCGTATGCGCTGATCGACCTGAAACTGGGCGCCGAGTCGGGCCTGTCGCTGATCCAGCCGCTGCGTGCCCTGCGCGAGGACATGCGGATCCTGCTGGTGACCGGTTATGCCAGCATCGCCACGGCGGTGGAGGCGATCAAGCTCGGCGCCGACGACTACCTGCCCAAGCCGGCCACGGTGCCGATGATCCTGCGCGCGCTCGGCGAAGAGGACGATGGCCCGGCCGATGACGGCGAGCTGGAGCCGCCGGATGCGATGACCCCGATCAGCCGCCTGCAGTGGGAACACATCCAGCAGGCGATGCACGAAACCGGCGGCAACGTGTCCGCGGCCGCGCGGCTGCTGGGCATGCATCGACGCTCGCTGCAGCGCAAGCTGGCCAAGCGGCCAAGCCCCGAGCGCCCGTAACGCGACGGCGGCGTGCCGGCAGGTACCGACCATTGGTCGGTACCCGGGGCCACCCTCAGCCCTTCAACTGCGCCAGCAATGCCAACGTCACCGGATCGGTGATGCCGGTGGCCTCGCCCTGCAGGGCCGGCAGCAACTGGCTGGCCAGCTGCTTGCCCAGCTCCACGCCGAACTGGTCGAAGGCGTTGATGTTCCAGATGACCGACTGCACGTACACCGCGTGTTCGTACATCGCGATCAGCGCGCCCAGCGCCTGCGGGGTGAGCGCGTCGAGCAGGATCAGCGTGCTCGGGCGGCCACCGGGATACTCGCGGTGCGGATCGTCGCTGCCCTGGCCATTGGCCAGTGCCTCGGTCTGCGCCAGCAGGTTGGCCATCAGGGCCTGGTGGTTGACCACGTAGGGATCATCGTTGCGCACGCAGCCGATGAAATCGGCCGGGATCACGCTGGTGCCCTGGTGCAGCGCCTGGAAGAAGCTGTGCTGCACATCGGTGCCCGCCCCGCCCCACCACACCGGCACGGTGTCGCTGGCGACCGGCCGGCCGTCCAGCTGCACGCGCTTGCCCAGGCTTTCCATCACCAGCTGCTGCAGGTAGGCAGGCAGCAACGCCAGGCGCTGGTCGTAGGTCATCACCGCGTGGGTGGCATGCCCGAGCAGGTTGCGGTTCCAGATGTCGGTCAGCGCATGCAGCACCGGCAGGTTCTGCGCCAGCGGTGCCGCCAGCGCGTGCGCGTCCATCTGCGCGGCGCCGTCGAGCAGCTGCTGGAAACGGTCGAAGCCGATCGCCAGCGCGATCGGGAAACCGACCGCCGACCACAGCGAATAGCGCCCGCCCACCCAGTCCCACATCGGCAGCACGCGGCCGGCGGCGATGGCGAAGGCCTTGCCCGCACGTTCGGGATTGGCACTGACCGCGTACAGGCGCTCGCTGCCGCCCAGCCAGTCGTGCAGGATCTGCCCGTTGAGCAACGTTTCCTGGGTGCCGAAGGTCTTGGAGATGAGGATGCCGGCGGTGGTGGCCGGGTCCAGCGTGGCCAGCGTGCGCTGCATGGCCGCGCCGTCCACGTTGGAAACGAAATGCACGCGGAAGCGCGCACCGCTGACCGGGCGCAACGCATCGGCCACCAGGCGCGGCCCCAGGTCCGAGCCGCCGATGCCGACGCTGACGATATCGGTGACGCCGGTCTTTTCCAGCGCGGCGATCAGCTCGCCCATCTGCGCGCGCACCGTGGCGGCGGTGGCAAACGCCTCGCCGGCCACCGGGGCGCCGCTCAGGTCGCCGCGCAGCGCGGTGTGCAGCGCGGCGCGGCCTTCGGTCACATTGACCGTCTCACCGCGGAACAGGCGCTGGAAGGCGCCGGCGACATCGCGCTCGGCGGCCAGCTGCAGCAGCGCGTCCAAGGCCGCGCGGTCGTACTTCTGCCGCGCGAAATTGACATACAACGGACCGACCCGCAGCCCCAACGTTCGTGCCCGGTCCGGTTCAGCGGCAAGCAGCGACGGGATGCTGGCGCCACGCAGGCGCTGGGCATGGGAATGAAGCGGGTCGAATCCGTTGTGCTGTGTCATGCGGCCTGGGTCGGGATGCTGTCGTTGGTGTGGGAGATCTGGTTGTTGCCGTCCACGTATACCAACTTCGGGCGGAAGCTGTCAGCTTCTTCTTCGCTCATGCTGGCGAAGGCGGCGATGATGATGATGTCGCCCACCTGCACGTGGCGCGCGGCGCCGCCGTTGAGCGAGACCACGCCACTGCCGGCTTCGGCGCGGATGGCATAGGTGGAGAAACGCGCACCGTTGGTGACGTCCCAGATGTGCACCTGTTCGAACTCACGGATGCCGGTGGCCAGCAGCAGGTTGTCATCGATGGCGATGGAACCTTCGTAGTTCAGCTCGGAATGGGTGACGGTGGCGCGGTGGATCTTGGTCTTCAGCAGGGACAGGTGCATGGCGACGGGACAACGGTAAAGGAAAGGCAAATTCTAGCACCCGCCGGATCGGCGACAGGGCCCGCCCACCCGGCGCCGGCCGGGGGCTGCCAACCGTTCAGCCAGCTGGCCCGCTGCCCGGACCCGGGCCGGCCTGACCTGCCCTCAACCGGGCGCGTCGGTGCCCGCCGCGCTTGCCGGCGAGGCAGGCTGGCCCACTTCGGCCAGGAAGTGGCCGATGATCGCCTCCAGCGGCTCGCCCGCATCGGCGCTGCCGCGCAGGCCGGCCATGGCCTCGGCCAGCTGGCGGGCGGTGTCGGCCAGGATCATCCCCCAGGCGCGCTCCTCGGCGATGCCCAGCACCTGCGCCTGCAGGCCCACCTTCATCGAGCAATGCAGGCCGCGCGAGGCCACCCACACCCGCAGCATTTCCACGGCGCGGTCATCGGCCAGCGCGGCCGGCGGAATGGGCTGCTCGTTCATCGGCTGGCGCGCTCAGAACTCGAGGTTGTCGATCAGCCGCGTGTTGCCGATGCGCGCGGCGATCAACGCCACGCGGGTGCCATCGCTGGCGTCGGCCGGCTCGGACAGGTCCGGCAGGCGCACCACCGCATAGTCCACCTGGAAACCAGCGGCCTGCAGGGCGGCGGTGGCGTCGGCCTCGATCGCGCCGCGTGACTTGCCGGCGATGAAGCCTTCGCGCATGCCAAGCAGCACCTGGTGGATGGTGGTGGACACCGGGCGCTGGGCGGCGTTGAGGTACTGGTTGCGCGAACTCATCGCCAGCCCGTCGGTCTCACGCACGATGTCCCCGCCCACGATCTGGATCGGGAAGGCCAGGTCTTCCACCATCTGGCGGATCACCGCCAGCTGCTGGTAGTCCTTCTTGCCGAAGGCGGCCACGTCCGGCTGCACCTGGTTGAACAGGCGCGAGACCACCGTGCAGACCCCATCGAAATGGCCCGGCCGGTGCGCCCCTTCCAGCAGCCCGCTGATGCCCGGCACGTTGACGCTGGCCGCCAGCTCGATGCCGAACGGGTACATCGATTCGACCGTGGGCAGCCACAGCACATCACAGCCGGCCTGCGCCAACCCGGAGGTGTCGGCTTCCGGCGTGCGCGGGTAGCGGGTGAAATCTTCGTTGGGGCCGAACTGGGTCGGGTTGACGAAGACACTGGAGACCACGCGGTCGGCGTACTGCCGCGCCAGCGTGACCAGCGAATAGTGGCCCGCATGCAGGTTGCCCATGGTGGGGACGAGCGCGACGCGCAGGCCCTCGCGCTTCCAGCCGTTGACGACGGCGCGCAGGCGGGACAGTTCGGTGACGGTTTCGATCATGAGGCGTAGGCGTGTTCTGCGTCGGGGAAGGAGCCGTCGCGGACCGCGTCGGCGTAGGCACGGACGGCACCGGCCACCGAACCGCCGTCGGCAAGGAAATCCTTGACGAACTTGGGTCGGCGATGGCCGCTGTCCAGGCCGAGGAAATCATGCAGCACCAGCACCTGGCCATCGCAGCCGGGGCCGGCACCGATGCCGATGGTGGGCACGCTGATGTCAGCGGTGACCTGGGTGGCCACCGGGGTGGGGACGCATTCGAGCACGACCAGGCTGGCACCGGCGGCGACCACGGCCTTGGCGTCCTCGCGCAGCTGCTGGGCGGCATCGCCGCGGCCCTGCACGCGGTAACCGCCCAGGCGCAGCACCGACTGCGGGGTCAGGCCCAGGTGCGAACACACCGGGATTTCGCGCTCCACCAGGTAACGGATGATGTCCAGCTTGAAGCCGGCACCTTCGATCTTGACCATCTCCGCGCCGGCCTGCAGCAGCCGCAGCGAGGCGTCCAGCGCGCGCTCGGGCGTGGCATCGGCACCGAACGGCAGGTCGGCCACCAGCAGCGCGCGCTGCAGCACGCGGGCCACCGCGCGGGTGTGGTAGACCATGTCATCGGTGGTGACCGGCAGGGTCGAGTCATGCCCCTGCACCACCATGCCCAGCGAGTCGCCGATCAGGATCAGGTCCACGCCGTTGGCATCGAAGGCCCGCGCGAAACCGGCGTCGTAGGCGGTCAACATCACCAGCTTCTGCCCCGTGCGCTTGGCCTCGGCCAATGCCGGGACGGTCCAGGGCTTGCTGTCTGCGTGGGTACTCATGAGCTGATAACCGGTGGCGATAAGCCCCGCATTATCCCCCTATTGGCGCGATCCCGCAGGCCTCGACCCGCATCACAGCATCCCGCACGCGGCCCTGCCCGGGAATCCACGCATCCGGCGCGATCTCGGCCAGCGGCAGCAGCGCGAACGCGCGCGCGTGCAGGTACGGATGCGGCACCTGCAACTGCGGCAGGTCGATGACCTGCTCGCCATACAGCAGCAGGTCCAGGTCCAGGGTGCGCGGTCCCCACTGCACGCCTGGATCGCGCACCCGGCCAAACCGGCGCTCGATCGCCAGCAGCGCGTCCAGCAGCGCCGGGCCGGGCAGCGTAGTGTCCAGCAGCGCGGCGGCATTGACGAACGCCGGCTGGTCCGGGTTGCCCCAGGCCGGGGTGCTGTAGAGCTGCGACTGCGCGCGCAACGTGGTGTGCGGCAGGGCGGCCAGCGCCTGGAACGCATCGCGCAGGGTCTGCGCGGCGTCCCCGAGGTTGGCGCCCAGCCCGATGCAGGCCTGGATCATGGCTTACTCGCCTGCCGCGCCCCCGCCCGGACGACGCCGGCGACGCCGCCGCTTGCGCGGTGCCCCGTCTTCGCCCTCGTCCTCGGCATGGGCGGCATCCAGTGCCGAATCCAGTTCCGGCCCGGACTGGATCTGCGCTTCGCGCCAGAACTCCACGTCGGCGCTGTGCTCGCTGGAGGCGACCTGGCGCAGCACCAGGAAATCGTAGGCGGCGCGGAAACGCGGATGGGTCAGCGTGCGGATCACCCGCTTGCGCTGGCGCGAGCCGAAGCGGCCCTGCAGCAGCCAGATTTCCTGCATGGGCAGGGAGAACCGGCGCGGCAGCGCGATGGTGGTCAGCTGGTGCAGGGTCACCCGGTCGGCGGCCCGGCGCTGTGCCTCTTCCAGCGCCACGCCCTGCTTCTGCAGGCTGGCCAGGGCACGGCAGAAGGCCGGCCACAGCAACAGTGCGAACAGGAACGACGGCGACACCGGCTCATCATTGGCCACGCGCAGGTCGGTGTTGTGCAGGCCCTCGATGACCATCCGGCGCAACGCGCCACTGCGGTTGCTGCGCAGTGCGGCGGCGCTTTCGGGGAACATCACCTCCAGCAGGCCGTAGCGTTCCAGGCCTTCGAAGCTGGCCACCCCGTGCCCGGACAGAAACAGCTTGAGCACTTCCTCGAACAGCCGTGCCGGCGCTGCTTCGGCCAGCAGGCCGGCAAGCCGCGGCAGCGGCTCGGCGCTGGCGTCGTCAATCTGGAAGCCGAGCTTGGCCGCCAGGCGCACCGCGCGCAGCATCCGCACCGGGTCTTCCTGGTAGCGTTTCTCCGGGTCGCCGATGAGTTTCATCAGGCGCGCCTGGACGTCCTCGAAGCCGCCGGTGTAGTCGCGCACCGAGAAATCCTCGATGGCGTAGTACAGGGCATTGCAGGTGAAGTCGCGGCGGATCGCGTCGTCTTCGATGCTGCCGTAGACGTTGTCGCGGACCAGCATGCCGTTTTCCATCTCGCGGTCGCCGCTGCCGTCATCGATGTTGGCGCGGAAGGTGGCCACTTCGATGATTTCGCGGCCGAACACGACATGGGCGAGCCGGAAGCGGCGGCCGATCAGGCGGCAGTTGCGGAACAGCTGCTTGACCTGTTCGGGCGTGGCGTCGGTGGCCACGTCGAAGTCCTTGGGGTTGCCGCCGACCAGCAGGTCGCGCACGGCGCCCCCCACCAGGTAGCCGGAGAACCCGGAATCACGCAGCCGGTACAACACGCGCAGGGCGTTGGGGCTGATGTCCTTGCGGGAGATGGTGTGCTGATCGCGCGGAATCACGCGCAGGCTGAACGGTGATGTAGCAGAAGAATTGATGTTGGCGCTTCCGGTTGAGTTTTCGGGATTGCCCAATGGCATCTAGGTCCATATACTAGCGCGCTGCGCAGTTCGCGACAAAGTCTGCTCCCTTCGTCTAGAGGTTAGGACGTGGCCCTCTCAAGGCTAAAACAGGGGTTCGAGTCCCCTAGGGAGCACCAGTCGCGGTGCAGGAAGCCAAAAACCCCGCCCCGGCGGGGTTTTTGCGTTGTGGGCGCGGCCCCTCACCCCTCCATCTGCTCCAGCTCCCGGCCCTTGGTCTCGCGCACGTAGCGCAGCACGAAGAAGATCGAGACGACCGCGGCCACCGTGTAGATGCCATAGGCCCCGGCCAGGCCGATCCCGGTGAGCAGCACCGGGAAGCTGACGGTGATGGCGAAATTGGCGCTCCACTGGGCCGCCCCGGCCACGGCCAGGCCCGGGCCCCGGATCTGGTTGGGGAACATCTCCCCCAGCATGACCCACATCACCGGGCCCCAGGACATGTTGAAGAACACCACGTAGACGTTGGCCGCCACCAGCGCCAGCCGCCCCATGCCCTCGGACAGCTGCAGCCGCCCCGCGTCCAGGTGGCCGCTGGCGAAGGCCACGGTGACCAGCGCCAGCGACACGGCCATGCCCAGCGAGCCGACCCACAGCAGCGGCCGCCGGCCGATCCGGTCGATCAGCACGATGGTCAGCAGGCAGGCGCCGATGCTCAGGCCGCCGGACAGCACGTTGATCAGCAGGGCGTCGTTCTCCGAGAAGCCCACCGCCTGCCACAGCACCGCGCCGTAATAGAAGACCACGTTGATGCCGACCAGCTGCTGGAACACCGCCAGCCCGATGCCGATCCAGACGATGCGACGCAGCCGGCCACTGGCCTTGTCCACCAGGTCGGAGAACCGTGGCCGGTGCTGGTCACCGGCCAGCGAGCCCTCGATCTCGGCCAGCTTGGCCGTGGCCTCCTCACTCCCATACAGCCGGGTCAGCACCGCCATCGCCTGGGCCCGGCGCCCCTTCACCACCAGGTAGCGCGGGCTCTCGGGGATGCGCAGCAGCAGCACCAGGAACAGGCCCGAGGGCAGCGCCTGCATCCAGAACATCCAGCGCCATGCCGCCTGGCCCAGCCACAGCGCCTCGGTGGACGCACCGGCGGCGCGGGCCAGCAGGAAGTTGCTCAGGAAGGCGCAGAACAGCCCGCTGATGATCGCCATCTGCTGCAGCGTGGCCAATCGCCCGCGGTAACGCGCCGAGGCGACCTCGGCGATGTAGGCCGGGGACATCACGCTGGCCGCCCCCACCGCAAAGCCGCCCACCACGCGCGCCAGCACGAACACCGCCGAGCTGTCCGCCGCGCCCGCCCCCAGCGCCGACAGCAGGAACATCACCGCGGCGATGATCAGCACCCCGCGGCGGCCGAGCCGATCGCCGAGCCAGCCGGCCAGGAAGGCGCCAAAGGCACAGCCGAGCAGCATCGAGGCCACTTCGAAGCCGATCCCGGCCTGGCTGGACTGGAAGGTCTGCTTGAGTCCGTCCACGGTGCCGTTGATCACGCCGCTGTCGAAGCCGAACAGGAAGCCGCCCAGGGTGGCCACGCCACTGATGAGGACGATGAAGCCGGTGTTCTCGCCGCTGGCGACAGATCGGGGAAGCGCTGTGGACATGCTTGCACCTTGCCGGAGGAATCAGGACGGTCGCCAGCCGCGCGACCACGGGATGGCCGCAGCGTCGCACAGGTCCGCCCCGCAACACCATGCCGGCGGTCGTGCACGGCCCGCCCGGCCATCGCCGTGCGCCCCTGCGCACGCCGGCTTGCGCGCCACGCTGGCAGAATGCCCGCCCCCTGCCCGCGATCCCCTGCCCCGATGACGCCTGCCGCCACCCCCACCCTGCTGGTCGACAGCCGCTGCACCCATGGCGAAGGCGCCCTGTGGTCGCCCCGCCACCGCTGCCTGTTCTGGGTGGATATCAGCGAGCGCCGCCTGTGGCAGTACCTGCCCGCCGACAACCGCCATCGCAGCTGGACCCTGCCCGACCGCCCCGGCTGCCTGGCCGAGGGCGAGGACGGCACGCTGCTGGTGGCGCTGGCCGGCTCGCTGCAGCGCGTCCAGTTCGATGCGGCCGGCGAGCACCTGCACTGCCAGTGGCTGGCCGACGTGCAACCCGAACAGCCCACCACGCGCAGCAACGACGGCCGCACCGACCGCGCCGGCAACCTGGTGTTCGGCACCATGAACGAAGACCCGGCGCGGCAGCCGCTGGGGCGCTTCTACCAGTACAGCGCGCGCCACGGCCTGCGCCCGCTGGACCTGCCCGGCGTGGTGATTCCCAACGCCATCTGCTTCAGCCCCGATGGCGCCACCCTGTACTACGCCGACTCGGTGCGCCCGGAGATCTGGTGCTGCGACTACGACGCCGAGCAGGCACGCTGCCAGCGCCCGCGCCGTTTCGCACGGCTGGACGATCCGCGCTGGGAGCCGGACGGGGCGATCATCGATGCCGATGGCGGCCTCTGGAATGCGCAGTGGCGCGCCGCCCGCGTGGTGCGCTACGGCCGCGACGGTCAGGTCGAGCAGGTGATCCCGATGCCGGTGGCCAACCCCACCTGCATGGCCTTGGGTGGCATCGGGCTGACCACCCTGATGGTGACCAGCTCGCGCCTGGACCACA
This sequence comes from Stenotrophomonas sp., assembly GCF_036662295.1. GTDB lineage: Bacteria > Pseudomonadota > Gammaproteobacteria > Xanthomonadales > Xanthomonadaceae > Stenotrophomonas. The sequence continues at coordinate 27,957 of NZ_JAVWXA010000035.1, forward strand.
GCCCCGACGCGCTGGCCGCCAGCCCGCATGCCGGCGGCGTGTTCGCCATGGAGACCGGCATCAAGGGGCTGGTGGACGCGCCGTTCCGCTGGTGATCCGCGCCCGCCAGCCCTGTCCCGCCCGCGCCAGGTGAGATCCAATCCCGCGCCGACGGCCAACCTGTTCTAGAATTGTCCGGCTTACTGTCGGATTCAGATCCAGCCATGCCTTTTGTCGTTACCGAAAACTGCATCAAGTGCAAACACACCGATTGCGTGGAAGTGTGCCCCGTGGATTGCTTCCACGAAGGCCCCAACTTCCTGGTGATCGACCCGGATGAGTGCATCGACTGCACCCTGTGCGAACCGGAATGCCCGGTCAACGCGATTTTCCCCGAAGACGACGTGCCCGCCGGGCAGGAAGTGTTCGTGGGCCTCAACGCCGAGCTGGCCAAGGCCTGGCCGGTGCTGACCGTGCGCAAGGACCCGCCCGCCGACGCCGGCGACTGGGATGGCAAGCCGGACAAGCTGCCCCTGCTGGAGCGCTGAGCCTCCACGGCATCGAGCAAACAAGAAGGGCGCCATGGGCGCCCTTTTTGCGTGCCTGACCAGACACCCGCCGGTGCCAGCCGCTGGCCGGCCGCTGCCGGGCCCAACGCCTTCAGGCGTCGGACCCGCCCGGACGGCCGCCGGCGTCCCTTACGGCGCCAGCTTGGCCTTCAGCTCGGCCAGCAGCTTGGTCGGGGCAGCGCCGGAGGCCGGCAGGCCACGCGGATCGACGGCGGACACGTAGGCACCGGCTTCCACGCCGACCACGCGGACCAGGAAGTCACTGCCTTCATAGGCCACGTCGTAGGAGCCCAGCAGCTGGGCCTTGCTGGCGATCTTCACGCCGGCCACCGTTTCCAGCGCGGTGCCGACCTTGCCGAACACCTCGTCCTTGCTGCCCGGCACGGTGAACCCGGCCGCATTGGCCGGCGTGGCGGACGCCGCCGGGGCGGCGGGACGGGCCTGGGAGGCCAGCACCGGCACCTGGGCGCCCGCGGCGCTGCCGGGGACGGTCAGGTCCGGCGGCACTTCCAGCGGGCGCATTTCCGGGGCCAGCGCATAGTCGCCCTTGGCGCCGCGCTTGAAGCAGCCGGTGGTCCCCACGAGGGTGGCGGTGGCCAGGATCGCGAAGGACAGGACGCGGATGGCGGAAACGGATTGACGCATGTGGATCTCCTGGGTGACCACTGTCGATCAGTGGTTGGATAGTGCTTCCAGCGCACCGATATCGGTGGCCAGGTGTTCGGCAGCGGCGTGGTGGGCCGCGGACAGGGACAGCAGCGGCAGGCGCAGGCCATGGCCGATGCCGATCCGCTGCAGCAGCGCCTTGACCGGGATCGGGTTGGGCTCCACCCCGCAGAAATCATGGAAGGGCGTCAGCCGGGCATCCCAGGCCTCGGCCGCCTCGCGCTCGCCGGCGGCGGCCAGCGCGCACATCCGCCGGTAGGCGCCGGGCAGCACGTTGGACCCCACCGAGACCAGCCCATCCATGCCGGACAGGATGGAGCGTGCGGCAGTGCCGTCATCGCCACTGAGCACGGCGAAATCGGCCGAGCGCAGCGCCAGCAGCGCCTGCACCCGGCCCAGGTCACCCACCGCTTCCTTGATCCCGACGATCCCGGGGTGGGCGGCCAGCGTGGCCACGGTCTCCGGCAGCATGTCGCAGCCGGTGCGCCCGGGCACGTTGTACAGCACCACCGGCAGCCCACCCTGCTCGGCCACCGCGCGGTAGTGCGCGATCAGCCCGGCCTGGGTGGGGCGCACGTACGGCGGGGTCACCACCAGCGCATGGGTGGCGCCGTTGGCGGCCGCCCGGCGGGTGTGTTCGATGGTTTTGGCCGTGCCCGACTGGCCGGTACCGGCCAGCACCGGAACGCGCCCACCCACGGTGTTGACCGCGCTGCGCAGCAGCTGGTCATATTCATCGTCGGACAGGGTCGCGGCCTCGCCGGTCGAACCGGCCACCACCACCCCGTGAACACCACCCTCCAGTTGCAGGTGCAGCAGGCGCTGCCAACCGTCGGGATCCAATGCGCCATCGGCCTTGAAAGGCGTGGCCAGCGCGGTGATGAGACCGGAAAGGGACAAGGAAACGTTGCTCGGAAGAAAGGGGGCACCCGGGCAGCGTAAACGCCGGCCGGATGTACGTTGCATGTTACTTGCGGGTCGAAAGCACGGGCAAGTATGCTGGACTCCGGCGAACGTGCCGTCGTCGGCCGTTCAGACTCACCTTGCATCACCCGGAACCCCCTTGACCGACACCACGCCGCGGCCTGCGCCGACCGAAAACCATCTCCTGATCAACGCCTATACGACGCATCCGGAGTCCCCCCTGCTGCCCGTCACCCGGCGTATCGCCGACAGCGGCTGCAACCTGGTCGATGCGCGCCTGGCCACCGTCGGCCGCGACGTCTCGGTCACCGCCCTGGCCACCGGCTCGTGGGATTCGGTGGCCAAGCTGGAAGCCATGCTCACCCGGCTGGAGCGCGAGGAAGGCCTGAAGCTGGTGTGGTACCGCACCGGCGCCAAGCAGGCCCAGTCCAACCTGCTGCCCTACATCGTGGAAGTGATCGCCGCCGACAAGCCGGGGATCCTGTTCCAGCTGGCCGATTTCTTCGACCGCCAGGGCATCACCATCGAAAACCTGCAGAGCACCCGCTACCGCGCCATGCAGACCGGGGCGGAGATGTTCTCCGCGCAGGTCACCATCGGGGTGCCGGCCAACATGCACATCGCCGCGTTGCGCGACGATTTCCTCGAGTTCTGCGACCACCTGAACCTGGACGCGATCATGGACCCGATGAAGTTCTGATCTTTCGCGCGTTCGTCACGGGCGCGCGATGTTTCATGCAAGTGCAGTGACGCACCGCTGTAACAGCTTTGCCCCAGGCTCCGGAAAAAGGACCTCATGAACATCGGCGACACCCTGGACAGATCCACCCTCGACCTCCCGCTGGCGCTGTCCGGCGGCGACACCACCACCCTCGGCGCGCTCGCCGGCAAGTGGCAGGTGCTGTACTTCTACCCCAAGGACAGCACCCCGGGCTGCACCACCGAAGGCCTGGACTTCAACGCCCTGCTGCCACAGTTCAAGCACCTCGGCGCGCAGGTCTTCGGCATCTCCCGCGACTCGGTCAAGTCCCACGACAACTTCTGCGCCAAGCAGGGCTTCGCCTTCCCGCTGATCAGCGATGGCGATGAAGCCCTGTGCAGCGCTTTCGACGTGATCAAGCTCAAGAACATGTATGGCAAGCAGGTGCGCGGCATCGAGCGCAGCACCTTCCTCATTTCGCCAGACAGTCGTATCGTGCAGGCGTGGCGCAAGGTGAAAGTCGCCGGCCACGCAGACACCGTCCTTGAAGCCCTGAAGGCCGCGAAAACCCAGTGACCAACCCGGCACCCCCAATGGCCATCACCCTGCCTCGCAGGCCGTGATGGCTTGTCCCTGTTCTGCCACCAGGAAATGACGATGACCCGAGGCAAGCGCATCTACGTTCTGGATACCAACGTGCTGATGCACGATCCGACCGCGCTGTTCAAGTTCGAGGAGCATGATGTCTACCTGCCGATGCAGGTGATCGAAGAGCTGGACAACGGCAAGAAGGGCACCACCGAGGCCAGCCGCAACGCCCGCCAGGTCAGCCGTTTCCTCAACGAGCTGGTGCAGGCCTCCGGCCTGGACAACCTGGCCGACGGCATCCCGCTGCAGCGCCCCAACGGCCTGCAGCTGCGCGGCAAGCAGAGCGTGGGCCTGCTGCGCTTCCAGACCAGCCACTTCGATGCGGGCAAGAGTTTCGGCGCTGTCATCCCCGACAACGCCATCCTCGGCGCGATCCTGGCGCTGAAGGAACAGATTCCCGAGATCCCGGTGGTGTTCGTCTCCAAGGACATCAACCTGCGGATCAAGGCCGCCATCGCCGGGATCGTGTCCGAAGACTACGAGAACGACCGCGCGCTGGACGATTTCAGCCTGCTCTACACCGGCGCCACCGAGCTGCCGGAAGATTTCTGGAAGAAGCACACCGACAACCTGCGCAGCTGGAGCGACAAGGGCCGCACCAGTTACGAAATCATCGCCAGCGAAGACGAGAACTGGCATCCCAACCAGTACGCCTACCTGCCCGGCGATGACGAGGTGGAACTGCGGGTGGCCAAGGTCGACGGCGACAAGGTCACCCTGTCGCTGGTCAACGACTTCCGCCACGGCAGCCACGCGGTGTGGGGCATCAGCGCGCGCAACCGCGAACAGAACTTCGCGCTCAACGCCCTGATGGACCCGGAGATCGATTTCGTCACCCTGCTCGGCACCGCCGGCACCGGCAAGACGCTGCTGGCGCTGGCCGCGGGCCTGGCCCAGACCATGGACCAGCAGCGCTACCGCGAGATCATCATGACCCGCGCCACGGTCAGCGTGGGCGAGGACATCGGCTTCCTGCCGGGCACCGAAGAAGAAAAAATGACCCCGTGGATGGGCGCGCTCACCGACAACCTGGAAGTGCTCACCCACACCCAGGAAGGCGGCGCATGGGGCCGCGCAGCCACCAACGACCTGATCGCCAGCCGGATCAAGATCCGTTCGCTGAACTTCATGCGCGGCCGCACGTTCCTGTCGCGCTACCTGATCCTGGATGAAGCACAGAACCTCACCCCCAAGCAGATGAAGACCCTGATCACCCGTGCCGGCCCCGGCACCAAGATCGTCTGCCTGGGCAACGTCGAACAGATCGACACCCCATACCTGACCGAGACCACCTCGGGCCTGACCTACGCGGTGGACCGCTTCAAGAACTGGCCGCACAGCGCGCACGTCACGCTGCGTCGTGGCGAACGCTCGCGCCTGGCCGATTACGCTTCGGAGGTGTTGTGAACCGTTCCCTGCTCCGTGCCGTCCTGCCGCTGGCGCTCGCTGCGCTGGCGGCCGCCTGCACCCCGGCCAATACGCGGCCGGGGGCGCAGATTCCCACCACGATCAAGACCGGCCAGTCCTGGGTGGTGACCCGTCCGATCGTCGCCGCCCAGGTGCTCGATACCTGCTCGCGCGACAGCCCCGGCCGCGAGGCCGGGCGGGTCACCGGCTACTGGGCGCCCAGCCGCAAGGACGTAGAACAGCTGGAAGCCGCCCTGCCCTCGCTGGAGGCGCAGGTACCCAGGGTGGTGGACTTCGACCGCCAGTACGTGGGCATCGAGATGGCCGGCCGCAAGCTGATCTACCTCAACGCCTTCCACCTGCCCGATACGGCCGACATCGACCCGGCCCGCGAGGCGATCCGGGTCTGCGACGGCGGCGCGCAGTTCTGGGGCGCGGTGTTCGACCCGGCCAGCAACGCCTTCTCGGACGTGCGTTTCAACGGGGCCCTCGGCGGCCCCTGAGCCTGCCGTGGCCACGTCCCTGCGCGCTCGATGAGCATCCGCCTGCCCACGTGGGTGTGGATGGGCGCGATCGCGCTGTCGTGCGTGGCCGGGATGGTCAACGTGGTCGGCTTCCTGGGCTTCGAGCACCAGGCCGTGAGCCACATGACCGGCACCACCAGCCAGCTCGGCATGGCGCTCGCGCACGGCGACTGGCGCGTGGCCGGTCACCTGTGGGGCCTGCTCATCGCGTTCTGCCTGGGCGCGGTGATCAGCGGCATGCTCATCCAGGACAGCACCCTGCAGCTGGGCCGTCGCTACGGCGTGGTGCTCACGCTGGAATCGCTCCTGCTGCTGGTGGCCATCCCGTTGTTCAAGCAGCAACAGATCTGGGGTGCGCTGGCCGCGGCGATGGCCTGCGGCCTGCAGAACGCGATGGCCACCACCTTCAGCGGTGCGGTGGTGCGCACCACCCATCTCAGCGGCATGTTCACCGACCTGGGCATCGGCCTGGGCCACCTGCTCCGTGGCCTGCCCCTGCCGATCCGCCGCCTCACCCTGAGCGGGTTGATCATCAGCGGCTTCCTGGCCGGCGGCATCGTGGGCGCGTGGCTGTTTCTGCGCGTGGGCTACGACGCCCTGCTCGCCCCGGCGCTGCTGACCGGCGGCACCGGGCTGGGCCATGTGCTCTACCGGCAATGGGTGCTGCTGCGCCGCCGATCGTGAGCGGACCGGGGAATGAGGTTGCCGGCCAGCGGCCGGCACTACCGGGATGCGGGGCACCCCGGCACAATCGTGGCATGAGCCCTTCCACCCCCGTGTCCGCCCTGACCATCGCCGGCTCCGATTCCGGCGGTGGCGCCGGCATCCAGGCCGACCTCAAGGCCTTTGCCGCCCATCGCGTGCATGGGCTGTCGGCGATCGCTGCCTTGACCGCGCAGAACACCCGCGGCGTCACCGCCGTGCACGTTCCGCCGCTGGACTTCCTGCAGGCGCAGATCGAGGCCTGCTTCGCCGACTTCGACATCCACGCGGTGAAGCTGGGCATGCTCGCCAACGCCGAGGTGATCGGCGTGGTCGCCGATGCGCTGGAGAAGCACCGCCCCACCTACGTGGTGCTCGATCCGGTGATGGTGGCCACCAGCGGTGCCAAGCTGCTGGAAGACAGCGCCCTGCAGGCCCTGCGTACGCGCCTGCTGCCGCTGGCCACGCTGCTGACGCCCAACATTCCCGAAGCCGAGCTGCTGCTCGGCCGATCGATCCGCACCGCCGAGCAGGCCGAGGCGGCCGCCGCCGCCCTGCTGGATCTCGGCGCCGGCGCGGTGCTGCTCAAGGGCGGCCACCTGCAGGAAGGCGCGCGCGTGGTGGACCGCTATGTCGACGGCGTGACCGATGAAGCCTTCATCCATGCGCGCCTGCCGGTGGATGCGCACGGCACCGGCTGCACGCTGGCCTCGGCGATCACCGCGCAGCTGTGCCAGGGCCTGTCGCTGCCCAATGCCTGCGAGGCGGCCATCGATTACGTCGCCCGCGGCCTGCACGCCGGTTACTACCCCGGCCGCAGCGAGGTGCTGGTGATCGACCACTTCGGCGCCGCGCGGCCGGCATGATCCAGGCCCTCGCACTGCCGATCGTCGCCGCCGACGGCCACCGTTTCGAGTTGCTCGCCCGCGTTCCGGCGCAGCCGCGCGTGCGCCTGCTGTGGTTGCCGGCGCTGGGCGTGGCCGCGCGCCACTACCTGCCGCTGGCCGATGCGCTGGCCGCGCGCGGCGTGGCCGTATTCCTGCACGAATGGCGCGGCAACGGCAGCAGCAGCCTGCGGCCCTCGCGCCACCAGGACTGGGGTTACCGGGAGATCCTGGCGAATGATCTGCCGGCCAGCCTGGCCGCCTTCGAGACAACGCCCGCCGCCGAGACCCTCATCGGCGGGCACAGCCTCGGCGGTCAGTTGGCGTGCTGTTTCGCCGGCCAGCATCCCCTGCACTTCCAGCGGCTGTGGCTGGTCGCCAGCGGCACGCCCTACTGGCGCACCTTCCCGCCGCCACGCGGCTGGACGCTGCCGTTGATCTATCGCTTCCTGCCGTGGCTGGCGCAGCGCCAGGGCGTGCTGCACGGCCGCCGGCTCGGGTTCGGCGGCACCGACGCGCGCGGGCTGATCCGCGACTGGGCGCGGGTGGGGCTGAACAACCATTACGCCGGCGTGGGCATTAGTGCGGACCTGGAAGCGGGCATGCAGGCCCTGCCTGCGCAGGCGACGGCAGTGGTGATGGCCGATGACTGGCTGGCCCCGCCCGGTTCGATGCAGGGCCTGCTGGCCAAGCTGCCGCAGTCGCGCACCTCGCTCAGCGTGCTGTCGGCAACAGCCCTTGGCACGCGTGCCGATCACTTCGCCTGGATGAAGTCCCCGCAGGCCGTGGTGGACGCGCTTTTTCATTCATTTGAATGAAGTTCTTCACAAAGGCGTTGACGAATGCGACCTGCATCCGCATAATTCCGCTCCTGTTGACGCGCCCGTAGCTCAGTTGGATAGAGTACCTGGCTACGAACCAGGCGGTCGGGAGT
>NZ_JAVWXA010000036.1:0-31280 GCF_036662295.1 Stenotrophomonas sp.
CGACGTGCGCCATCCATGGCGCACGACGGTCCCGCGAACCCGCACACCCCCACCCTCGATAGTTGGCCGGTGGCCGCCGGGAGAGCAAAAGCCGGGCACTTGCCGTTGGTCGGTGGTCGTTGAGGGCAACGGTGGCTGTGGGATGCCGGCCAGCGGCCGGCACTACCGGGTTTTTCTGTGCGCACCGGTCCACTGTCCTAGGGCGGGTACGGGCGTGCTTCAAAAAGCCTTGCCCCGCAGAGGGGGCGACGAAACAAAAAACGCCCCGGTCACCCGGGGCGTTTTGTCTGTCGCCAATGCGGCGCGAACCTCAGGCGGCAGCAGCGGCCTTGACCGCGCTGGACAGGCTGTCCAGCGTGGACTGCATCAGTTCGGCACTGTCGGCCTCGACGGTGACGCGCACCACCGGCTCGGTGCCCGACGGACGCAGGAACGCGCGACCGCGGCCGTGCACGGCCTGCTGGGCGGCCACCAGTGCGACCTGCACGGTGTCGGCCTGCACGGTGGCCTTGGCCGATACATCGCCCAGGCGCACGTTGACCGTCTTCTGCGGCACCTTGTGCAGCCCTTCCAGCGACTGCCGCAGCGTGCGGCCCTCGCGGCGCAGCACTTCCAGCACCTGCAGCGCGCTGACGATCGCATCGCCCGTGGTGGCGCGGTCCAGGCACAGCAGGTGGCCGGAGGCTTCGCCACCCAGCACGCCGCCGCCTTCGACCAGCGCCTGGTGCACGTAGCGGTCGCCGACGTTGCTGCGCACGAACGGCAGCCCGATGCGCTCCAGCGCCTGCTCCAGCCCGAAGTTGGTCATCAGCGTGCCCACCACCGGGCCGCGCAGGCGACCATTGCGCTGCCACGACGGGGCCAGCACATACAGCAGGTCGTCGCCGTCGACCGGGTTGCCCTGGTCATCGGCCATCAGCACGCGGTCGCCATCGCCGTCGAAGGCGATGCCCAGGTCCGCCCCTACCTCGCGCACCTTGGCGGCGAGGTTGTCGATGTGCGTGGAACCGACGCCATCGTTGATGTTCACCCCGTTCGGCTCGGCACCGATGGTGATCACCTCCGCCCCCAGCTCGCGGAACAGCAGCGGGGCGATGTGGTAGGTGGCGCCGTGCGCGCAGTCCAGCACGATCTTCAGGCCGCGCAGGTCGAATGCACGCGGCACGCTGGCCTTGCAGAACTCGATGTAGCGGCCCACCGCGTCGCGTGCGCGCATCGCCTTGCCCAACCGGTCCGATTCGGCGGTGGTGAAGGCCCCGTCCAGCGCCGCCTCCAGCGCCAGTTCGGTGGCATCGTCGAGCTTCTCGCCGTCGGCGGAGAAGAACTTGATGCCGTTGTCGTAGTGCGGGTTGTGTGAGGCACTGATCACGATGCCGGCATCGGCGCCCAGGGTGCGGGTGAGGAAGGCCACCGCCGGGGTCGGCATCGGGCCCAGCAACTGCACGTCCACGCCGCCGGCGACCAGGCCGGCCTCCAGTGCCGCTTCAAACATGTAGCCGGAGATGCGCGTGTCCTTGCCGATCACCACCACAGGGCGGTGCCCGGGACGATGGCCGTTGCGCTCGGTCAGCACGCGACCGAGCGCGTTGCCCAGGCGCAGCACGAAATCGGCCGAGATCACGCCCTGCCCGACCCGACCGCGGATGCCGTCGGTGCCGAAATACCTGCGCGCGCCCATCAGGCCGCCTCGTCGGCGACCGGCGCCGGCTGCCGGCCCAGCATGGCCAGCAGGTCGGCCAACCGCTCACGCAACTCGCGGCGGTCGCAGATCTGGTCGATGGCACCGTGCTCGAGCAGGAACTCCGAGCGCTGGAAGCCTTCCGGCAGTTTCTCGCGCACGGTCTGCTCGATCACGCGCGGGCCGGCAAAGCCGATCAGCGCCTGCGGCTCGGCGATGTTGATGTCGCCCAGCATCGCAAAGGACGCCGAGACGCCGCCGGTGGTCGGGTGGGTCAGCACCGAGATGTACGGCAGGCCGGCCTCGCGCAGCTTGCCGAGCGCGGCCGAGGTCTTGGCCATCTGCATCAGCGAGAACAGGCCTTCCTGCATGCGCGCGCCGCCGCTGGCGGAGAAGCACACGTAGGGCGCGCCGATCTCCACCGCCTTTTCAGCGGCCAGCGAGAAACGTTCGCCGACCACCGAGCCCATCGAGCCGCCCATGAAGGCGAAATCGAAGGCCGATGCCACCAGCGGGCGGCCCTTGAGCAGGCCCTGCATGGCGATCAGTGCGTCGTACTCGCCGGTGTTCTTCTGCGAGGCCTTGATGCGCTCGCTGTACTTCTTCTGGTCCTTGAACTTGAGCAGGTCGGTCGGTCCCAGGCGCGCGGCGATCTCGCTGGTGCTGTCCGCATCGAACAGCGAGGCCAGGCGGGCGCGCGCGCGGATGGCCATGTGGTGGCCACACTTGGGGCAGACTTCCAGGTTCTCTTCCAGCTCAGGACCGTACAGCGCGCTGCCGCAGTTGCTGCACTTCTCCCACAGGCCCTCGGGGACGCTGCGCTTCTTGCTGGGGACGTTGTCGGTGCGGATGCCAGACGGCATCAACTTGCTGAGCCAACTCATGCGGGATGCTACTTCCGTTCAGGGCGGCCCGAGGGCCGCAAAGGCGGACAGTCTAGCTCACCGTTTCCATGCCGGGGCACCCCCCGGCGCTTGCCGGGGGGATGGCGCAAACCATTCTGCTACGTACGTTTGACTGCTTCAGGCGGCGTCAAGCGCGTGTCGCAGCGGCGTGAGGAAGGCCTGCGCGGTCGCGGCGGCGGCCTGCGCATCGGCGGCCTCGCCCAGCGCGGCCACCAGCGCACTGCCGACTACCACGCCATCGGCCTCGACCGCCATGGCCGCGGCACTGGCGGCATCCTTGATGCCGAAGCCGGCCACCACCGGCACCTGCGAGCGACCGCGCAGGTCGCGCAGGCGCGCGCTGGCGGCGCCGCTGTCCAGGCGCTCGGAGGCGCCGGTGACCCCGGCGAAACTGACGTAGTACAGATAGCCCTGGGCCATCGCGGCCAGGGTATCCAGGCGCGCGTCGGCCGTGGTCGGGGACGCCAGCAGGATCAGGGCCAGGCCGGCGGCGGTGAAGATGTCGCGGGTTTCCGCCGCCTCTTCAGGCGGCAGGTCGACCAGCAGCACGCCGTCCACGCCGGCGGCGATGGCCGCCTGGGCGAAACGCGCGGTGCCGTGGATCTCCACCGGGTTGAGGTAGCCCATCAGCACCACCGGGGTGGTGGCATCGTCGCGGCGGAACGCGGCCACGGTATCCAGCACGTAGCGCAGCCCTGCCCCGCGGGCCAGCGCGCGCTCGGAACTGCGCTGGATGGTGGGGCCGTCGGCCATGGGGTCGGAGAACGGAATGCCCCGTTCGATCACGTCCGCGCCGGCGGCCGCCAGCGCGTGCATCACCGGCACGGTGGCCGCCAGGCCGGGATCGCCGGCGGTGATGAAGGGAATCAGCGCCTTGCGCCGGGCGCTGCGCAGGCGGGCGAAACAGGCATCGATACGGTCCAGGGACATTTCAGGCACATCCTTCAATCAGTTCAACGGCGCCGCTGGCGCCCCAGTACAACGTGGAGATTTTTCCGTCGAAGATCTCCAGCCGGATCGCCAGATCCGAGCCGGGGTCTTCCCAGGTGAGGTAGTGGCCGGTTTCCGGGTCGTAGGCATGCGGGCGGCGGGTACTGCCGGCCGGCAGGCGCTTGAGCGCCTCGGCCTCCGGCATGCCCAGGCGCAACCCGAACGGGCCGGCCTGGGTCGTCTCGTCCGAGTCGTCCAGCGGGGCCAGGTCGAAGCGCTGCACGTGCTCGTCATCGACCATCATCGAGATGCCTTCGGGCAGGCTGCCGCGTTCGTAATACTCGCAGCTGCCCAGCCGGCCGCCATCGCTGAGCCCGGCCGAGTGCCACTGCGCGTCGGCGTCGGCGGCGGTGAAGCGCTGCCCCACCAGCATGTCGCCGGCATGGTCCAAGGCCACCGAGACGATGGCCGGGGCGGCGTCATCGGCCGCCGCTGCCGGCGCTGGATCGTCCTCGATCGGGCGATGGGCGATGTCGTCGGTGCCGGCCGACGGCGGCGACGGCGTGGCGGCCCGCGCCTTGGGGGCGGCGGTGAGCACCGGCGGGTCCGGGGCGGCACAGCCGCTCAGGCCGGCCACGATCAGCAGCGCACGTCCCTGGCGCAGCACTGGATTCACAGGATCAGGCCCTCGCGCGCGGCAATGGTATGCACGTCCTTGTCGCCGCGACCGGAGAGGTTGCACAGCACCAGCTTGTCGCTGGGCAGGTCGCGCGCCAGCTTGATCGCCTGCGCCACCGCGTGGCTGGATTCCAGCGCGGCCAGGATGCCTTCGCTGTGGGCCAGCTGGTGGAAGGCGGCCAACGCTTCCTCGTCGGTGATGCCCACGTACTCGGCGCGCCCGGCATCGGCCAGGAACGCGTGCTCGGGGCCCACGCCGGGATAGTCCAGGCCGGCGGAGACCGAATGGGTCTCGATGATCTGGCCGTCGTCGTCGCAGATCACGTAGGTGCGGTTGCCATGCAGCACGCCCGGGCGACCGGCGGCGATGGAGGCGGCGTGGCGCCCGGTCTCGATGCCGTCGCCGGCCGCTTCGGCACCGACGATGCGTACCTGGCGGTCGTTGAGGAAGGCGTGGAACAGGCCGATGGCGTTGCTGCCACCGCCCACGCAGGCGGTGATCGCATCCGGCAGGCGGCCGTAGTCGGTGAGCATCTGCGCACGGGCCTCGCGCCCGACGATGGCGTTGAAGTCGCGCACCATGCGCGGGTACGGGTCCGGGCCGGCCACGGTGCCGATGATGTAGAAGGTGTCGCGCACGTTGGTGACCCAGTCGCGCATGGCTTCGTTGAGCGCGTCCTTGAGCGTGGCCGAGCCGGAGGTGACCGGGACCACGGTCGCGCCGAGCAGCTTCATGCGGTAGACGTTGATCTTCTGCCGCTCGATGTCGGTGGCGCCCATGTACACCACGCATTCCAGCCCCAGCCGCGCGGCCACGGTGGCGCTGGCCACGCCGTGCTGGCCGGCGCCGGTCTCGGCGATGATGCGGGTCTTGCCCATCCGCGCGGCCAGCAGGGCCTGGCCGATGGTGTTGTTGATCTTGTGCGCGCCGGTGTGGTTGAGGTCTTCGCGCTTGAGCAGGATCTGCGCGCCACCGACCTGCCGGCTGAGGCGCTCGGCGTGGTAGATCGGGCTGGGCCGGCCCACGTAGTGGGTGAGGTCCTTGTCGTAGGCGGCGATGAAGGCCGGATCGCGGCGGGCCTCATCGTAGGCGGCGGCCAGTTCCTGCAGCGGCCCGATCAGGGTTTCGGCCACGAAACTGCCGCCGTAGCGGCCGAAATGGCCGTTGGCGTCGGGGTAGGCGTGGAAATCGGTAATGGGGGATGCGGACATGGCGCGACAGCCGGTGGTGACAGGCTGATAATTTAGCGCACCTGTCATGACAGCAATATCGATATTATCTGCCCCAAATCGTCAGGAAAACTCACATGAGCCTCGCGCCCCTGCCACCGCTCAATGCCCTGCGCAGTTTCGAGGCCGCCGCGCGCCTGGGCGGGGTGGGCCGCGCCGCCGAGGCCCTGCATGTCACCCATGGCGCAATCAGCCGCCAGCTGCGCGTGCTGGAGGAGCATCTGGGGCTGGCGCTGTTCGAGCGCGAGGGCCGCGGGCTGCGCCTGACCGCGGCCGGGGTGACCCTCCAGCAGGCCTGTGCGGGGGCGTTCGGGCAGATCCGCGACGCGGTGGCCACCGTGCAGCGCCAGCAACGCCCCGAGGCGCTGGTGCTGGGCTGCAGCGGTAGCATCCTGGCGCGCTGGATGATTCCCCGGCTGCAGGCGCTGCAGGCCGACCTGCCGCAGGTGCCGCTGCACTGGTCGGCCCAGGACGGCAGCTTCACCGAGGCGCAGTACACGCTGGATGCGGTGCTGCTGCTGGCCCAGCCGCCGTGGCCACGGGGCTGGCAGGTGCGTGAGCTGGCCCCGGAGCGGGTGGGCGTGGTGGTCAGCCCGCAGCATCCGGCGGCAGCGCGGCTGCGCCACCAGCCGCCGACCGCGCTGCGCGGCGAGCCGTTGCTGCATACCACCTCGCGCCCGCAGGCGTGGCCCGCCTGGGCCCAGGCACACGGCGTGGACCCGGCGGCGCTGCAGCTGGGCAGTGGCTTTGAGCACCTGTACTACCTGCTGGAGGCGGCGGTGGCCGGATTGGGCGTGGCGATCGCGCCCGAGCCGCTGGTGGCCGACGAGCTGGCCGCCGGCCGCCTGCTGGCGCCGTGGGGCTTTGCCGCCACGGGCGGCTTCTGGGTGCTGGCCACGCCGGAGGGCCCGGGCGATGCACGGGTGGCGGCGTTGGCCGGCTGGTTGCGGGCGCAGTTGGACCGCTGACGGCGCGCCACGACCCACGGTCGTGGCCTACCGGGTGGGTCAGGCCGCGGTGCCGATCGCCAACCGCTGCTGCACGTCCTCGCGCAGGCGCGCCAGCTCCACTTCGGCCTGCTGGCGCTGCTGCATGCCTTCGCGATGGATCGTGCGCACCTCCTCCACCGTGGCGATCAACTGCTCGTGCACGTGGCGCAGGGTGGCCACGTCGATGACCGCGCGCTGGTTGGCCTTGGCCGTTTCCACCGTGGTCTGGCGCAGCAGGTCGGCGTTGCGGCGCATGAGCTCGTTGGTGGCATCGTCGATGGCGTTGGACAACGCCACCGCGTTCTTCTGCTCGCTCAGCGACAACTGGATGGCGAACTGGCGCTTCCACGAGGGGATGGTGATGTCGCGGACGGTGTTGAACTTCTCGATCAGCAGGATCGCGTTGGCCTGGATCAGGCGGATCATCGGCAGCGACTGGTCGGCCGCATGCTGCATCACCACCAGGTCGCCGACGCGCTTGTCGAGCAGGCGGATGGCGTTGTCCAGCTCGCCCTGGCGGATCCGCTGCTGCGGGTCGTCCTGGCCCTGCCCGGCCAGGTGTTCGGCCTGCAGCGCGGCCAGCCGGCGCTTGCCGGCGGCGATGTGCAGGCCCAGGCTGTGGCGTTCTTCGCGCACGATGTCGTGCATGCGGTCGAACTCGCCCACGCGCTGGCCCATCAGCACCTGCTGCGCGCCTACGTCGCCCATGAGCTGTTCGATCTGGCGATTGGTGTCGCTGAATTTCTGGACCAGCTCGCCCTTGGTGGAACGCAGCTTGTCGATCAGGCCACCGATGACCGGCACCCTGGAACGCTGGGCCAACCCGTCCAGCTTCAGCGAGCGGGCGATGCGCACCACTTCGCCGAGCTTGTCGCCGCTGGCATCCAGGTCGCGGTTGCGCACCTGGTCGAGCAGCTGGCTGGAGAAGGCGGCGGTCTTGGCCGCCGCGTCGCGGCCGAAGACCTGCAGGTTGCCCGGGCGGATGTCGTCCAGGCCGCGGCCGATCGCCTCGATCCGGGGCAGGTCCTCGCGGGCCAGGCCCAGTGCCTGCAGCACGCTGTCATCGACGACATCCACGCTGGGAACCACGGGCAGTGCGGCGTTGGGCTGGGCGTCCTGGGTCATCGGTGAAGCTCCATTCTGAGGGGCGGCCGGCCTGGCGGCGGCACGGACAGTGTACTTAGGGGAGTCTAGCCTGCGCCGACGCGACTTCGTCACGGATCTGCGCGAGCAGCCGTGCCGCCTGGCCCTGCTGCCGGGCCTGCGCCTGCACCTGGCCACTGGCGACGGCCTGGCGCCACGCCGGCAGCAGGGTGTCGGTGATGCGCTGCAGGTGCGCCAGCAGCGCGGCGTCCTGGGCCTGCACCAGGGCCGCCTCGGCCGCGGCGATGCGCTTCATCGCGGCCAGCAGGCGCAGGTGCGCCACGCGCTGCTGCAGCGCCGCGTGCAGGGGCCCGGTTGCCTCGCCGGGCAGCGTGGCCTGCAGCGCGCCGCCGGCATCGGCCCACTGGTCCAGCGCCTGCGCGGCATGCTGGTCCACGCTGACGGCCTGCTCGCTGGCCGCGATGAGGGCGTGCAGCGACTGCGCATGCGCCTGCGCGTTGAACAGCACCACGCCCAGTTGCGCCTGCAACGCGTCGGCGTCGGCCTGCTGCTCCACGTCGCGGCCAAGCAGCCGCCCCCACCAGCCGGTCTGTCGGCGCAGCCGTGCCGGATCGTGCGCCTGCAGGGCCAGGGCCAGCCGCGACAGCGCATCGACCAGGCCCGTGCGCGGGTCGCCATCGACGGCCCCCGTGCCCGGCACGCGCGGGGTCAACGCGTCCAGCAGCACGTCGCCGTACCGCGACAGCACGGCCGCGTCGGCGGCGACCGCGGCCGGTGGCAGGGGCAACGGCAGCGCGGGCGCGGCGGTCATGCGGGCGGCTGATCCTTGCCACGTTCCCACTGCGGCGGCAGGCTCGACTCACCGTAGAAGTGGCGCATCAGCGCCTCGTCCAGCGCGCGTTCTTCCGGGGTGGACGCACGCCGCGGGCGCACGCCGGGACGCGGTGCCGGGCCGTTCTCCATCTGCTGGCGCACCCAGCCGGCCAACAGCGCCAGCGTCTCGCCGGTGCGCACCTGCTGCTGGTGCGACTCGCCCAGCAGCTGCAGCAACGGGGCCAGCCCGGCCTGCAGGCCGGTGGCCAGCGGCTCGGTCGGCGCGGCAACCGGTGCGGTGGACGGCGGCGCGGGCGCGGGCTCGGCGCGCGCGGCCGACAGCCGTTCCAGTGCCGCCAGCAGGGCCGGCCACGGTGCCGGCTCGGGGGCCGTGGCGGCCACCGGCGGCGGCAGCTGCAGGGCGCCGGCGATATCGGCCAACTGCGCGACCACGCGCCCCCCCACGTCGCCATCCTCGGCGCCCATGGCCTTGTTGCGCAGGAAGTCGCGCTTGATCTGCTGCCAGCGCGCGAGCGCCTCGCCCTGCAGCAGGCCGCGCAGTTCGGCCAGCTTGAGCAGGTTCTCCTCGGCACCGGTGGTGAGCAGCTGCGCCTCGCCCATGTAATGGTCGGAGACCAGCTGTTGCAGCTCGGCCTCGTTCATCACCGGGGAGATCTTCTCCGACAGCTTGTTCATGTTGCGGTAGCTGCCCTGCAGCCGGAATGCCGGCTCGGTGCGGTAGCGGTCGTCCTGCGCGGCGCTGGCGATGTACTGCTGGTTGACCCGGTACACCACGTCGCGCACGCGCAGCATGCGCTGCAGGGTGGCCACGATCTCGTTGACCTCCGCGCCGCTGTAGGCGTGGCTGAGCGCGTTGGTGGAGACCTCCTTGCCCATCGCGCGATCCACCAGCAGGTACAGGTCGGCCATGTCGCGGGTGGCGAGCGGGGCCAGCACCGGGTTGGAGGTGAGGCTGTTCTCGATGTAGCTCAGGGTGAAGGCATCTTCCATGCCGCCGAGCACGTCGCCCAGGTTGTAGATGTCGGCGCGGTTGGCCAGCATGTCCGGGATCTTGAACACCTCGCCGGACTCGGTATACGGGTTGCCGGCCATCACCACGCAGAATTTCTTGCCACGCATGTCGTAGGTGCGGGTGCGGCCGCGCCAGACGCCTTCGATGCGGCGGGTGCCGTCGCACAGGGAAATGAACTTCTGCAGGAACTCGGGATGGGTGTGCTGGATGTCATCGACATACAGCATGGTGTTGTTGCCCATCTCCAGCGCCAGGTTGAGCTTTTCCAGCTCCTGGCGCGAGGTGGCGTCCGGGGCCTGGGCCGGGTCCAGCGAGCGCACCTCGTGGCCCAGCGCCGGGCCGTTGATCTTCATGAAGACCAGGCCCAGCCGGTGCGCCACGTATTC
Organism: Stenotrophomonas sp.; assembly: GCF_036662295.1. Taxonomy (GTDB): domain Bacteria; phylum Pseudomonadota; class Gammaproteobacteria; order Xanthomonadales; family Xanthomonadaceae; genus Stenotrophomonas. The sequence goes on from NZ_JAVWXA010000036.1 coordinate 9,747, forward strand.
CATCAGCGTGGTTTTGCCGTAGCCGGGCGGCGAGATCATCATCAGCAGGCCCATCAGGTCGCTGCGCTTGTTCTCCCCGACCGTGCCCATCTGCTTGGCCAGGTTGTCGCCGATCACCCCGAGGTAGACATCGTTGATCAGCTTGTTGCGCACGAACGAGGACAGGGGCCGCGCCTTGAACTCGGACAGCCGCAGGTTGTCGCGTTCGCGCGCGACGATGCGCTGGCGCACGGCCTGGTAGGCATGGAAGGCCGGCACGAACACGCCGCTGTGGTGCTGCAGGCGCGCGAGGAAATCATCCAGCGACAGGGCCAGGCGGCCCTGCTGCAGGCGCGGGTGGTCGCCAAGCAGGCCCTCCACGGTGACCTGCAGGACGGTGTCGCTGGCGCGGGTGCGCAGCCCGCGCTGGACCAGCAGCAGCGCGGCGGCCTCGTCGGCATAGCCGGCATGGTCGGCCAGCGCCGGGGTGCGGCACAGCGCACGCAGCCACTGGCCGGCCAGCGCCCAGCGCGCGGCCAGGCCGTCCTGCTCGCGTTGCAGCGCGCGCTCCACGCTCTCGCGCTGGCCGGCGGCCTGCAGCTGCTGGCCCAGTGCGTCCAGCAGGGCCAAGGCGTAGCGGCTGCTGGCGAACACCGGTTCGCCACGTGAGAGTTCATCGGCCAGGTAGGCCGATGCGGCCGCGTGGTCGGCAGCGTTGAACGGCAGGCCGTGTTCGTCGCCGAAGGCAGCCAGGGCGAGCGTGATCTCCGCGCGCAACGCCTGCTGGCCTTCATCGGAGCCGAACAGGCGCGCGATCGCGTCGGCACCGGCCTGGCGGGCCGGCCACTGCAGCACCGCCTCGCGGCGCTGGCAGGCGGCCCAGAACAGCATCGCCAGCGCGCGCGCGCGGGGCGCGTGCAGCAGCGTGCCCGCGGCCTGCCGCAGCGGCAGCAGCGCGCGCAGGATCAGGCTGGCGTCATGGTCGTGGATGCCGCGCTCGTAGCCTTCGCGATACCGTGGGGCGGCAAAGTCGCGCACGGCGCGCTCCAGTGCATCGGGCGCGGCAGCCTCGTGCTCGAGCGTGGCCAGGTCCAGCCCCTCGCGGCCTTCCACGGCCGCACGCAGCACGCTGCCGGCCAGGTATTCGCCGCGGTAGAGCGTGTCCGATTCCGAATCCAGGCTCAGTTGCCAATACGGCTTGAGCTCGGCCAGCTCGGGATCGTGCAGGGCCTCCAGGAAATCGGTGCCGGTGAGGTGGATGGCCAGTTCGTCGCCGCGCGGCAGGATGGTCAGGTCCAGTGGCTGGGTGTTGACGCTGAAACGGTGGCGCGGGCCCAGCCGCACCACGTTGCCACCGGCCTCGAACAGGTCGCTGCGATCGCGCAGCGCGCGCACGGCCTGGTCACGCACGCCCTTCAGGCGCGACTCGATGTCGTCGGCCTTGACGCTGTCGCGCAGGCTGCGCAGCCGTTCGGCCAGTTCGCGCAGCTTGAGGATCAGCGGATCGCCGGCGAAGAACGCATTGAGTTCATCGGCGCTGGCAAAGCGTTCGGTGCGCTTGGCCAGCCCGTCCAGGATGCGGTTGGCCGCGTCCAGCACCGAGCGTGCCTTGCGCTGGCGCTCGTCCAGCAAGGCCTGCTTGTGCGCCTCGAAGGCATCGATCAGCTCTTCGCGCTTGGCCAGGATGTCGCCGAGGAACTGCTCGTGCTCGCCGAACTGGCTTTCCAGCTCTTCCAGCTGCACCAGCAGGCGCGACATCTGCTCGTCGGCCCGTTCGGGGTCGGTGGCCATCGCCAGCGCACTGGTGATGGCCTGGGAGAACAGCGCGAACTGCGCGGCGAACTGGGCCACCGCCTCGGCCGAGCCGAGCGTGCGACGGCGCTGCTCGGCGCGGGCGCGGGTCTGGTTCAGGCGCGCATAGAGGGCCGAGATCGCCTCGACCACGCGGGTGCGCGCGGTGGCATCGTCCACCTTCAGGCCGGCCATCAGCTCGGACAGCATGTCCAGGTCGGCGGCCATGCCGCGCAGGCCGGCCAGCTGTTCGTCCAGCACACGGGCGCTCTCGGCCTGCTGCGCGGCCTGGTCCAGCCCCTGCAGGCGTTCGGCCAGCGGCGCCAGCGCGGCGTCCCCGGCCAGGAACTCACCGGTGGCCGCGCCGATGGTGTCGTGCGCCTGCTGCAGCGCGGCGGTCATCGCATCGATCAGGTCGGTGTCGATGTAGCGGTAGTCACGGATGGTGAGCAGGTGGCCGCGCTGGGCCGAGATCGCATTGAGCGCCTCGACGAAGGCCTGTACCTCGGTCCAGTTTTCCGGCTGCAGCCGCGACAGCAGCGCCTTCTGCGCGCCTTGCGCCTGGGCCATGGCCTGGGCCGACTGCGCGCGGATCGACTGCACCTTCTCGTATTCGTCCAGCACCGATTCGCCGGTGCTGCTGACCTCGCGCAGCAGGCTTACCGCGCCACCGCATTGCTCGTCGTCCAGCCAGTGGTGGGCATCGAACAGGCGACGGGTCTCCTGCACCAGGCGCTGGTAACGCTGCACCGAGACGTCGTCGCCTTCGATGGTGCGGGCCAGGTCGAACAGGTTGGAGATGCCCCGGACCAGTTCGGCATTGCCGATCCGGCCCATGAACGTATTGCCCGGCGGCCGGCTGGCGGCGAACTCGTCGCTGCTGAAGGGGGTCTGCCAGACCTGCATGGCGTGGATGCGGGTCGGCTCGCTGCCTTCGGCATGGAACAGCACCATGCGCCCGTCGTGCAGGAACGCGTAGCCATGCCCGAACACCGGGTTCTGCAGCACGCGCTGGATGGTGTTGTAGACAAACAGCGCCGAGCGCCCGCCCTCGCGCTCGTAGAAGATGTAGAGCACGTCCTCGCCGTTGGGCGAGCGGATGGCGCGCTTGAACTGCATGCCGTCCATCGCCGCATCGAAGGCCTTGTGCTCGCCGCTCTGCAGGTAATAGCCGCCGGGGAAGATGATGCCGTGGTCTTCGGGCAGCTGCACGCAGGCCTGCACGATCGCATCGTTGCGGGTGATGTTGCCGGTGAGCGTGTTGTAGATCAGGCCCCGCCAGACGGTCTCGCGGTAAGGCAGCACCTTGAGCAGGATCAGCGAACCGACCCGGGCGAAATCGAACTGGGCATCGTCCAGCGACTGGGTGCTGTCCTCGACCGGCTCGCTGTAGACGCCCTGCCCGCTCTCGGTGTTGTTCTCCACCTTGATGGTGAGATCGCCACCGGTGGTCTCCACGAACAGGGTGTCGAGGATGTTCAGGTGCGCGTGGCGGCCGTTGACGGCCATGTCGCGGGTGGCGCGGGTCCATTCGAAGTCGAACGGCGGCGGCAGCGCGATGTCGCGCTCGCCGCGGGCATCGAGGTAGCTGAGCTCGCCATCGGCGGCCTTGGCCCAGCGGAACACGCGCACATCGCTGCTGCGCTCGCCGATCTGGAAGGCGGCCAGCAGCTTGTCGCCGATGACGATCAGCTGCAGCAGGCGCGCGTGCTTGTAATAGGCGTACAGCTCGTTGAAATCGTGCACGAAGCCGGGCTGGGCCAGGAAGCTGCCCTTGGCATCCACCGGCACCACGTCGTAGCCCTCGCTGGCCTGGACGAGGCGATACAGCCCGAACACGTCTTCAACCCGGGTCTGGGTCTTGAGGCCGATGAACACGTTGTAGCCGAACAGCAGCAGGTCCGGGCCGACCTGGACGATGTCGCGGCCCACGCAGTTGTTTTCGCTGCGGATGCGGAAGCGGCCACTGACCTCCAGCCGGCTGTCGCCGAACTCGGCCAGGCGTTGGCGGTTCAGTGCATCGGCGACCGTGCGCAGGCGGCTGCCCTGCTCGACCAGGCGGCGGCGCAGCACTTCATAGGCGCCGCCCTGGGCGACGGCCTGGTCGACGCTGGCGGCAGCTTCCGGCGCGGACGGCTCGGGACGGTTGGCGGTATCGGACATCGGGTTCCTTCCGGCTCACGGACAACCGGCCGGGCGAGCCGGCCGGGAAAGGCGTGGCGGCGGCCAGCGTGGCCACCGCCGGGGGTGCGGCGCGCCGCAGGGCAGCGCGCCGCGGGCTCAGCGGGCGTCGACCACCGAGGCGGTCACGGTGGTGACCGTCTCCTCGCCGTCTTCGCTGATCTGGCGCGGCGCCTGCGGGCGCGGGCCCACGCCCAGGTAGCGCTGCATCAGCTCCTGCACGATCGGGCTCTTGTCGGCCAGGCCCTCGATGGACTTGCCCAGCGACACGGCCTTGATCAGGTTCTCGAACATGCCGCCGTCGCCGCCGACCAGGTCGATGTCGGCGTTGCGCAGCGCACTGGCGATGACGCCGGCGTTCTCGCGCGAGACTTCCTTGCCGGCGTCGATGGAGGCCAGCGCCTGCTTGAGGCTGTTGTCGAGCATCATGCGGAACTCCTCGTGGCCGCGCGCGGTGTCGCTGAGCGAACCGATCGCCTCGAACTTGCGGACCAGGCCTTCGGCCTCGGCCAGCAGCTTCTTCTGCACCACGCCGGCTTCGGCGCCGCCGACCGACTCGGTCGCGGTGGCGCGGGCACGGCCCATCTGTTCTTCACCCTGGGCCTGGGCCTGCAGGGTCTCGGCCAGCACGCGGGCTTCGTTGGTGCCCTGCTTGAGGTTGGCCTCGGCCTTGGCCTCGATCACACGCGCTTCGGCGATGCCGACCTTCTCGATGGCCAGCGCCGAGGCTTCGCGCACCTGCGCTTCGGCCAGGCCGGGTGCGGCCTGTTCGGCGCGGGTACCGTCGGCGAGCAGGCGCTTGGCCTCGGCCTGCTTGCCGGCCGCTTCGTGTTCGGCCTGGGCCAGCGTGGTGATCTCCACGGCGCGATGCTTGGCCGCGGTCTCGGCCGCCTGGGCTTCCTTGACCTGGCGCACCAGCAGTTCCTGCGCGCGGCCTTCGGCCTCCAGGATCAGCACCTGCTTCTGGCGCTCGGCCTCGGAGACTTCACGCACTTCCTTGATGCGCTCTTCTTCCTGGGCCACGGTCTTGTCGATGGCGATGCGCTCGCGGGTGATGTTGGCCACGTCCATCTTGCCGGACTCGACCACCTTGTCGCGCTCCACGCCCTGCAGCTGCACTTCGCGCTGGGTGGTGACCTGCTCCAGCTGGCGCGCACGCTCGACCCGCTCGGACTCGATGGCCACCGCGCGCTGCCGGTTCTGCTCGGCCACCTCGACCTCGCGCTGGCGGTTCTGCTCGCGGATGTCGATCACTTCCTGGGCTTCGATGCGGGCCTGCTCGGACAATTGGCGCTGTTCTTCCTGCACCTTGGCCGTCTCGGCTTCCTCGCGGGCGCGGATGGTTTCGATCTCGCGCTTCTGGCGGGCCTCGGCCTCGGCCTGCTGGCGCTCCAACGCCAGCAGCGCTTCGCGCGCCTCCACGTTCTTCTTGGTGATGGCCAGCTTTTCGTTCTGTTCCAGCTCGTTGGTGACCACGTTGTGGGTGGCGGTCAGCTCGGTGATCTTGCGGATGCCCTGGGCATCGAGGATGTTGTTCTGGTCCAGCAACAGCTTGGGGGTCTGCTCCAGGTAATCGATGGCCACGTCTTCCAGCGCATAGCCATTGAGGTCGTTGCCGATCACCGCGATGATCTCGTCGCGGAATTCCTGGCGCTTCTCGAACAGTTCGGTGAACTCGAACTTCTTGCCGACCGTCTTCAGCGCTTCGGAGAACTTGGCATTGAACAGCTCATCGACCGCATGCTTGTCCGAGGCGCGATCGGCACCGATCGCCTTGGCCACGCGCAGCACGTCGGCCTGGGTCTCGTTGACGCGCAGGTAGAAGGCCACGGCGATGTCGGCGCGCATGTTGTCGCGGCAGATCAGGCCTTCCTTGCCGCGGCGGTCGATCTGCAGGGTGATCAGGCTGATCCGCATCAGCTCGGCGCGGTACAGCACCGGGATGATCAGCGCACCGGTGAAGTGCACCTTGGGCTGGGCGCTCATGTCGTTGACGATCAGGGCCACGCCCTGGTCCACCTTGCGGTAGAAGGCCTTGAACAGGCCCGCCAGGCCGAACAGGAGGACCAGCGGTATGCCCAGGAACAAGAAAAACTGGGTCAAGGTCGCAGCACTCATCGATGGATCTCCTTATCGCCCGGGAACGGGCTGTCTTGAATGGAAAGCGCGGGGTGGTCGTTTTCACGCGCCACCAGGTAGTGGTTGTGGTCGGCCAGGTAGTCCAGCAGCACCACGCGTTCGCCGCGCGCCAATACGGCGCCGTCGCGGGTGCGCACCTGCAGGATCAGCCCGGCACCGCCGTCATCGACATTGGCGTAACCGGTGCTGGCGTTGACCAAGGGCGAGGCGATCACGCCCACGCGGCCGAGCACGGAGGTTTGCGCCACCGGGCGCAGGCGCAGCAGCAGGCGGCGGATCGGGCGCAACACGATCACGCTGAGCGGCACCGACGCCACCAGTGCGAGCACCGCGGTGACGCTGCCGGCCAGCCAGCGTCCCGCGCCGGGCAGCGGCTGGAGCAGGTGCAGATGGACGAAAAAGGTGATGTTCCAGCCGAAGAAGGCCAGCAGCGCGATCACCAGCATCACCGGCGCCCCGCCCAGGCCCAGCCGGGAGAACATGCCGGAAATGCCGTGCAGGCCGTCATCGCCCAGATGCAGGTCCATGCCGTCATGGGCGATGCCGTCGTCGACCACGCCGAGCGCGGCCAGCATCCAATAGATCACCGCGAACGCCAGCACGACGCTGTAAGGCAGCGTGGGGAACGTCAACGCAACGTTGAGGAACTCGTTCATGCCGTGTCTTCCCTGCAGTGGCGAGCCCCTTTTCCCCGAGGCCGCCGATGGGAAGCACTCCGGCTTCCCGCGATTACGCGCCGTGCCGGCCGCGCCATGTCCTGTGGATGCTACGTGAAATATGGCGCCGCGCCCATAGGCGGACGCGACGCGGTGCGCCGCACCGGCGGGCGTCGATCAGGCAGGAAAGGCGGCAGGTTGGACCGCAGCGCCCGGCGCCGGGTGGGTTCACCGGCGCTGGCAGGCCGCTTCCCGCGCGGTGGCCATCGGGCCGGGCGCGTGCGGGACGGGTGGGTCAGTCGGCTTCGTGGCAGTCGGCGCGGCGCACTTCTTCGACGAACTTGCGCATCTTGTAACCGTCCTTGATGCCCGGTTCGCTCTCGATGCCGCTGGACACATCCACGCCCCAGGGCAAGGTGGCCACGATGGCGTCGAACACGTTGTCCGGCGTAATGCCGCCGGCCAGCAGGAAGGGCCGGTGCAGGCCGGTGGGCAGGCGGGTCCAGTCGAAGGCCACGCCGGTGCCGCCGCCACCGCCGGGGGCGTGGCTGTCGAACAGGAAACCGGCCGCGCTGGGATAGCGCAGCTGCAGCTGGCGCGCGTTGACGTCATCACGCCCGCCCATCGCCACCGCCTTGAGGTAGGGCATGTTGAAGCTGCGGCAGAACGATTCGTCTTCCTCGCCGTGGAACTGCAGCAGGGTCGGCCGTACCGTGCGCAGCACTTCGCGCACCTCTTCCTTGCTGTTGTCGCGGAACAGGGCCACCACATCGACCATCGGCGCGATCGCCTGGCGCATCGCGCGGGCCTCGGCCGGGGCGACCCGGCGCTTGCTCTCGCGGGCGAAGATGAAGCCCACCGCGTCCACCCCCAGCTCGCCGGCCAGGCGGACGTCGCCGGCGCGGGTCATGCCGCAGAACTTGATTCGGGTGCGATAGAAAGAGCGGCTCATAAAGTGACCTCGGCGGGCAGTTGCCAGTTGTCGGGGTACAAGGGTCCAACGAACACCAATCCCTGCGGCGGTGCGGTCGGCCCGGCCACGGTGCGGTCCTGGCCGGCCAATAGTTCGGCCATCCAAGACACCGGTTTGTCCCCGCACCCGACCAGGATCAGTGAACCGACGATATTGCGCACCATGTGATGAAGGAATGCATTGGCCTGAACACAGACCTCCACCACCTCGTCGTCGCGGCGCACGCTGATGGCCTGCAGCTCGCGCCGGGCGTGCAGGGCCTCGCACTGGATGCTGCGGAACGCGCTGAAGTCGTTCTCGCCCAGCAGCGCCTGCGCGGCGGCATGCATCGCCCCGGCATCGAGCGGGCGCCGCTCCCAGCTCAGGCTCTGCCGGCCCAGCGCCGGCCGCACCTGGCGGTTGAGCAGGCGGTAGCGGTACCGGCGGGCGCGGGCCGAGAACCGGGCATGGAAGTCATCGGCCACCGGCACGCACCAGCGCACCGCGATCGCGCGCGGCAGGCGGGTGGTGGTGCCCAGCGTCCAGCCGCGCGGGTCGCGGACCACGTCGGTGTCGAAATGGACCACCTGGCACTGGCCGTGCACGCCGGCGTCGGTGCGCCCGGCGCAGGTGACGTGGATGGGGGCATCGGCCACCGAGGACAGCGCCTCCTGCAGGCTGGCCTGCACGCTGGGGCAACCGCTCTCGCCCAGCTGCTGCCACCCCTTGTAGTCGCTGCCGTCGTATTCCACGCCCAGTGCGTAGCGCATGGTCAACCTCTGTAAGTCGGAGAAAGCCGGCCGCGGCCGGCCAGGGCGTCAGGCCGGGTCGCGCTCGGACCAGACCGCCAGTTCGTTGCCACCGGGCTCGATGAACTGGAAACGGCTGCCGCCGGGAAAGGAGAACACCGGTTTGACCACCACGCCACCGTGGGCGGTGACCGCCGCCAGCACCGGGGCCAGCACGTCGGCGTAGATCACCAGCAGGCTGGCACCGGCCGCGGTGGTGCCGGGCGTGCCGCGGAAGAAGCCGCCCTGCAGGCGGCCATCGTCGAAGGCGGTGTAATCCGGGCCGTAATCCACGAACGACCAGCCGAACACCTCGGTGAAGAAGGCGCGGCTGGCGGCCGGATCGGTGGAGGCGAACTCCACGTAGTCCAGCCGCCGCTCACGCGCCGCCTGCGGGGACGTGGCGCTCATCCCAGCCTCGCCAGCAGTTCGCGCGCCTGCGCCTGGCTGTGCGGGTCGGCCGCGTGGGCCACTTCCTGCAGCAGCGTGCGTGCGGTTTCCGCATCGCCCAGGTCCAGGTAGGCGATGGCCAGCTCCAGCCGGTCCCGGCCTGCTGCCGGGGCGCCGGACGCATCGCCGTCCAGGGCGTCGTCACCATGAGCATCCAGGGCATGCGCCGGCGCGGCGTCGCCGAGGGGCATGGCCACCGCCTCAACCTCGGGCCGGGCGACCGGGTCGCTGTCCTCGGGGAACTCGAACACGCCGCGATAGGAGGGCTGCGCGGCCGCTTCCAGGGCGTGGGCGGGCGGTTGGTCGAACGCGTCGGTGTCGGTGGTGTCGGTGGCGTCGGCGATGACCGGCGCGGGTTCGACCGCTGCCGCCGCCTCCGGCGCGATGTCCGGCTCGGGCGGCGCGTCGGCGGTGCGATACCCCGGCTCGGGCTCCAGGTGGAACACCGGTTCGCGGCGGCCGCCGTCGAGCACATAGTCCGGGGCGGTGGCGTAGTCCGCGTCGTGGGCGGCGTCGTCCTCGATGGCCACCGCGTCGTCGGTGGCCTGCTGGGCCGCCAGTTCGTCCACGTAATCGGCGGCCGGCACCGCGGCGGCCAGCGCGGCCGCATCCAGGCCATCGCGGCGCAGCGGCGGCAGCGGCGACGGCTTGCGCCGCCGGGCCATTGCCCACCCGGCCACCACCAGCAGCAACACGCCCAGGCCCAGCCAGTACCAGCCGGCCCCACCGCCCTCGCGGCTGGCCGGGGCCTGGCCCAGGCGCTGCTGTGCGGCGGCCAGGTCGCTGTCCTTCATCGCGATCAGCGACTGCTGCTGGCTCTGCAGTTTCTCCAACTCGGCCACGCGCCCGCGCAGCTCCTGGATCTCGGCATCGCGGGTGGCCACGTCTTCCTTGGCCTGCCGCAGTTGTTCGTTGCCCAGCATGTCACCCTCACTGCCGGCAGCGGTGCCGGTGGTTGTCCCTGCGTTGTTGTCGGTGGCGGCGACCGCCGGGGCGATCTCCAGGCGCGCACCGCTGGCGGCCGCCGGCGTGGCCGCCGGGCCTGGGCCGGGGCTGGCGGCCTGGCCACTGGTGGCGGGCTGCGGGATGGCCGCGCGCGATTGCCGCCACTGCGCGGCATGTTCGCGCACGATCGCGGCGGCCTCGCCGGCATCAATCGGGGTGGCAGCATCGCCGCCGGGCCCGCGCAGCACCGCGCCCTGCTTGAGCAGGTTGACGTTGCCGCGGATGAAGGCATCCGGGTTGGCGCGCAGCAGCGCGATCATGGCCTGGTTGCGGTTGATGCCCTGCTCGCGCGCCACCGCCCCTGCAATCTGCGACAGGGTCTGGCCACGCTGGACGGTGATGCTGCCATCGGCCGCCACGTTGGCCGGTGCCGGTGCCGGTGCCGGTGCGGGCGTCGGTGCCGGCGCAGGCCGTGGGGTGGCCGCGCGCGCGGGGACCGGCGAGGTCCGCGACGGCGTGTCCGTGCCGGCCACCGGCGGTGCCGGCTCCGGCTCGCGCACGATGGCGTTGGACATCGCGCCGGCGGGCGCGACGATCTCCGGCTCGGCCACCGCCAGCGCGCTGTTGGGCGCATCGACCAGCGCCGAGTATTCGCGGACCAGCCGGCCCTGGCCCCAATCGGCTTCGATCAGGAAATTGAGCGACGGCGTGGTGACCGGGGCCAGGGTGCTGACCCGGACCACCGCCCTGCCCTGCGCGTTGCGGGTGAGCTCGAACTGCAGCTCGCTGACCAGCCCGACCGGCCGTTCAAGCCCGACCCGGGCAAAGGTGACCGGCGAGGCCAGGGCCACGCGCAGGTTCTGCAGTTCGGCCGGATCGGCGGAAATGACCGGGATTTCGGCCAGCAGGGGCTGGCCGGGCTTGGACAGCACCCGGATATCGCCCAGGCCCAGGGCCATGGCGGAGCTGCTGGCCAGGGCCAGCACCAGCGTGGAGACATACTTGAGCGGGCGCAAGGCGCCCGGAGCCCGGTTCTTCATGGCGGCCAATATAACGGCTCCCCCCGTGATCGGCGATGGTTGCATTGCAGTCGCCGGTGGCATCCCCATGCCACCGGCGTTGCCCGATCAGCCTTCGGCGGCGACCAGCTCGGCCAGCTGCACCGCATTGAGGGCGGCGCCCTTGCGGATGTTGTCCGACACGATCCACAGGTTCAGGCCACGCGGGTGGGAGAGGTCTTCGCGGATGCGGCCCACGTACACCGCATCGGTGCCCGAGGCATGGGTGACCGGGGTCGGGTAGCCGCCCGCTTCATGCGCATCCACCACTTCCACGCCGGGCGAGCGCGCGAGCAGCTCGCGCGCGGCCTGCACGGTGACCTTGTCGCGGGTCTGGATGGTGACCGCTTCGGAATGGCCATAGAACACCGGCACGCGCACCGCGGTGGGGTTCACCAGGATGCTGGCGTCGCCGAGGATCTTCTGGGTTTCCCAGACCAGCTTCATTTCTTCCTTGGTGTAGCCGTTGTCCTGGAAATCGTCGATGTGCGGGATCAGGTTGAAGGCGATCTGCACCGGGAAGCGCTGCGGGTCGATGTCCTGGAAGCTGAGCAGCTGGCCGGTCTGCTTGCCCAGTTCCTCCAGCGCCGAGCGGCCGCCACCGGAGACGGACTGGTAGGTGGCCACGTTGATGCGCTCGATGCCGTACTGGCGGTGCAGCGGGGCCAGCGCCACCAGCATCTGCATGGTCGAGCAGTTCGGGTTGGCGATGATGCCGCGCGGACGCTGCCTGAGCGCTTCCGGGTTCACCTCGGACACCACCAGCGGCACGTCATCGTCGTAACGGAAGGCCGAGGAGTTGTCGATCACCACCGCGCCGGCTGCCGCGAACTTGGGGCCGTACTCCTTGGAGACGCTGCCGCCGGCGGAGAACAGCGCGATGTCCACGCCGGCCGGGTCGAACTTGGCCAGGTCCTGGACCTTGATCTTGTTGCCGCCGAACTCGATCTCGCCGCCGGCCGACCGCGAGGACGCGAGCAGGCTCAGGGTGGCGATGGGGAAGTTGCGCTCGGCCAGGATGGACAGCATGGTTTCGCCGACGGCACCGGTGGCACCGACGACGGCGACGTGGAAACGACGATCTGCATTGCTCATGGGGGAATCTCTTGTTTGGGGGTACCGGACAGCGGTCGGTACAAGCCGGAATGTGAAATGTGCACCGACCTGCGGTCGGCACCTACCGGATTCGGGGAACCTCGTCGGCGGGCCGCGAAGTTCCCTATCGTTTTGCGTCGTCGATGTCTTTGCCGCCCACACCAGCGCGGGCACGGCGTGCGTCGGCCACGGCCTGCGCATTGAGCGCACTCGGCGGATCGCCCGCCTGCGGGCCTGCGTCGAGCGCGGCCGTGAGGTTGTCCACCGCCAGCTGCACCATCGCCCGGCGCGTGGCCTGGCTGGCACTGCCGATGTGCGGGGTGAGCACCACGTTGCGCAGCGCCAGCAGCGCCGGGCGCACCGTCGGCTCGCCTTCGAACACATCCAGCCCGGCGGCGGCGAGGCCACCGTTGGCCAGCGCAGCGGCCAGGGCCGCTTCATCGACGATGCCGCCACGGGCGATGTTGACCAGCGTGGCGGTCGGCTTCATCTTCGCCAGCGCAGCGGCATCGATGATGTGGTGCGAGCTGGCGTTGTAGGGCAGCACCAGCACCAGGTGGTCGGCCTGCGCGAGCAGGGTGTCCAGATCCACGTACTGCGCGCCGACCTCGGCCTCGGTGGCCTCGGGCAGGCGCGAGCGGTTGTGGTACAGCACGCGCATGCCGAAGCCGAGCGCACCGCGACGGGCGATGCCCTGCCCGATCCGGCCCATGCCCAGGATGCCCAGCGTGCTGCCGTGGATATCCGCGCCGAGCAGGGTCTGGAACGACCATTGCCCCCACTGGCCCTCGCGCAGCCAGCGTTCGGCCTCGGTGATGCGCCGGGCGGTGGCCATCAGCAGCGCAAAGCCGAGATCGGCGGTGGTTTCGGTGAGCACGTCCGGGGTGTTGCTGGCCAGGATGCCGGCGCTGCTGAGCGCCTCCACATCCAGATTGTTGTAGCCCACGCCGACGTTGGCGATGGCGCGCAACCGCGGCGCGTTGGCGATCTCGGCCGCGCCGATGCGCTCGTTGAGGGTGATCGGCGCACCGTCCACGCCCGCCAGGCGCTCGGCCAGCTGCGCGGGCGTGTAGCGGGTGACCGCGTGCGTCATCTCCAGCTGGAAATGCTGCCCGAGCTGTTCGACGACCTCATCGAACAGCGGCTGGCTGACCCAGACCCTGGGGCGCGGATCAGCCATCGATGCGGCCCGGGATGCGCGGGGTGACTTCGCCCACGTCGCCACACTGGGCGCGGTGGCGCAGGGCCTGGTCCATCAGCACCAGGGCCATCATCGCCTCGGCGATGGGCGTGGCGCGGATGCCGACGCAGGGGTCGTGGCGGCCGGTGGTGATCACCTCCACCGCCTGGCCGGTGGCGTCCACCGTGGCGCCGGGCAGGCGCAGGCTGGAGGTCGGCTTGAGCACGATCGAGGCGGTGACCTGCTGGCCGGTGGAGATGCCGCCGAGGATGCCGCCGGCATGGTTGCTGGCAAAGCCCTCGGGGGTGATCAGGTCGCGGTGCTCGGTGCCGAGCTGGGCGGCGCTGGCAAAGCCGTCGCCGATCTCCACGCCCTTGACCGCATTGATGCTCATCAGCGCCGCCGCCAGGTCACCGTCGAGCTTGCCGTAGATCGGCTCGCCCCAGCCGGGCGGCACGCCATCGGCCACCACGTTGACGCGCGCACCGACCGAATCACCGGACTTGCGCAGCGCATCCATGTAGCTCTCCAGGGCGGGCACCTGCTCGGCAACGGGCCAGAAGAACGGGTTGTCCTCCACCGCCGACCAGTCATGCCCGGTGGGGGTGATCTGGCCCAGCTGGGCGAGGTAGCCGCGCACGGTCACGCCATGGCGCTGCTGCAGCCACTTCTTGGCGATCACGCCGGCGGCCACGCGCATGGTGGTCTCGCGCGCGGAAGACCGCCCGCCGCCGCGCGGATCGCGGATGCCGTACTTCTGCCAGTAGCTGTAGTCGGCATGGCCCGGGCGGAACTGCTGGGCGATGTTGCTGTAATCCTTGCTGCGCTGGTCGGTGTTGCGGATCAGCAGCGCGATCGGGGTGCCGGTGGTGCGCCCTTCGTACACGCCGGAGAGGATTTCGATCTCGTCGGCTTCGCGGCGGGCGGAGGTGTGCCGGCTCTTGCCGGTGGCGCGGCGCTGCAGGTCGTGCGCGAACGCATCGGCACTGATCGCCAGCCCCGGCGGGCAGCCGTCGATCACGCAACCGATCGCCGGCCCGTGCGATTCGCCGAAGGTGGTGACGGTCAGCAGTTTGCCGAAGCTGTTGGAACTCACGGCCGCTGCGCCGCCAGCTCGGTGATGCGGGCGCGGTGGGCGATCAGTTCACGGCATTCGACGGCGAAGATCCCCATCTGGCCCACCTTGAACTCGACCCAGGCAAAGTCGACTTCCGGCAGCAGCTTGATGAGGTGCTGTTCGGAGTCGCCCACTTCGCAGATCAGCAGGCCATCCTCGCTGAGGTGCAGCGGGGCGTCGCGCAGGATCTTCAGCACCAGGTCCAGGCCGTCGTCGCCGGCACGCAGGCCCATCTCCGGCTCGTAGGAATACTCCTGCGGCAGGGCATCGGTCTCGTCGTTGGTGACGTAAGGCGGGTTGGTCACGATGAGGTCGTAATGACGGCCGGTGAGGCCGTTGAACAGGTCCGACTTGAGCAGGGTGACGTTGTGCGCCTGCAGGCGTTCCTTGTTCTCGTGGGCCAGGCTGAGCGCGTCGTCGCTGAGGTCCACGCCGTCCACTTCCCAGTTGGGGTAGTAGTGGCCGATGGCGATGGCGATGCAGCCCGAGCCGGTGCACAGGTCCAGGGCACGGTGCACGTCGCGGCCGGCGAGCCAGGGCTCGAAGCCGCTTTCAATGAGTTCGGCAATCGGCGAGCGCGGCACCAGCGCGCGGGCGTCGCTCTTGAAGCTGAGCCCGGCAAACCAGGCTTCGCCGGTGAGGTAGGCCGCCGGCAGGCGCTCGTTGATGCGGCGCTCGAACAGGGCCAGGACCTCGGCCTTCTCCGGCGTGGTGACCCGGGCGGCGCCGTAGGCGGGGCCGAGGTCGTGCGGCAGGTGCAGGCTGTGCAGGACCAGCTGGGTGGCTTCGTCCAGGGCATTGTCGTAGCTGTGCCCGAAGGTGAGGCCAGCGGCGTTGAAACGGCTGGTGCCGTAGCGGATCAGGTCGATGATCGTATGGAGTTCGGCGGCCGTTTCGGCAGTCATGGCAAGGCAACAGACAAGGTGGCCCCCGATTATAGGCGACCCCATGCCCCCCGGCATCCGTTGCAGTGGAAAGTGGTTGAGCCCCCCGACACCCCAAAACAACCACCGGGACCGCCGTCCCCCCTATCATGGTGGCCCCTTCCGGGCACGGGCTTTCCATGTTCAATCGCAGCACAGGCATCATCCTGCTCATCGCGCTGGCCGCCGGCCTTGGCCTGGTCGCCGCGCAGAAGGTGTTCGCGCCCGCGCCGGCCAGCACCCGCCCGGCCACCGAATCCATCACCCTCTACCCCCAGCCCCGGCCCCTGCCCGACTTCAACCTCGGCCAGTCCGACGGCACCCGCCTCATCCCCGGCGAACTCAAGGGCCACTGGACCCTGGTCTTCCTGGGGTTCACCTTCTGCCCCGACGTGTGCCCCACCACCCTGGCCGAGCTGGCCCAGGCCCAGAAACAGTGGGAAGCCCAGCCGGAGACCCTGCGCCCGCGCCTGGTCTTCATCTCCGTGGACCCCGAGCGCGACACCCCGGCCCGCCTCGGCGAGTACGTGCACGCCTTCCACAAGGACACCCTCGCCGCCACCGGCGACGTCCCCTCGCTGGAGCGCTTCGCCACCTCCCTAGGCTTCGTCTTCCAGAAGGTGCCCGGCAAGCACATCGACGAAAACCCCGAGGATTACACCGTCGAGCACTCCGCCGGCCTGGCCGTGCTCGACCCGGACGGCAAGCTTGCCGGCCTGATCCGCCCCCCCTTCAACGCGCAGGCCATCGCCCGCGACCTGCAGATGCTGACCGAGAAGACCGCACCATGAGCCTGACCACCACGCTGAGCTACGTCCTGCCGCACCGCCTGATGTCCTCGATGGCGCGCCGGCTGGCGTATTCGCGCAACCCGCGGATTTCGCGCTGGCTGATCGACACTGTCACCGCCAGGTTCGGGGTCAACCTGGCCGAAGCGGCCAATCCCGATCCGCGCAGCTACGCCACCTTCAACCAGTTCTTCACCCGGGCGCTCAAGCCCGGCGCGCGCGTGGCCGCCGCCGATCCGCGCACGCTGGTGATGCCGGCCGATGGCCGGATCAGCCAGTTGGGGGCGATCGAGGACGGGCGCATCTTCCAGGCCAAGGGCCAGTCCTTCACCGCCGCCGAGCTGCTGGGCGATGCCGCCGCGGCCGAGGTGTTCCGGCACGGCCTGTTCGCCACGGTGTACCTCTCGCCCAAGGACTACCACCGCGTCCACATGCCCTGGACCGGCACCCTGCGCGAGACCGTGCATGTGCCGGGCCGGCTGTTCAGCGTGGGCCCGGCCGCCGTCAACCACGTGCCGGGGCTGTTTGCCCGCAACGAGCGCCTGGTGTGCCACTTCGATACGGACTTTGGCCCGATGGTGCAGGTGATGGTGGGCGCGCTGCTGGTGTCCGGCGTGGAGACGGTGTGGGGCGGCGAGGAGATTCCGGCCTACGGCGATACGATCACGCGCAAGGACTACCGCGGCAAGGGCATCACCCTGGAACGGTTTGCCGAGATGGCCCGCTTCAACTACGGCTCCACGGTGATCGTGCTGCTGCCCCCGGACGTGGCCGCCTTCGCCCCGCACCTGGATGCCGAGCATGCCGTGCAGCTGGGCCAGCCGCTGGCGACGCTGCTGTAGGGCGGCAGGCATCCGGGGAGCCGGCCAGCGGCCGGCACTACCTGGCGGTTCCAGCGCGCGGTCGGCGCCATACCAAAACGCCCCGGTTTCCCGGGGCGTCTTCGTGTGCGTGATGAACGCCGATCAGGCCTCGACCGGACCGACGTCCATGCCGTCGTAGTCTTCCACCCCGTTAGCCTCGGCCAGCGCCTGCAGCTCGTGGTTGCGTGCGTCCAGCGAGGCTTCGGTATGCACCTCGGCGCGCTCCACGTGCAGCACGTGGTACGGCGCTTCGCCGTCTTCCAGCTCCGGCTCGAAGATCTCCACCAGCGTGTAGCCCAGCGCGACCAGCTTCTCCGACAGCCCCGTGAGCGGCTCCGGCGTGGTGTTGACGAAGAAGTAGCCCCACAGCATCGGGCCGTTGAGGTCCCAATCGGTGTTTTCGCGGATGTTGGCGAACATGTCGTTGATTGCGGTGATATCCATCTGTGTTCCTGTGTGCGTCTACCTGTGGGTCGCGGCGGGCGGCCACGACCGGTGATGGATGTCCGCCGGACCGGGCAGGCCGCGGCGGGAATGCGCGCAGCCTACTCCATCCCGCGGGCGCTTACCTGTCGCAGCCCTGCAGTTTCAGCACCTGGCCCTGGCGCAAGGCATAGGCCGGGGCCTTCAGGCCGTTGGCACGCGCCAGTTCGCGCACATCGCACTGGAACTTGTCGGCGATCGCGCCCAGGGTCTGGCCCTTGCCCACCTTGTGGCTGCGCACCGGCTTGGCCTTGGGCTTGGGCTTGGCCACCGGGGCAGCGACCGGGGCGATCGGCGTGGCCGCCACGGCGCTGGCCTGCACCTGCGTCACCGGCACCACGCTGCCCACCGCGACGTTGCCGGTGTAGCTGGCCGCGCTGGGCCGCACGATCGCCGCGTTGAGGTCGGCGGTGATCAGGGTGCGTGCCAGGTCGGCGCGCGGGCCGCTCACGCAGTAGCGGTTGTACAGCCCGGCGATGCGCGTGGTGGCGTTGATGATGGTGCCGGCAGGAATCCAGCCGTCGGCCTCATAGCGCGGATTGAGGTTGCGCAGCGCCCGCATGTAGCCGTCGCGGGTGCCGGCACTGCCCAGGCAGATGGTCAGCTCGTAGATGCTGGTGGATTTGGCCAGGCGGATCGTGGCCGGCTGCGCGCTGATCTTCGGGAATTCCACCCCGTACTGCTGCGGGTGCAGGTAGATCCACGCCGCGGCGATCACCATCGGCACGTAGTCCTTGGTTTCGCCGGGGAACTGGTTGTACACGCTGTCCACCCAGAAGCCCTGCCCGCCGCTCTGCTTGAACACGCGCGCGGCGCGGCCTTCGCCGCCGTTGTAGCCGGCCAGCGACAGTTCCACGTTGCCGTTGAGCTCGCGCATGCGTTCGTTGAGGTAGGTGGCGCTGGCCTCGGCGGCGCTGCGCGCATCGAAGCGGGTGTCAAAGCCGGTGCCGTCCGGGCCCAGGCCGAAGCGGCGGCCGGTGGCGGGCATGAACTGCATCAGCCCGGCGGCGCCGGCGCGCGAGGACGCGTGCACGCGGCCGTTGGATTCCTTGGCCATGATCCCGAACAGCAGCGCCTCGGGCAGGCCGCGCTTCTCCCACTCCGGCCACATCACCGCGCGCAGGTTCTGGTAGTTCTCGTAGGTGGTCATCAACGCCGGGCGCATGTCGGTCAGCCAGCGGCGGATGCCGGCCTGCACGGCCGGGTTGTACTCGACCATGCTGTCGAAGGCGTGGCGCTTGTCGTTGAGCAGCGCGGCGGCGCGCGCGGCCTCGGGCACGTCGGCGGCCAGCGGGCTGGTGTGGTCCGGGTCGGCCTCCAGCAGGCCGCCATCGCTGGCCAGCGTGGCATCGTCGCTGTCGCGGGTGTCGGCGTTGTCCTTGAGCAGGCGCTTGTAGGCCGGCAGCATGTTGCTGACCTGGCAGCCCTTCTGGGCCACGCAGGCGCTGATCACATCCTCCATGTCCTCCAGCGCGGCATCGCCTTCGTTCTTGCCCTTGGGGTCGGCGTTGGCCACCAGCACCAGCGCGTCGCGATAGCGCTTCTCGGCCGCGGCCATGCGCTGGTCCAGCGCCTCGATCTTGACCCGATCACGCGCGGAAACCCGCTGGGCATGTGCCTCGGGCACCATCGACACCATCGCAGCCAGCGCCAACAACGGCCAACCACGGACAAACAAGACAGGAACGGGCATTTTTGGCACTGTGTGCGAAAGAAGGGGCAGAGTAGCCGCGCCGCTTGCATCGGGGCAACCCGGCAGGTCGTCGGCCCTGCACTGATATTTAGAATCCTGCGTATTCAGATAGCATCCCCCCCCTGTACGTCCACCAGCGAGTTGACCATGGATCCGATCCTGCTCGGCAAAGGCATCACCGACGATATCGCCGTGACCCTGCAACCCCGCCTGGGCAACCGCCACGGGCTGGTCGCCGGGGCCACCGGCACCGGCAAGACGGTCACCCTGATGACCCTGGCCGAAGGCTTCTCGCGGATCGGCGTGCCGGTGTTCCTGGCCGACGTGAAGGGCGACGTGTCCGGCCTGGCCGTGCCCGGCACGGGCACCGACGCCCTGCTTCAGCGTGCGCGCGACCTCGGCGTGGCCGATTACGCGCCCGCCGCCAGCCCCACCGTGTTCTGGGACCTGTACGGCAAGCTGGGCCACCCGGTGCGCACCACCGTCAGCGAAATGGGCCCGACCCTGCTGGCACGCATCCTGGAGCTCAACGACACCCAGTCCGGCGTGCTCGACATCGTGTTCAAGCTGGCCGACGACCGCGGCCTGCTGCTGCTGGACCTGGACGACCTGCGCGCCCTGCTCGGCCTGGTCGCCGAGGAGCGCAAGGACATCTCCACCGAATACGGCCTGGTCAGCGCGCAGACCGTGGCGGCCATCCAGCGCTCGCTGCTGCGCCTTGCCCAGGACGGCGGCGAGGCCTTCTTCGGCGAGCCGGCGCTGGAACTGGCCGACATCATGCGGTTCAACCACGACGGCCGGGGCGTGATCGGCATCCTCGCCGCCGACCAGCTGGTGCTCAAGCCGCGGCTGTATTCCACCTTCCTGCTGTGGCTGCTGTCGGAGCTGTTCGAGACGCTGCCGGAAGTGGGCGACCTGGACAAGCCCAAGCTGGTCTTCATCTTCGACGAGGCCCACCTGCTGTTCGACGATGCGCCGCCGGCGCTGGTGCAGCGCATCGAACAGGTGGTGCGCCTGATCCGCTCCAAGGGCGTGGGCGTGTATTTCTGCTCGCAGTTCCCCGACGACGTGCCGGCCAACATCCTCGGCCAGCTCGGCAACCGCGTGCAGCATGCGCTGCGCGCCTTCACCCCGCGCGACCAGAAGGCGGTCCGCACGGCGGCGGAAACCTTCGTGCCCAATCCCAAGCTGGACGTGGCCGCCGTGCTGGCCAAGCTGGGCACCGGCGAAGCGCTGGTCTCCACGCTGCAGGACAAGGGCATCCCCGCGCCGGTGCAGCAGACACAGATCGCCCCGCCGCGCTGCCGGATGGGCGCGATCACCGAGGCCGAGCGCGCGCAGGTGCGTGCCGGCAGCCCGGTGGGCAGCCGCTACGACACCGCGATCAACCGCGAATCGGCGGCCGAGTTGCTGGCCCAGCGCGCGCAGAAGGCGGCCGAGCAGGCCGATGCGCCCAAGGCCCGCACCCGCGAGCAGGACGAGCAGCAGGAAGGCGGCTTCGGGCAGTCCATCAAGGACGCCATCTTCGGCACCAAGCGCCGCCAGGGCATGATCGAAACCATGGCCAAGCAGACCACCCGCACCGTGGGCACCCGACTGGGCAACCAGATCGTGCGCGGCCTGCTCGGCGGTCTTTTCGGCGGCAAACGCTGATCCCCGGTGCCGCGCCAGCGGGCGTGGCCCCTTTTACAGAGCACACACAGTCCTGATGTCGCGTTGGCGTCCCCCCGCGGAAAAAAGCACGGCCCTGATCACCGCACAGGGCCACCAGCGGCTCAAGCACGAGCTGGACGACCTGTGGCGGGTGCGCCGCCCGGACGTGGTCAAGGCGCTGGCGGCGGCCGCCGCCGAAGGCGACCGCTCGGAGAATGCCGAGTACACCTACCGCAAGAAGCAGCTGGGCGAGATCGACCGGCGCGTGCGCTACCTGACCAAGCGACTGGAATCGCTGCGCGTGGTGGATACCGTGCCCAGCGACCCGCAGGCGGTGTTCTTTGGCGCGTGGGTGGAATTGGAGAACGTGGACAGCGGCGACGTGAGCCGCTATCGCATCGTCGGCCCGGACGAGACCGACGCCCCCACCGGCTGGATCAGCATCGACTCGCCGCTGGCGCGCGCCCTGCTGAAAAAACGGGTGGATGACGAATTCGAGGTAGAGCTGCCCAGCGGCCGCACCGGCTTTGCGATCCTGTCGGTGGAGTACGGTGCGGGCTGAGGAAAGCTGCGCCGGCCGGGTGTTGAGCGCTGCCGGCTGCTGGTAGGGTCGCATCCCAATCGACTGCCATGGACCCCGCCGCGTTCGGTGTTGGCATGACCATCGGCGGTGAAGGCGCTTTCCTCGTTCAACGCGCGGCGTTACCGGGTGGTGCACCGTTATCGGCGGTTGTTTGGGAACCACCCCTACCGTGTGCGCTGTCCAGGTGCGCGGGCAGCGGGAGGTACGCGACTGCCGG
>NZ_JAVWXA010000036.1:31380-35460 GCF_036662295.1 Stenotrophomonas sp.
GAACCAACCCTACCGTGTGCGCTGTCCAGGTGCGCGGGCAGCGGGAGGTACGCGACTGCCGGTATGCGCGGGCTGGCCGGACGCCAGGGAATGCGGGCGCTGGTAGGGTCGCATCCCAATCGACTGCCGTGGAATCCGCCGCGTTCGGTGTTGGCATGACCCTCGTCGGCGATGGCCTTTGCGCCTTTCAACGCAACGCGCTACCGGGTGGTGCACCGTTATCGGCGGTTGTTTGGGAACCAACCCTACCGTGCGGGTCTTGCAGGTCGTGCGGGTCGCACGCCTTACGCGTTCTGCAGCGCGGGATACTCCCTGCCCTCGCGCAGCGGGCGGAAGTAGTCGGCCTGCCGGTAAAACGCCGCATCCTGCCGCCGATGCCAGCCGGGAATGCCCGCCAGGGGCAACGGCCGCAGGTCCAGCGGGTCGTTGAGAACGTGCCCGCTCTCGATCATCCGCACAACCTGCGCCACCGCGCGCGCATCCTCGTCGGCGCATACCACAACGCACTTGCCTACCAGTAGACGCCCCGGCAGCAACGCCTGCTCCATCAACGCGTGGCCGATCACCGCCGCCACGGCGATGCCGCCCTCGCGCCAGGCCCCTGCCCCGGCCACGAACAGGGCCGCCCAGTCGTGCCGGTCCCAGGCCTCCAGCAGCGCGGGATCGCACACGCGCACGATCACGCCGGTCTCGTCGAACTGGGTCAGCGCCGCCTGCGCGCGGTCGCGCACGTGCACACCGTTGCGCGCGATGTGCCGGCACTGGCGGGCGTTGAGGGCCTGCTTGATCGCCGGATGGCGGGCCCATACCAGCGCGTTGAACAGGTCATGCCAGTTGGCCGCGCGCGTGGCGATGCGGCCCTGGGCGATGCGTTGTTCGTAATGCAGGCCATCGGCCAGCAGTGCCGCTTCCTGCCGCACCAGGCGCCGGCCCGGCAGGGCCAGGCGCGCATCCAGGGCATCCACGTCCAGCCAGGCCGGTGCCACCAGCAGGTCGTTGAACGCGGCGTAGCCGGCAAACAGCGGCTGGGCGAAGCAGGCCGCGTCCACCGCGGCGCGCGGCGGGGCGATGAAACGGCGGCGCGTGCCGCCGGCCTCGGCCGCCGCCGCGGTCACAGCACCTGCAGGTCGAACGGCTTGCGCGCGGCGTCCACGATCAGCGCATCGCCATACAGGTCGTGGTCGTCGCTTTCGGTGATGTCCACGTCGACGAACTGGCCCACGCGCAGGCGCGCTTCCTCGGCGTTCTGGATGTGCACCAGGCCGTCGATTTCCGGCGCGTCCGCGCGCGAACGGGCCACCGCGATGCCGTCTTCGATCACATCGACCAGGCACTGCTGCACGGTGCCGACCTTGGCCTCCAGGCGCGCGGCGGAAATCTCCGCCTGGCGGGCCATGAAGCGGGCCAGGCGCTCCTGCTTCACTTCCTCGGGCACCGCATCGGGCAGGTCGTTGGCGGTGGCGCCGGTCACCGGCGAATAGGCGAAGGCGCCCACGCGGTCCAGCTGCGCCTCGTCGAGGAAGGACAGCAGCTCCTCGAACTCGGCCTCGGTCTCGCCGGGGAAGCCGACGATGAAGGTGGAGCGCACGGTGATGTCCGGCGCGATCCGGCGCCAGTTCTGCACGCGCTCCAGGGTCTTTTCCACCGCGCCTGGGCGCTTCATCAGCTTGAGGATGCGCGGGCTGGCATGCTGGAAGGGAATGTCCAGGTACGGCAGGATCCGGTTCTCGGCCATCAGCGGCACGATCTCGTCCACGTGCGGGTACGGGTAGACGTAGTGCATGCGCGTCCACGCATCCAGCTCGGACAGGCCTTCGCAGAGTGCCTTCAGCCGGGTCTGGTAGGCCTTGTCGCGCCACATGCGCTCGGCGTACTTCACGTCCACGCCATAGGCCGAGGTGTCCTGGGACACCACCAGCAGCTCCTTCACCCCGCCGCGCACCAGCCGCTCGGCCTCGCGCAGCACGTCATCCACCGGGCGGGAGACCAGCTTGCCGCGCATCGAGGGGATGATGCAGAAGCTGCACTTGTGGTTGCAGCCTTCGGAAATCTTCAGGTAGGCGTAGTGGCGCGGGGTCAGCTTGATGCCGTAATCGGGCACCAGGTCCACGAACGGATCGTGGCGGGGCGGCAGCGCGGCATGCACGGCCTCCATCACGCTCTGGTAGTCCTGCGGGCCGGACACCGCCAGCACGTTGGGGTAGGCCTCGCGGATCTGCTCGGGGCGCTTGCCCAGGCAGCCGGTGACGATCACCTTGCCGTTGGCGTTCATCGCCTCGCCGATCGCATCCAGCGATTCGGTCACGGCCGAATCGATGAAGCCGCAGGTGTTGACCACCACCACGTCGGCGGCATCGTAGGAGGGCACGATGTCGTAGCCCTCCGAGCGCAGTTGGGTGAGGATGCGCTCGGAATCGACCAGGGCCTTCGGGCAGCCAAGGCTGACGAAGCCGACTTTGGGGTTCAGCTGGGACATGGAATCGCGGGACTCTGGGGGCCTGGGCCCATGCCGGAATGGCGTGGGGACCTGGGGCCGGAAACGGCGGCAAGTATACCGACGTTGCGGCCGGTGCCCTGAATCGGACCGGGACGATCCCGCCAGCACCGGCACAGGCCCTGACATCCCCCTAACCGGCCCGGCGCCGATAATGAACGCCTGAACCAAGCGGAGTTAAGCATCATGGGTGAATGGGTCACGCTCGATACGCACCACGGTCCCGTCCGCGCCTGGCACGCCGTGCCAGCCGGCAAGCCCCGTGGCGGCCTGGTGGTCATCCAGGAGATTTTCGGCGCCAACGCGCACATCCGCGAGGTGGCCGAGGGCTTCGCCGCCCAGGGCTATGCGGTGCTGGCCCCGTCCTTCTTCGACCTGATCGACGGCGTGGACGCCGATCCCGATGCCCTGCCCTACGACCCGGACGGGGTCAAACAGGGCCTGGCCCACGTAACCGCGCTCGGGGTGGAGAAGGCGCTGGAAGTGGTGCGCGCCTGCGCCTCGCGCCTGGCCCCGGCCGGCAAGGTGGGCACGGTGGGCTACTGCTGGGGCGGCAGCATCGCCCTGCTCTCGGCGCTGCGGCTGGGCCTGCCCTCGGTAAGTTACTACGGGGCGCGCAACGTGCAGTACCTGGACGAGGCGCCCAAGGCCCCGGTGATGTTCCACTTCGGCGCGCAGGACAAGAGCATCCCCGCCGAGGCCATCGCCGCCCACCGCGAGAAGCTGCCGCAGATGGCCACCTTCGTCTACCCGGCCGATCACGCCTTCAACCGCAGCGTCGGACATGCGTATGATCCAGACAGCGCCGCCCTGGCGCTGGAACGCACCCTGGACTTCTTTGCGGAGCATCTTGGATGAGCGAGTTCGAACTGGATTCACGCCTGGCCACCGATAGCGTACTGGTAGCAGAAGGGCCGTTGTCGCAAGTGCGACTGATGAATGACGAGCGGTACCCCTGGCTGATCCTGGTGCCGCGCCTGGCCGGGATCACCGAATGGATCGACCTGGACGGGGAGCAGCAGGACAAGCTGCGCACCGAATTGAACCGGGCCTGCAAGGCGCTCAAGGGCACCGACGGGGTCGAGAAGATCAACATCGGCGCGCTGGGCAACATCGTGCGCCAGCTGCACTTCCACGTGATCGGCCGCCATGTCGGCGATCCGGCATGGCCCGGGCCGGTCTGGGGCCAGGGCCAGGCGCACCGCTACGAACCCGACGTGCTGGCGCAACGTGTCGCACTCTGGAAGGAACGGCTAGGATATTCGCCCCAGCCCTAGCGGACCCTGCCCCTGATGCGTTCCAACCTTGTCGCCGCCATCGTCCTGATCCTCGTCGGCCTGTTCCTGCTGGCCAGCAACCTGGGCTGGACCAACATGAACCTCGGGCGCCTGATCCTCACCTGGTGGCCGGTGATCCTGGTGGCGGTCGGCATCGGCCTGCTGTTCGGCCGCGGCAAGTAGCGCCGGGCGGCAACCCCAACGGTAGTGCCGGCCGCGGGCCGGCAACCCCAAAGGTAGTGCCGGCCGCGGGCCGGCAACCCCGGACAACAAAAAATCGCGGAGCGCGCCGCGCTTTTTTCGTGCCCC
>NZ_JAVWXA010000037.1:0-32254 GCF_036662295.1 Stenotrophomonas sp.
CGGTACCTAGATCCCACTGTCCAACTTTGTGGGGTCAGTTCACATGCGTGGCTGCTCCTCGTACCGAGACCGACCGATGTGGCGGAGACCACCACCGGACCGCCTAGAATGGCCCCCTGAACCGCCTGACCTTCCTGCCCATGACCCGTTCCCACCCGCTCAACCCGCCCGTGTTTTCCTTCCGGAGCCGCGCATGAAGCCGCGCCAGCCGGTGGCAGCGGCCGTGGGCCAGGTGCGGATCATCGGCGGCAAGTGGCGCGGGACCAGGCTGCCGGTGCCGCTGTCGCCGGGGCTGCGGCCGAGCAGTGACCGGGTCCGCGAGACGCTGTTCAACTGGCTGATGCCGCGGCTGGGCGGGGCGCGGGTGCTGGATCTGTTTGCCGGCAGCGGGGCGTTGGGGCTGGAGGCGGTGTCGCGCGGGGCCGGGCAGGCGACGCTGGTCGAGCGTGATGCCGGGCTGGCCGGGCATCTGCGCGCGTCGGTCGCCAGGTTGGGCGCGCAGGCACAGGTGCAGGTGGTGCAGGCCGATGCCCTGCAGTGGCTGGGCCAGGCGCCGGCCGGGCTGGCCGATATCGCGTTCGTGGACCCACCGTTCGCGGCGGGGCTGTGGGGCGCGGTGCTGGCCGGGCTGGGCCCCCATCTGGCGCCCGATGCCTGGCTGTACGTGGAGTCCCCGGCCGACCAGGCACCGGCGCTGCCGGCCCCGTGGCGGCTGCATCGCGAGGGCGGCACCCGCGAGGTCCGTTTTGCCCTGTACCGCCGCGCCGCTGCTACACTTTCACCAGATCACAACACGTAGCTGCCGTATGACCGTGGCCAACCGCCGCATTGCCGTGTACCCGGGCACCTTCGATCCGATCACCAACGGTCACATCGACCTGGTGAACCGGGCCGCGCCGCTGTTCGAGAAGGTCGTGGTCGGCGTGGCGCAGAGCCCGTCCAAGGGGCCGACGCTGCCGCTGGAGCTGCGGGTGCAGCTGGCGCGCGATGCGCTGGGCCACAACCGCAACGTGGACGTGATCGGCTTTGACACCCTGCTGGCGCATTTCGTGCGCTCGGTGCAGGGCGGCATCCTGCTGCGCGGCCTGCGCGCGGTGTCCGATTTCGAATACGAATTCCAGATGGCCAGCATGAACCGGCATCTGATCCCCGAGGTCGAGACCCTGTTCCTGACCCCGGCCGAGCAGCACAGCTTCATTTCGTCTTCGCTGGTCCGTGAGATCGCCCGCCTGGGCGGCGACGTGTCCGGCTTCGTGCCGGCCTCGGTGCTCGAGGCGCTGCGCAAGGTCCGCGAAGCGAAGTCGGGCCCGTCGTAAAACCCGTCAGACCATACATACCAAGAACCACCAAGGGAGGAATTCCATGAACAACACCATGCGTGCCATGTTGATCGCGTCGTTCGCGCTGGCCTTCACCGCCTGCAAGAAGGAAGAGGCCGCCCCGGTCGCCGAAGCCCAGCAGGCGCTGGTCTCCCCGGATGCCAACGACGACGCCGGCTGGAAGAAGTACCTGCAGGCCGTGGCCGTGCAGAACATGGGCACCATCACCAACAGCCCGTTCCTGTACTACCTCGCCCCGGAGTCGGATCCGGAGTTCGCCGCCAAGTACGAGCGCCAGGTCGAGAGCGCCACCCAGGCCGTGGCCCGTGGCGTGCAGCCGGGCAACATGCTGGCCTTCGGTTCGTCGGCGTCGGGCAAGATGGCCGACATGATCCAGGCCGTGTTCAAGGACGTGTCGCCCGATTCGATGAAGGGCGTGCGCGTGGTGTTCATCGGCAAGGCCGCCGACAACGCCCGCGTGCAGTCCATCGTGCAGCCGACCGGCGCCGAGTACATCTTCGTAGAAGCCAAGTAACCCGTGCAGTGGCGGCCGCGCCGTTGGCGTGGCCCGGGCGGCTTCCGGCAAGGAAGCCGCCGATGACCGGCCAGCCCTCGTGCTGGCCGGTCTTCATCCGCCGGCGCGGGCGTGGAGTATCGCCATGTCGCTGAAAATCAATGAGCTCTGCGTCAACTGCGACGTCTGTGAGCCGGCCTGTCCCAACCAGGCCATTTCGATGGGTGAAACCATCTACGTGATCGATCCGGCCCGCTGCACCGAGTGCGTGGGACATTTCGACGAACCCCAGTGCGTGGTCGTCTGCCCGGTGGAATGCATCGATCCCGATCCGGATATCCCCGAAACCCAGGACGCCCTGCTGGCGAAGTTGTTCGGCCTGCAGCGCGACCATCCCGAACTTTATGCGGAGCCCCCATCCGAATGAACATGTTGTCGCCTCGTTGGTTGCTGCTGGTCCTGTTGTGGTCCCCGGTGGCCTGGTCCGCCCCCGCCGCGCAGGGCGCGCTGGCCAAGCACCCCGACGGGGCGGCGATCGCCAGCGGCCACCACCTGGCCACCGAGGCCGGCATGGAAATCCTGGCCAAGGGCGGCAATGCGTTCGACGCGGCCGTGGCGGTGTCTTCCACCCTGGCGGTGGTCGAGCCGATCAGCTCCGGGCTGGGCGGCGGCGGGTTCTTCCTGCTGCATGACGCGGCCACCGGCAAGGATGTGATGCTGGACGCGCGCGAAACCGCGCCGCAGGCGGCCACCGAAGCGGCATTCCTGGATGCCAAGGGCGAGCTGGACCGCGACCGTTCGGTCAATGGCCCGTGGTCGGCCGGCATCCCCGGCTTGCCGGCGGCGCTGGTGGAGCTGTCGGGCAAGCACGGCAAGCTGCCGCTGCGCACCTCGCTGGGCCCGGCGATCCGCATCGCCACCGAGGGCTTCCCGGTGTATGCGCGCATGGCCAAGGGCTATGCCTCGCGCCGCGAGGTGATGGAGCGATTCCCCGGCACGCGCGAGGTGTACCTGCGCAACGGCAAGCCGATCGCCGAAGGCGACGTGTTCCGCCAGCCGGAACTGGCCGCCACGCTGGCGCGCCTGGCCGACCAGGGGTTCGACGGCTTCTACCGCGGCCAGACCGGCAAGCTGCTGCTGGCCGGGGTGACCCAGGCGGGCGGCAAGTGGACGGCCGAGGAGCTGGCCGGCTACCGGGTCAAGCTGCGCGAGCCGATCGTGTTCAAGTACCGCGACTGGACGATCACCACGGCCTCGCCGCCGTCCTCGGGCGGCATCGCGCTGGCGTCGATGCTGCAGATCCTGGAAGGCTGGGATCTGAAGTCGATGGACGAGGCGCACCGCACGCACCTGGTGGTGGAGGCCATGCGCCGCGCCTACCGCGACCGCACGTTCTTCCTCGGCGATCCGGATTTCGTGCAGATCCCGCAGAAGGTGCTGACCAGCAAGGATTACGCGCAGGGCCTGCGGGCGACGATCCATCCGGAAAAGGCGACGCCGAGCGACCTGCTGTCGGGCAACCCGACGCCGCTGGAGGATGATGAAACCACCCACTTCTCCATCATCGACCGCGACGGCAATCGCGTGGGCGCAACGCAGACGGTGAACCTGCTGTACGGCTCGGGCCTGATTCCCAAGGGCACCGGGGTGCTGCTCAACAACGAGATGGACGATTTCGCGCTGAAGCCGGGAACGCCCAACGCGTTCGGGGTGATGGGCTATGCGGCCAACGCGCCCAAGCCGGGCAAGCGGATGCTCAGTTCGATGACGCCGACGTTCATGGAGTCGGCCGACAAGGTGGTGGTGCTGGGCACGCCGGGCGGCAGCCGCATCATCACGATGGTGCTGCTGGGGATCCTCGGGTACGACGACGGGCTGACGGCCCAGCAGGTGGCGGCGTTGCCGCGCTATCACCACCAGTGGCTGCCGGACGAGATTTCGGCCGAGACCGGGGCGCTGTCGGTGGGCACGATCAAGCAGCTGCAGGCGATGGGCCACAAGATCGACCTGCCGGGCGACAGTGCGGCCGGCGGGCGCGGTTCCAGCCACGTGTGGGGCAACCTGCAGACGGTGGAATGGGACCGCCGGACGAACGTGCTCAGTGGCGGCAGCGACCCGCGCAACCCGGTGGGGAGTGCGGCGATCAGCCCGGCCACCGGTCGCTGACCGGTGCCTGGGGCGGCGACGAGCGGGTGCCGCTTCGATCGCCCGCGGGGTTGTGCCGCTGTGGGGCGCCGCCGCAGGGGGGGCGGTGGTCGTCGAGCACACCGGTAGCGGTGGGATGCCGGCCAGCGGCCGGCCCTGCCGCTTCTGTCGATTCGTTGCGCACCCGTCGCGGCTAGCGAATCTTTAACGCGGTGCGCCGGATAATTTACCCATGAAACTATGGTCGATACGCGGTAACTCCCAGAAGCTCGATGGCGGGGCGATGTTCGGCAATGCGCCGCGCGCGGTCTGGGAAAAATGGGCCGCGCCGGACGAGCTCAATCGGATCGAGCTGGCCTGCCGGGCGCTGCTGGCCAGCCCGCTGGCCGGCAAGACGGTGCTGTTTGAAACCGGCATCGGTGCGTTCTTCGAGCCGAAACTGCGCGACCGCTATGGCGTGCAGGAACCGCAGCACGTGCTGATGGAATCGCTGCGCGAAGCCGGTTTCGAGCATGAGGATATCGACGTGGTGGTGCTCAGCCACCTGCATTTCGACCATGCCGGTGGCCTGCTGGCGCAGTGGAGCGAAGGCCGTGGCCCGGAGCTGCTGTTCCCCAATGCCACCTTCCTGGTGGGCGCCGAACATTGGAAACGGGCGCTGCACCCGCACCCGCGCGACCGCGCCAGCTTCATTCCCGAGCTGCCCGGGCTGCTGCAGGCCAGTGGCCGGCTGGAAATCGTGCAGGGGCCTTACTCGAAGGCGCTGGGCAACAGCGTGCGTTTCAGCTTCAGCGACGGGCATACCCCGGGGCTGATGCTGTCCGAGATCGTGGGCCCCGAGCAGGTCGATGGCCAGCCGCGCGGTGGCGTGGCTTTCTGCGCCGACCTGATCCCGGGCCGCTCGTGGGTGCACGTGCCGATCACCATGGGTTACGACCGCAACGCCGAGCTGTTGATCGACGAGAAGCGCACGTTCCTGGAAGACAAACTGGCGCGCAACGTGCACCTGTTCTTTACCCACGATCCGCAGTGCGCGCTGGCCCAGGTGGCGCGCGATGAGAAGGGGCGCTTTGGCACCATCCACGAGCAGGGCGAACTGAAGGCACGCGCACTGGCGTGAGGCGGGCCGCGCCCGCCGGCCGATCCGGCCTCAATGCGCCTTCAGGCAACCGCTCATGAAGGTCTTGCGGGCATCGCCGGCGAGCTTCCTGCTGGCGGCATCGGCGTTGCAGGTTTTCATGCGTTCCTGCGGCGTGCTGGCCGCCGGGGCGGTGCCGCTGAGGCACGCCTTCTGCGCGGCCTTGTAGTCGTCCCCGGTCTTGCCCCTGTTTTTGGCCGAGCAGTCGGCCATGCGTTGCTGCTGCGGCGTGGCCGCGCCGGCCAGCAGGGGGCTGCCAAGCAGCAGCAGACAGGCCAGCAGGGACAGGGTCTTCATGACGCAGCTCCACGCACGGGTTGGGGATGCGCGCAGCTTCTGCCCGCCCATGCCTAAGCCGTGTGAAGCACCGACGACCGTGGAGGGCCGCCGGTGCCGCGCCCGGCCTCAGCCGGCCACGCGGGTGCCGAATATGCGGTCGCCCGCATCGCCCAGGCCCGGCAGGATGTAGCCCTTCTCGTTCAAGCGTGCGTCGATGGCAGCGGTGAAGATCTCCACGTCCGGGTGCACGGCCTGCACCGCGGCGATGCCCTCGGGCGCGGCCACCAGGAAGATGCCCTTGATGCGGCGGGCGCCGGCGCGCTTGAGCATGTCGATGGTGGCGATCAGGGTGCCGCCGGTGGCCAGCATCGGGTCCAGGATCAGCGCGTCGCGCTCTTCCAGGCGGCCGGTCAGGCGCTCGAAGTAGGGCACCGGCTGCAGGGTTTCCTCGTCACGCTGCAGGCCCACCACGCTTACCCGCGCGGCCGGGATCAGCGACAGCACGCCGCCGAGCATGCCCAGGCCGGCGCGCAGGATCGGCACCACCGTGATCTTGGCCCCGGCGATGCGCTGCACCGTCACCGGGCCGGCCCAGCCGTCCAGGGTGTGGGCTTCGGTCTCCAGGTCGGCGGTGGCCTCATAGGCCAGCAGGCCGCCCAGCTCATTGGCCAGTTCGCGGAAGTCCTTGGTGCTCAGGGACGCATCGCGCATCAGGCCGATCTTGTGCTGCACCAGCGGATGGCGCACTTCGACGATTTTCATGGGGAAAGGCAGGTCAGCAGGGAGGCCACTAGTGTGACGCAACCCATCGCAAAGCCAAAGCCGAGCCGGGCAGGGGTGTCACGCCCATGCAACCTGCCGGACATACCGTGCTGACCCAATCTTTACACCGTTGGGGAATGCTGTGCAGAAGAAGAATGCGTTGGGCCGGGCGATCAGCCTGTCGTTGCTGGTAATGGCCAGTCCGTCCGTCTTCGCCGCCGAGGCCGCGGCCGCCAGTGCCGAGGCCATCGACCTGGACCGGGTGGAGGTGCGCCCGCAGCTGGAATCGCAGACCCGCGCCGTCGACCTCAAGCGCAGCAGCGACGCCATCGAAGACGCGGTGTCCTCCGATGCCCTGGGCGTGTACCCGGACAAGAACGTGGCCGAGTCGCTGCAGCGCCTGCCCGGCGTGAGCGTCACCCGCGACCAGGGCGAGGGCCGTTTCGTGGTGATCCGCGGCCTGGACGCCAACCTCAACAGCGTCAGCGTGGACGGCATCGCCATCGGCACGCCGGAAGATTCCAGCCGCGCCGCGCCGCTGGACGTGATTCCCTCGGACTCCACCGAACGCCTGCGCGTGGTCAAGTCGCCCACCCCGGACATGCCCGGCGATGCCATCGGCGGCGCGATCCTGGTCGAGTCGGCCTCGGCCTTCGACCGCGAGGGCCGCAACCTGCGCGGCAAGATCGAAGCCAGCCACCAGCAGCTGTCCGGCCACACCAGCCCGAAGGCGGCGTTCAACTACAGCGAAGTGTTCGCCGATACCTTCGGCGTCGCGCTGGGCGTGAACTACCAGAACCGCAAGTTCGAGTCGGACAACACCGAGGTGGAGTACGCCCAGCTCGACGATGCCGATGACCTGTTCGCCACCAGCCTGCAGCGGCGCAAGTACGAGATCGAGCGCAAGCGCATCGGCGCCAACCTCAACCTGGACTGGCGCCCGAGCGAAGACAGCCGCTACTACCTGCGCACGCTGTACAGCCAGTTCGACGATGCCGAAACGCGCCAGCGCACGATCTTCAACTTCGGCGACGGCGACGTGGTGGCGCTGGGCAACAACCAGTACCGCATCGATGACCTGCCGGCCGATGCGATCCAGAAGCGCATGCGCTACCGCACCAAGAAGGAAAACACCTTCGCCGCCAGCCTGGGCGGCGAGAACCGCCTGACCGGGGCGGTGATCGACTACAAGGTGGGGTACACCCGCACCGAAGAGCGCGTCAACGACGAGATGGAAGCGCGCTTCGAATACGCCGGCGACGACATGACCGCCACCCTGGACCAGGCCCGCCGCATTCCTGCCTTCGGCCTCAGCGATGCGGGCTGGATGGACAACGGCAACTACGATTTCGACCGCGTGGTGCTCTCGCCCAAGCGCGTGGATGATCAAGAGCGCAGCGCCCAGGTCAACCTGCGCTTCGACGCGGACAATGCCAGCTACAAGTTCGGCCTGCTCGGCCGCTGGCGCGACCGCAACGCCGACAGCAACGAGCGCGAACTGCGCGTCGGGCCGGACATCGCCCTGTCCGACTGGACCACCTCCAGCCCCGAACACCGCGGTGGCAGCCTCGGCCAGGGCATGAGCTCGGATGCCATGCGCCGCTACTGGGCCCAGTATGGCGGCCAGTACAGCGCCCGCCCGCAGGATGCCGGTGGCAACGCGCTGACCTCGCTGGAAGAGGACTACACCGCCAGCGAAGACATCTTCGCCAGCTACGCGATGGGCACCTGGGACATCGGCGCGCTGCGCATCATCGGCGGCGTGCGCGTGGAAAACACCCAGTTCACCGCCACCGGCAACAGCGTGGACGTGGCCAGCAACGGCCGCAGCTACACCGTCACCCCGCTCAGCGTGAGCCGCAGCTACAGCAACGTGCTGCCCGGCCTGCACCTGCGCTATGACGCCGGCGACAGCTGGGTACTGCGCGCGGCCGCCAACAAGACCGTCTCGCGCCCGTCCTTCGGCGACATCGCCCCGCGCATCGGCCTGAGCCGTGGCGACGAGGAAGTGCGGATCGGCAACCCGGAACTGGACCCCTACGAATCGCGCAACATCGACCTGTCCATCGAGAAATACATCGGCAGCACCGGCATCCTCTCGCTGGGCCTGTTCCACAAGCGCATCGACGGCTATATCGTCAACACCGTGAGCAACAGCGACCCGGCGTACCCCGGCTATGAGGTCACCCGCGTGATCAACGGCGAACAGGCCACCGTGCGCGGTGCCGAGTTCAACTGGCAGCAGCAGCTGGCCTTCCTGCCGGCCGGTTGGGATGGCCTGCTGGTCGGCGCCAGCGGTACCTGGCTGGACACCGATTTCGACCCGGGCGTGGCCGGCCGCGAGGGCGATGACTTCATGCTGCCGCGTGCCTCCAGGCACGTCTACAGCGCGCACGTGGGCTATGAGAAGGCCGGCTTCAGCACCCGCCTGGCCGCGGTCTATCGCAGCGAGTACCTGGACACGCTGGGCGACAGCGGCGCGTTGGATATCTACGTGGCGCCCAACACCCAGCTCGACTTCAGCCTGGACTACAAGATCACGCCCAACGTGAGCGTCTACCTGGAAGCGCAGAACCTGCTGGACAAGCCGTTGGAGCTGTACCAGGGCACGCGCTCGCGCACCCTGCAGATGGAAGAGTACGGCCGCACCTACGCGCTGGGCCTGAAGGTGGCCCTGTGAGGGGCGCCCGTCCCGCGCTGGCCCTGCTGGCGCTGGCGGTGCTGGCCGCGTGCAGGCCGGCCACGTCGCCGTCCGCCGCCGCGCCCGCCGACGCGCGCGAGGTGGCCACCGTGGCCGAAGCCTTCCTCACCCCGATGACCCCGGCCGACAACATCGATTCGCCGGCCAGCTGGACCAGCCCGGAGGGCCAGACGTGGCTGATCGCCACGGCCAAGGCCACCGACAAGCTGGTGGTCTACGATGGCCAGACCGGCGCGCACCTGCGCGATGTGGGCAGCACCGGCACCGCGCCGGGCCAGTTCGTCCGCCCCAATGGCATCGCCGTGGTCGATGACCTGGTGTTGATCGTCGAGCGCGACAACCATCGCGTGCAGGTGCTGCAGTTGCCCGACTTCACGCCGCTGGGCGTGTTCGCCGCCGACGACCTGCGCAAGCCCTACGGCCTGTGGGTCAACAAGCAGCGCGAAGGCTACGAGGTGTATGTCACCGATTCCTACGATGCCGGCGAAGACGCGCAGGGCAACGACGTGCTGCCGCCGCTGGCCGAACTGGACAAGCGCGTGCGCCGCTACCAGATGAACGTGACCGCCGGCCAGGTGCAGGCGCGCCTGGTCGCCAGCATCGGTGACACCAGCGAGGCCGGCGCGCTGCGCGTGGTGGAATCGATCTGGGGCGATCCGGCCAACGATCGCCTGCTGGTGGCCGAGGAGGATGAAACCTACGCCAGCGAGGTCAAGGTCTACACGCTGGAAGGGCGCTTCAGCGGCACCACCTTCGGGCGCGAGACGTTCAAGGCCCAGGCCGAGGGCGTGATGCTGCGCACCTGCGGCAAGGACGGCTGGTGGATCACCACCGAGCAGGACAAGCAGCGCAGCGTGTTCCATCTGTTCGACCGGCACACGCTCAAGCACGTGGGGGCCTTCCGCGGCAATACCGTGGCCAACACCGACGGCATCTGGCTCGACCCGACGGTCTCGCCGCGCTTCCCGCACGGGGCGCTGTATGCGGTGCATGACGACCAGGGCGTGGTCGCCTTCGACTGGGCCAGCGTGGCCAGGCAGTTGTCGCTGCCGCTGGAGTGCGCGTCATGAGCGCGTGCACCCGCATGACCACCGGCCTGCTGCTGGCGCTGCTGCTGGGCAGTGGCAGCGCCCTGGCCGGCCAGGCCGACAACGCCGCCGAGCCCAATACGCAGGTGCCGGCGGGCAACCGGCACTACGCCGCCAGCGGTTTCCCCGACCGCATCGTGGCCTCGCCGGCGCAGGATGCCGCGCGTGGCGTTGGCGTGTCGTGGCGCACCGATGCGTCGGTCAGCGCGCCACGCCTGGAATGGGTGCTGGCCGGCGACTCGCCCGACGTAGGCACGCCCACCGTGATCACCGCCAACACCCGCGCGCTGGAGACCGAGAACGGCAGCGCCCACTACCACCGCGCCGACATCAGCGGCCTGCAGCCGGACACGCTGTACCTGTGGCGGGTGCAGGGCAAGGACACCTGGAGTGCCTGGAACCAGCTGCGCACCGCCGGCCCTGCCACCCAGCCGCTCACCCTGCTGTACTTCGGCGATACCCAGAACAAGAACCTCAGCCACGTCTCGCGCGTGCTGCGGGCCGGGATCAAGGCGGCACCGCAGGCGCGGTTGAGCCTGTTTGCCGGTGACCTGGTCAGCGGTGGCGATGGCCAGGACGACAGCGAGTGGGGCGAGTGGTTCGCCGCCGCCGGTTGGCTGCCGCAGGAAACCGCAGTCGCCCCCGCCATCGGCAACCACGAGTACTTCGAAGAGTTCGAAGACACCCCGCAGGAGCGTCGCGTGCTGGGCCGCCATTGGCCGGTGACCTTCGCGCTGCCGCGCAACGGCGTGGACGTGGCCGATACCAGCACCTACTGGTTCGACTACCAGGGCGTGCGCGTGGCCGTCCTCGATGGCACCTCGGCGCTGGACCTGGGCACCGCGCAGGCGCAGGCGGCCTGGCTGGACAAGGTGCTGGCCGACAACCCGCACCCATGGAGCATCGTGCTGCTGCACCAGCCGTTCTATTCCCCGCGCGAAGGCCGCGAGAATGCCGAACTGCGCGAGGTGCTGCTGCCGGTGGTGCGCAGGCACCAGGTGGACGTGGTGCTGCAGGGCCACGACCACACTTACGGCCGCCGCGGCGAAGGCAAGGCGGCCACGCCGCAGTACGTGGTCACCGTGGCCGGCCCCAAGCAGTACCGGCTGTCGGACGAAGCGCGCGCCACCATGGCGCCGGTGGGCGAGGACACCCAGCTGTTCCAGGTGCTCACCCTGGACCCCAGGCACCTGCGCTACGAGGCGCGGACCGTGACCGGCCAGTTGTATGACGGCTTCGAGTTGACGCGCGACGCCAAGGGGCGCAAACAGAAGACCGAGTTGACCCGCGGCCGTATCGCCCCCCGCGACTGCACCCGCGCCCAGACCCTCAAGGGCCGCGCCGACCGTTGCTGGGAATGACCACCGGGCCGGGCCGCCGATCGCGCGCCCGGCCGATGCCGGAGATGAAGATGCACATGCCACGCGCGTTACCCCGGGCCGCCCTTGCCGCGGCCCTGCTGCTGATGGCCGGTGCCGGCGCCGCCACCAATGCGGTGCTGCACCCGTTCCTCGCCGCCCAGCCCAAGGACGCGCCGGAGGAGGCCAACCTGGCCGTGGAGATCCCGGCCGGCAGCTTCACCAAGTACGAAATCAAGGAAGACGGGCTGGTCCACGTGGATCGCTTCCAGTCGATGCCGGTGGCCTATCCGGCCAACTACGGCTCGATGCCGCGCACCCTGGCCGGCGACAACGACCCGCTGGATGCACTCGTGCTCACCCGTGAGCCGCTGCATCCCGGCGTCATCGTGCGCTTCCGGCCGATCGGGTTCCTGAAGATGGTCGATGCCGGCGAACACGATGAGAAGGTCATCGGCGTGCCCACCGACAAGCTCGACCCCACCTACGCCAACATCCGCGATCTGCAGGACCTGCCGCTGATCGAACGCCAGCGCATCGAGGCGTTCTTCCGCGTCTACAAGGACCTTCCGGCCGGGCGCAACCCGGTGCAGTTGAACGGCTGGGGCAACGCGGCCGAGGCCAAGGCGCTGATCCGCCAGGCGATGCAGCGCTTCGATGCGGCCCAGCAGCGGCGCAAGGGCGACTGAGCACCGCGCGGGTTGCCGACGGCGGTGGCTTCAGCCGGGCGGTGGCAGGGCCTTGAGGGCGCGGCGCAGGAACACGGTCATTTCCTTGCCCGCCTGCTGGTCGCCGTTGCCGTGCGCAACGGCAATGCCACGCTGCCACGCCTGCGCGGCGGCGGCAGCCTCGCCATCGGCCAGGCAGGCCTTGCCCAGCAGCTTCCAGCCGGCCGAATAGGCCGAGTCCAGTTCGATGCAGCGCTGCAGGTGTGGCCTGGCCAGGCCAGGCTCGCCGGCATCCAGCAAGGCCTTGCCCAGGCTCAGGCGCAGCAGCGCACTGTCGCGGCCGCTGTCCAGCAGGCGTTGCAGGGGGGTCACGTCCATGCACGGGTGCCATCGACGCGGGTGTAGCGACTGCGGTGGTAGGCCAGCGCTTCGCCTGGCTGCACCGCCAGCCGCGTGACCCGGCAGACCAGCATCACGTGATCGCCAAGCGGCAGGCGGCGTTCCACGGTGCAGGCCAGCCAGCCCACCGCGTCGGTCAGGCGCGGCGTGCCGCCGTCCAGGTCGAACAGCGCGGCGCTGTCCGCCGCGCGGCGCAGCACCGGGTCGGCGAAGCGGCGCGCCTGTGCCTGCTGCGCCGAGGACAGCAGGCTGATGCCCAGGTGCCCGGCGTTGCAGAAGGCGTCCCGGTCGAGCGCGCGCGCGCCGATGCACCAGGCCACCAGTGGCGGGTCCAGCGACACCGTGGTGAACGAATTGATCGTCATCGCCACCACCTGTCCGTGCGCGTCGGCCGCTGCCACGATGGCCACGCCCGTCGGGTACTGGCCGAACACGTGCCGCAGTGCGGCCGCCTCCAGGCCCGCCGCGCCGGCCGGCGGCGCCGTCACGTGCACCGGGCCATGCGCCATCAGCGGCCGCCTGCGGCCTGGAACCGGCGCGCCACCTCGGCCCAGTCGATCAGCTCGAAGAAGGCGCTGATGTAGTCCGGGCGACGGTTCTGGTAGTGCAGGTAGTAGGCGTGCTCCCACACATCCAGGCCCAGCACCGGCGTGCCACCGGACAGGCCGGCCTGCTCGCCCATCAGCGGGCTGTCCTGGTTGGGGCTGCTCTCCACCTTCAGGGTGCCGTCCGCGACCACCGTCAACCAGGCCCAGCCACTGCCGAAGCGGGTCTGCGCCGCCTTGGTGAAGCCTTCCTTGAACGCGGCATACCCGCCCAGGTCGCGCTCGATGGCCTCGGCCAATGCGCCGCTGGGCTGGCCGCCGCCGCTGGCGCTGAGCACGGTCCAGAACAGGCTGTGGTTGGCATGCCCGCCGCCGTTGTTGCGCACGGCCGTGCGGACACCGTCGGGCAGCGCGCCGAGGTCGGCGATCAGCACCTCCACCGGCGTGTCCGCGATTCCGGCCTCGGCCAACGCGGCGTTGAGATTGTTGATGTAGGCCTGGTGGTGGCGCGCGTGATGGATCTCCATCGTCTGCGCATCGAAGTGCGGTTCCAGGGCGTCGTAAGCGTAGGGGAGGGCGGGCAGAACGTAGGACATCGAGCGGTGCTCCTTCAGGGGAGCGGTGATGTTCGGACCTCAAGCGTGGTTGAGGTCAAGTAAGCCCATGCCGGTGT
This sequence comes from Stenotrophomonas sp., assembly GCF_036662295.1. Classification (GTDB taxonomy): domain Bacteria; phylum Pseudomonadota; class Gammaproteobacteria; order Xanthomonadales; family Xanthomonadaceae; genus Stenotrophomonas. The sequence goes on from NZ_JAVWXA010000037.1 coordinate 13,590, forward strand.
TCAGCCTGCGGTTGGGCCGGTGCCGCAGGTACCTTCTCACCACTCCAACGTGTCGAACCACTGCGCCGCACCCGGTTTGCCCAGCACCGTCTCCACCGCGCGCACGGCCGCATCGCGGTGCACCGGGCGCAGCTCACCGTCTTCATCCTCCAGCGCATCGCCGGCATCGAGGTAGACCGTGCCCACCGCCGTGAGCGCGGCCAGGAAACTGTCCAGGTCTTCTGCCAGCACGGCGGCATCCCACTGCCCGGCGCCGTGGAAGGCGAACAGCACCTGGCCACTGTCGCCATCGAGAATGAAGGGATCGCCGTTCTGTTCGGCAATCACCAGCCAGCGGTCCGGCCAGTCCTGCAGGCGCTCGCCGCCATTGCCGTGCCAGCGATACCCCGCCTGCAGCGACCATAGTCGAGGCAGCGGCGGGAAGCACACGTTGACGCCAGGCACGTCGATACCGACCGGCCCGACGCTGGCGTGGACGGTCTCCCCCCACGGCCCGACCTGCTGGTAAAACGCGGCCAACGCGGGCGGCAGCGGCACCTCCCCCTGCCAGAGCTCTGCAGGCTGGGAACGCAAAGGCCCGAAGCGGGAGAAGGCAGCGTGCAGCAGGTGCATGGCGGTGACCGGTACAGGGCGAAGCGGGCAGCCTACCCAAAGGGCGATACCGCGTACAAACCCGCTGCCTTGCCAGCGGTGCATGTCCTTCACCGCCGCTGGCTATCATGGGCGCTGGTGGATTCTTTCAGGCGGTCGTCGTGTCGGTAGCGCTGGTGTGGTTTCGTCGTGACCTGCGGTTGCAGGACAACCCGGCCCTGCAGGCCGCGCTGGACGCCGGCCACGTGCCGGTGCCGGTGTACATCCATGCGCCGCACGAAGAGGGCGACTGGGCACCGGGTGGGGCGTCCAACGCGTGGCTGCACCGCTCCCTGGCCGCGCTGGATGCCGACCTGCGCGCGCGCGGTTCCTCGCTGGTGCTGTGCCAGGGGGACAGCCAGGCCGAACTGGAACGGTTGATCGCCGAGACCGGGGCGGTGGCGGTGCACTGGAACCGCAAGTACGAGCCGGCCACCCAGCCGCGCGATGCCACGATCAAGCGCGAACTGCGCGAACAGGGCATCGATGCGACCAGCCACAACGGCAGCCTGCTGCTGGAGCCCTGGGACATCACCACCCTGCAGGGCGGCCCGTACAAGGTCTTCACCCCTTACTGGCGCAACGCACTTACCCGCCTGCATCCACCCCTGCCCAGCGCCGCGCCGGCCACATTGCCGGCGCACACGGTGCAGGGCGTGGCGCTGGACGCGCTTGGCCTGGCCGCGACGCTGCCGTGGGATACCCAGTTCTGGACCCACTGGCAACCCGGCGAGGCCGGCGCGCACGAGGCGCTGGCGGTGTTCATCGAGGGTGCGCTCAACGGCTACCGCCAGCAGCGCGACCTGCCGGACCGGGTGGGCACCTCGCTGCTGTCCCCGCACCTGCATTTTGGCGAGATCGCGCCGTGGCAGATCGTGGCGCGCCTGCAGGGCGAGCGCAGCGCCAGCCGCGATGCCGACATCGACGGCTACATCCGCGAGCTGGGCTGGCGCGAATTCTCCTATCACCTGCTGCACCATTTCCCGCAGACCACCGACCACAACCTCAACCCGCGTTTCGACAGCTTCCGCTGGGCCAAGCCCAATCCCGCGCAGGTGCAGGCGTGGCAGCAGGGGCGCACCGGCATTCCGATCATCGATGCGGGCATGCGCGAGCTGTGGGCCACCGGCTACATGCACAACCGCGTGCGCATGCTGGTGGCCAGTTTCCTGTGCAAGCACCTGCGCCAGCATTGGCGCGAGGGCGCGCGCTGGTTCTGGGACACGCTGGTGGATGCCGACCTGGCCAACAACACGATGGGCTGGCAGTGGGTGGCCGGCACCGGGGCCGATGCCGCGCCGTACTTCCGGATCTTCAATCCGGTCACGCAGTCGGAAAAGTTCGACCCGCAGGCGCGCTACATCACCCGTTGGGTACCCGAACTGGCGGCCCTGCCGTTGAAGGCACGCTTCGCGCCCTGGCAGCACCCGGGACTGCTGGCCGAGCACGCACCGACCTACCCGACGCTGCCGCTGGTGGACCTGGGCGCGGGGCGCGACGCGGCGCTGGCCGCCTATCGGCATACCGGCGCCGCGTAAAGCCGCTGCGGGCGGCAGGAGTCATCAACCTGAACGCGGGCGAGACGGGGGCGCGCGTCGTCATGTCGGCATCGCGTGTGGCTGTTTATTCTTTTTGCGCTCGCACACCGGTCGTCCGGTAACCAAGGAGAACACCATGATTCGTTCCGCACCCCGCAACGTGGCCCTGGCCCTGCTGACCGCCGCCGCCCTGTCGGCCTGCGCGACCGGTGGCTCGTACGTCCAGTCCGACCCGTACGGCAACCCGACCCAGCAGCAGAACAAGACCGGCCGCAACGCGCTGATCGGCACCGCCGTGGGCGTGGCCGCCGGCCTGCTCAGTGGCAACAGCGCCACCGAGCGCCGCCAGCACGCCATGATTGGCGCCGGCATCGGTGCACTCAGCGGTGCCGCGATCGGCCAGTACCAGGACCGCCAGGAACGCGCGCTGCGTGAGCGCACCGCCAACACCGGCATCGACGTCTCCCGTGACGGCGACAACCTCACCCTGAACCTGCCGGACGGCATCACCTTCGATTTCGGCAAGTCCACGCTCAAGCCGCAGTTCTACGGCTCGCTCAACGGCGTGGCCAGCACCCTGGCCGAGTACAACCAGACCATGATCGAAGTGGTGGGCCACACCGACAGCATCGGCAGCGATGCGGTCAACAACCGCCTCTCCAAGGAGCGCGCTGATTCGGTCGCCGCCTACCTGACCGCGCAGGGCGTGCAGAGCGCACGTATCGAAACCCTGGGCGCCGGCAAGGCCTACCCGATCGCCGACAACAGCACCGATGCCGGCCGCGCGCAGAACCGCCGCGTCGAAATCCGCGTGATTCCGCTGCGTCAATAACGCGCAGCGTTACGGCTCCGGCCGCCGGCCGGAGCAAAAATGCCGCCCTTGCAGGCGGCATTTTTTGTAGGTGCCGGCCGTTGGCCGGTACGCCGTGAACGCATCCGACCGTTCGTGGGCAGGTGCCGACCAACGGCCGGCACCCACCGGGCCGCTCACCAGTCGTACTGCACCTGCACCCGGGCATAACGCGGCGTCGTGTTGTACCGGGCCTTTCCGTAATCGAAGTAGTCCGTGACGGTGCCGGCCGCATTGACGTCATAGCGCTGCTCGTACACCTGCATCGGCTTGACCGAGTTGAACAGGTTGATCACCGACAACTGCACGCTCAGTCCTTTCAACGCGGCAGGTGAATACACCACGTTGGGATTGAACGTGGCCGTCCACGGCGTGCGACCCGCGCTGCCCAGCTTGGCGATATCGTCCTGGCCCACGTTGCAGGTGTGGAACACGCCACGGTAGCCATACTCGGTATCAAACGTGCCGTTGCCACCGCCAAGGCAGCTGATCGGCGTACCAGACTGCACCAGCAGGTTGGCCCCCAGCTGCCATTCCGGCGTCAGCTGATAGCTGCCAAAGACCTTCAAGCTGTGGCGACGATCATTGAAGAGGTAGCCGTCTGCGCCGTAGGAGAGTTCCTTGAAGTCGAAATCGGAGGTGGTGCCGGTGTCGTCCTGGCCATTGGTGCTTTTCACCAGGCCTTCGTAATTGCCGTACAGCTTTGCCCAGGTGTAGCTGGCGCTGGCAGACCAGCGATCGGTGCGTTTCTCCGCCGACAGGGTCAGCGACCGGTAGCTGCGCCTGGCCTTCGGGCCGAGCGCGTCGCCAGGAATGGTGATGCGATCCGGCTTGCCGTCGCCATCCACGTCGATGTCCAGGCTCAGGTCGCTGCCCGGGTTGTACAGCCAGCAGCCGGGCAGGCCACTGGGCACCTCCCATTGGCTGTCCCAATGCGAGACGTCGTAACCGGCGTCCTTGGCCGCGTTGTACAGCGCGCGCGCATCGCAGGTGTCATCGATCACCTGGTTGATCCGGCGCAGCGTGACCTTGGCGCCCAGCGTCCATCCATCGAGCCAGTCCCGGTCTGAATGCACCTGCCGCTGATAGCCGAGGATCAGCTCGTCCTGGGTGTACGGCTTCAACCCGTGGGAGGCCACGGCGCGCGGGTCGGGCGTGTTGCCATCGGCGCCGTTGACCACCGCGTCGGCACTGCCGTCACGATAGGAACCGGTGATGTTGGGCTTGCCGGTGACCGGGTCGTAGCCGTCGTAGGTGTAGTAGTCCATCGTGTAGTACGAGGCGGTCGCCGCACGCAGCGCAACGTTGGCGGCGATCGGCAGCGAATAGCGGCCGAGCGAGGCGAACAGCTTGCTGTCGCCGTCGCCACTGGGGTCCCAGGACAAGCCGAGACGGGGCTGCCAGATGTTGTCCTGCTTGACGAAGGTCGTTCCGCTGCCATTGCGGTTGTCGAAAGCATCGTTGCGCAGCCCCGCATACAGCATCAGCCGGTCGTTGACCTGCCAATGGTCTTCCAGGTACCAGGAGGCCTGCTTGACCTGGATGCGCCCGCCCGTGCGGAAGTTGATGCGCTGGGCATAATCGGCATACAGATTCCAGTACGCGCCGCTGGAATAGGCGGTGCCCTGGACCGAGGTCCAGTCCTCCTTGCTGTAGCCGCCGCCGAGCTGGTGGTTGCCCACCTGCCAGACCATGTCCGCCTGGCTGTTGGTGCGTTGATTGCTGCCGTTGCGCAGACCGATCTGGCTGTCCACCGCGCACCCGACCTGCTTGCCGAGGACGCGGTCGATCACGTACGGGCAATCGCCATCGGGGCTGTCGATGTTCCCGTCATAGTCGGCACGTTGCCCATCCGGACTACGGGTGTAGACCCCGTTGGTATTGCGCATGCGCCCGTGCTGGACGCTGGCGGTCAGGTCGTCGCTCAGCTGGCTGGTCCACTTGAACACGTGCGTGCTGCCGCCGGCGCGGCCTTCGAGGCGGCCACGGTAATCCGTTCTGGTCGCCTCGCCATCGGGCGCGGCGCTGTCGTAGTCGGCGTCGTAGTAGTCGTAGTGGTAGCGCCGGCGGTTGTCGAAACCGGTGTACTCCAGGTGGTTGCGATCGTTGAGGTACCAGTCCAGCTTCAGCAGGCCGTAGGGATCGCGCGAACGATAGTCCTGTGCGGAGCTGGACAGCGAGGTGGGTGGCACGGGGGTATCGGGATCGTCCGGACGGCGTGGACCGCTGGAGGTGCGGCCGGCGAAGCTGGTGTGGTCGTTCCGCTCCAGGCTGCCGAGCGCGAAGATGAAAAGCCTGTCTTCCAGCAGCGGGCCGCCCACCCAGGCGCTGAACACGTCGCTCGATTGGCGGTTGTTGTCGTAGGAGCGCAGCAGGCTGCCGTCGGTGCGCAGGGTATCGGGCGCATTGGCGCGCAGGGCAGCAGGGGCGGCGCTCCAGCTGGCGCCGCCTTTCCAGGTGTTGGTGCCGCGCTTGACGTTGACGCTGGTTACCCCGCCGGTGGAAAACCCGTAGCGGGCGCCGTAGCCGCCGGTCTGGACATCCAACTGATCGATGGCCTGGAACGGCACCTCGGCGAAGGACAGGCTGTCAAACAGGTTGGTGACGTTGAAGCCGTTGACGTAGTAGCTGTTCTCCGCCGCCGAGGCGCCACCGAACGAGGCCGGACCGAAGAAGCCACTGCTGGCGACGGTGCCGGGCGTCAGCAGCGAGACGCTGGTGATGTCGCGCGCGACGGGCAGGCGATTGAGCTGTTCGGCGGTGAAGGTGGTGCGGGTCTCAACGCTGCCCAGGTCGATCGGGGCCACGCCGCTGGCGCGCACACGGACGGTGGCCAGTGTTGCCGGCGCGTCGAAATCCGCCTGCGCCGTCTGCCCGGCCACCACCGTCACCTGGCGCGCTTCGGTCGTGCCATCGGGGCGGGTGACGCGGACCTCGTACTGGCCGGTGGACAGCGCCGGCAGCCGGAAGCGGCCATCGGCATTGATCCGCGCCTGGCGCACGGTGCCCGCATCGAGGTGACGGATCTGCACGCTGCCGCCGGCGGCGGCGGGCACATGGCCAAGAATGTCGCCGACCGTGCTTTGGGCCAGGACGGGCAGCGGTGCGAGCATCGCGACCAGCAGCAGGGACAGGGCGGTCTTTCGCGGATGGATAGTGCGCGCAGGGAACGGGTGGTACATGTCGCCTCCAGGACGTCCGGCCGGAGGGGCCGGATCGAGTGGGGCGAAACCTAACGCCGCGTAGACATCGAGAATGCCCAGTGGTTCGCGGCGGTGTTGCCGACTGTGACGCGGTTGGGGGAAGTGCGGGGTCGGATGCTGAAAGGCGTGACCCAGATCGCGACAGTGACTTCCGCATGCGTCCGGCTGATGCAGTGCCCACCGTTGCCAGTTGCGACAATTCGCGCAGCAAGGGTTGGATGCGACGGCGCCGCCCGAAGGCGGCGCCGTCAATGCCATCGTACTGGCGTGCGCTCAGCCAGCGGTCACCGTCTCCAGGATCCGCTTGCCGGTGGCCTGCAGTTCTTCCTCCGCCTGCGCGCTCTTCTGCTTGGCAAACTTCGCATTCGGGCACTGTGCCAGCATGTAGTTGGCGTCGAAGTCGAGCTTGGCCACCAGGAAATCGACGAAGGCACGCACCTTCGGCGAGACCAGCCGGCCGCCGGCGAATACCGCGTTGAAGTCCACTTCCGGCCCGGTCCAGCCGGCCAGCACGCGGCGCACCATGCCCGATTCGACGAACGGCTTGGCCATCACATCGCCGGTGAGCAGCAGGCCTTCGCCGCAGACCAGCGCGCCGTTGAGCGCGGACGGATCATTGGCCACCAGCAGCGGATTGACCGGGAAATCGCGCAGGTCGCCGCCGTTCTCGCCGAGCTGCCAGAAGAAGCGGTTGTTGTTGAGGTTGCGCGCCTTGCGCATCGCCAGGATGCGGTGGAACTGCAGCTCGTCCGGGTGCAGCGGCTCGCCGTAGCGTTCGATGTAGGCCGGGCTGGCGAATACCTGCGTGCGCAGGCTGCCGAGCTTGCGTGCCACCAGGTTGGAGTCGGGCAGGGTGCCCACGCGCAGGGCCAGGTCGGCCTCGCCGGCGATCAGGTCCAGCTTTTCGTTGCCCAGGTGCATGTCCAGCTGGATCTCCGGGTACTGGGCATGGAACTCGCCCAGCAGCGGTGCGATCCAGGTGATGCCGATCGAGTAGGGCACGGTGAAGCGCAGCCAGCCACGTGGGCCGGACTGCAGCTGGTTCACCGCGCCCTCGGCCTCTTCCAGTTCGCGGGCGATGCGCTGGCAGTGCTCGTGGTAGACCGAGCCGGCTTCGGTCAGGCCGAGGCGGCGCGTGGTCCGGTGCAGCAGGCGCGCCCCCAGCCGCGTTTCCAGTTCCTGCACCTTGCGGCTGACCGTGGTCTTGGGCAGGCCCAGTGCGGTGGCCGCGGCGATGAAGCTGCCTTGCTCGACCACTTTGACGAAGATCAGCGTGTCGTTGAGATCGTGTGCCATGAGCGGGGTCCGGGAGAGGGGAGGGACAGGGTGCCCGAAAGATTGTGCCGGGAACGGGATGATTATTCCCCTTAATCCGGACTAATCAAGTAGCAATTGGAGGACTAATCTGGCGCCATTCCCGAATTGAAGGACCTCAACCATGTGGTTGCGGAACATACTTGGCCGCGTGCTCGGCGGCCGCAAGACCCCGCTGGAGCTGGCGATGACCGTTGAGAAGCGCCCTTCGGCCTTCTCGCACAAGGCATTCCGCGAGTTCACCCCGCCCGCCAACCTGCAGCGTGGCGGCAGCCTGCGCCTGGGTGCCCGTCATCTCGACCGACTGGGTCGAATTGGGATTATCCCGGCGGCGGGAGTGAAAGTCCCATGAGTGGGACGCTGGCCCCCGAGGTCCTGGTCCTGGGCGGCACCGGTAGTGTCGGCCAGGGCATCGTGGCTGCGCTGCTGGAGGCCGGCAGCCCGGTCCTGGTGGTCGGCCGCGACCCCGGTCGGCTGGCAACCCTGCAGGACCAGTTCGCCGACGAGCCCGGGCTGGAGACCCTGCTCGGCTCGCTCGGTGACGACGGCTCGGCGCGCGTGCTGGCCGAACGGCTGGGCCTGCGCCGGCGGCCGCTGGCGGCGGTGGTCGATGCCATGGGTGGCCCCTACAACCGTGGCCGGGTCACCGACCGTAGCGGCGATGCGCTGCTGCAGGCGCTGCAGGCCGATGTGATGCCGCACGTGCATGCCGGTCGCCACCTGCTGCCGCTGCTGCGCGGCGGTGGCCAGCCGCGCCGCTACGTGCTGGTCGGCGGCCCGGCCGGGTTCAAGCCCTGGGCCGGGCACGGCGAGTCGTCCATCACCATGTCGGCCACGCGCATGTACGCCCAGGTGCTGCATCAGGAAGCCCAGGCCTTGGGCGTGCGCGCGCAGATGCTGGAAGTGTGCAACCCGGTGTGCACGCCGACCAATGCCGCCAACGCCTGCATCGAGTGGCCCAGCGCGTTGCTGGTCGGGCGGCGCCTGGTATCGCTGCTGGACACCTGTACCGACAACCGCGCCATCGTGCGCTGCGACACGCGCGATGCCGAACTGCCGCGCGGCCTGCTGCAGCTGGCCTGGCCCCCGCCGCTGTCGCTCGATGCCGCCGGCACCGCTTGACCTCTACCAAGGTTCAGGTCTCAGGATGCGCCACCTCGCTCGCACCTTCCCTCCGATTTCGTATCACCACCCCTCTGTACGGATGCATGCCATGACTTCCTCCAATTCCACTCCACATCGTTACACCCGGCGGCTGGCCATGGCCGGCGTGTCCCTCCTTGCCGCGGCCGTGCTGGCCGCCTGCAGTGGCGGGCATGCCGAAGAAGCCGGGATGCCGCCGCCGCCGTCGGTCAGTGCCGCCCCGGTGCTGGTCAAGCAGGTCAGCCAGTGGGACGACTTCAGCGGCCGCGTCGAAGCGGTGCAGAGCGTCGAGCTGCGCCCGCGCGTGTCCGGCTACATCGACAAGGTCAACTACGTCGAAGGCGAAGAGGTGAAGAAGGGCGATGTCCTGTTCACCATCGACGCGCGCAGCTACCAGGCCGAGTACGATCGCGCCCGCGCCGAACTGACCCGCGCCCGCACCCAGTCCACGCTGGCCCGTAGCGAGTCCGAGCGCGCCAAGAAGCTCTCCGAGCAGCAGGCGATCTCCACCGAAACCTGGGAACAGCGCCGTGCGGCGGCCGACCAGGCCGGGGCCAGCGTGCAGGCCGCGCAGGCGGCGCTGGATGCGGCCGCGCTCAACCTGGAGTTCACCAAGGTGCGCGCCCCGATCAACGGCCGCGCCGGCCGCGCGATGGTCACCGCCGGCAACCTGGTGACCGCCGGCGACAGCGCCAGCGTGCTCACCACGCTGGTCTCGCTGGACACGGTTTTCGTCTACTTCGATGCCGACGAGGGCACCTTCCTGCGGTACGCGCAGATGGCGCGCAAGGGCGAGCGCCCGAGCGAGCGCGACAGCGACCTGCCGGTCAAGGTGGGCCTGTCCGGTGAGGACGGCTACCCGCATGAGGGCAAGGTCGACTTCCTGGACAACCAGGTCACCCGCAGCACCGGCACCATCCGCGTCCGCGCGCTGCTGGACAACGCCGACCGCAGCTTCACCCCGGGCCTGTTCGCCCGCGTGCAGCTGCTTGGCAGCGGCCAGTTCCAGGCCATGCTGATCGACGAGAAGGCCGTGCTCACCGACCAGGACCGCAAGTACGTGTACGTGGTCGACAAGGACGGCAAGGCGCAGCGTCGCGACATCACGCTGGGCCGCAACGCCGACGGCCTGCGCATCGTGCAGCAGGGTCTGAACGCCGGCGACCGGGTCATCATCGACGGCGTGCAGAAGGTCTTCATGCCCGGCATGCCGGTGCAGGCCAAGGTGGTCGCCATGCAGCCGGCCGCCGCGCCGGCTGCCGCGCCGGTCGCCACGTTGAATTGAAGGGCAGCCGACTGACCGTCGGCTCCACCGTTTCGGCCATCGCCCCGTGCAGGGGAACCCGTGACCGCTGTCGCCTGCGACAGCGGGCGGGAACGTGCACGCCGGCGTTGGCCAACCCCCAGGAATCCACCCATGGACTTTTCCCGTTTCTTCATCGACAGGCCGATTTTTGCGGCGGTGCTGTCGATCGTGATCTTCGCCGCCGGCCTGATCTCCATCCCGATGCTGCCCATCGGCGAGTACCCCGAAGTGGTGCCGCCGTCGGTGGTGGTGCGCACCGTGTATCCCGGCGCCAACCCCAAGGTGATCGCCGAGACCGTGGCCACCCCGCTGGAGGAAGCGATCAACGGCGTTGAGGGCATGATGTACCTCAAGTCGGTGGCCGGTTCGGATGGCGTGCTGCAGATGACCATCACCTTCCGCCCGGGCACCGACCCGGACGATGCGGCGGTGAAGGTGCAGAACCGCGTCGCCCAGGCGCAGGCGCGCCTGCCCGAGGACGTGCGCCGCCAGGGCGTGACCACCCAGAAGCAGTCGCCGACCTTCCTGATGGTGGTGCACCTGACCTCGCCCAACGGCAAGTACGACACCCTGTACCTGCGCAACTACGCACGCCTGCACGTCAAGGACGCGCTGGCGCGCATCCAGGGCGTGGGCGATGCGCAGATCTTCGGTGGCGGCGACTACGCCATGCGCGCCTGGCTGGACCCGGACAAGGTGGCCGCGCGCGGCCTGACCGCCAGCGACGTGGTGCGCGCGATGCGCGAGCAGAACGTGCAGGTGTCCGCCGGCCAGCTCGGTGCCGAGCCGATGCCCAACAGCCAGTTCCTGACCCTGATCAATGCCCAGGGCCGCCTGCGCAGCGAGCAGGAGTTCGGCGACATCGTGCTCAAGAGCGGCGCCGACGGCGAAGTGGTCCGCCTGGCCGACGTGGCCCGGGTCGAGCTCGGCGCCGGCGACTACACCCTGCGCTCGCAGCTGGATGGCAAGAACGCGGTCGGCATCGGCATCTTCCAGGCCCCCGGCGCCAACGCGCTGGACATCCGCGATGCGGTGATGGCCAGCATGGATGAAATGCAGAAGACCATGCCCGCCGACGTCAAGTACGAGGCGGTGTATGACACCACCATCTTCGTGCGCGACTCGATCAAGGCCGTGGTCTCCACCCTGCTGGAAGCCATCGCGCTGGTGGTGCTGGTGGTGATTCTGTTCCTGCAGACCTGGCGCGCCTCGATCATTCCGCTGATCGCCGTGCCGGTGTCCATCGTGGGCACCTTCGCCGCGCTGTACCTGCTGGGCTTCTCGATCAACACCCTGAGCCTGTTCGGCCTGGTGCTGGCCATCGGCATCGTGGTGGATGACGCGATCGTGGTGGTGGAAAACGTCGAGCGCAACATCGAAGAAGGCCTCACCCCGCTGGCCGCGGCCCACCAGGCCATGCGCGAAGTGTCCGGGCCGATCATCGCCATCGCCCTGGTGCTGTGCGCGGTGTTCGTGCCGATGGCCTTCCTGTCCGGCGTGACCGGCCAGTTCTACAAGCAGTTCGCGGTCACCATCGCCATCTCCACGGTGATCTCGGCGATCAACTCGCTGACCCTGTCCCCGGCACTGGCCGCGCGCCTGCTCAAGCCGCACGGCGCCGCCAAGGACGCCCCGACCCGCATCATCGACCGTCTGCTCGGCTGGGTGTTCCGTCCGTTCAACCGCTTCTTCAAGTCCAGCTCGGAGAAGTACGAGCGGGGTGTGTCGAAGATCCTCGGTCGTCGCGGCGCGGTGTTCGTGGTGTATGCGGTGCTGCTGGTGGGCACCGGTTTCATCTTCAAGCTGGTGCCGCCGGGCTTCATCCCGACCCAGGACAAGCTGTACCTGATCGCCGGCGTGAAGCTGCCGGAAGGCTCCTCGATCGCGCGGACCGATGAAATGCTGCGCAAAGTGGCCAAGATCGCCCAGGAAACCGACGGCGTGGCCCACACCATTTCGTTCCCGGGCCTGAACGCGCTGCAGTTCACCAACACGCCCAACACCGGCGTGGCGTTCATCCCGCTCAAGCCGTTCAACGAGCGTCATGGCCGCACCGCCGCGCAGATCAATGCCGAGATCAACCAGAAGATCGCCGGGCTGCAGGAAGGCTTCGCCTTCGCGATGATGCCGCCGCCGATCCTGGGCCTGGGCAACGGCAACGGCTACCAGATGTTCATCGAAGACCGTGGCAACCTCGGTTACGGCGCGCTGCAGAATGCCGTGCAGGCAATGCAGGGTGCGGTGTCGCAGACCCCGGGCATGGCCTTCCCGATCACCAGCTACCAGGCCAACGTGCCGCAGCTGGATGCCGAAGTGGATCGCGTCAAGGCCAAGGCCCAGGGCGTGCAGCTGACCGAGCTGTTCGACACGCTGCAGACCTACCTGGGCTCGTCGTATGTCAACGACTTCAACCAGTTCGGTCGCACCTGGCAGGTCATCGCCCAGGCCGACGGCCAGTTCCGCAACAACGTGGAAGACATCGGCAAGCTGCGTACCCGCAACGACCGTGGCGAAATGGTGCCGATCGGCTCGATGGTGACCGTCAAGGAAACCTTCGGCCCGGACCCGGTGCTGCGCTTCAACGGCTACCCGGCCGCCGACCTGGCCGGTGAGGCCGACCCGCGCGTGCTGTCCTCGGCCGAAGCGATGAACAACCTCACCGCCATCGCCGCCAAGGTGCTGCCGGTGGGCATGACCACCGAGTGGACCGACCTGAGCTACCAGCAGGCCACCCAGGGCAAGGCCGCCTTCATCGTGTTCCCGGTGGCCATCCTGCTGGCGTTCCTGGTGCTGGCCGCGCTGTATGAAAGCTGGTCGCTGCCGCTGGCGGTGATCCTGATCGTCCCGATGACGCTGTTGTCGGCCCTGTTCGGCGTGTGGATGACCGGCGGCGACAACAACGTGTTCGTGCAGGTGGGCCTGGTGGTGCTGATGGGCCTGGCGTGCAAGAACGCGATCCTGATCGTCGAGTTCGCCCGCGAACTGGAAATGGGCGGCAAGGGCATCGTCGAAGCCGCGCTGGAAGCCTGCCGCCTGCGCCTGCGCCCGATCGTGATGACCTCCATCGCCTTCATCGCCGGCACCGTGCCGCTGGTGCTGTCCCACGGCGCAGGCGCCGAAGTGCGCTCGGTCACCGGCATCACGGTGTTCGCCGGCATGCTGGGCGTAACGTTGTTCGGGCTGTTCCTGACCCCGGTGTTCTACGTGGCGCTGCGCAAGTTCGTCAGCCGTAATGGTGGCGGGCAGCTGGTCACCCACGGCGCGCCCACCCTTCACCATTGATCCCATCCCCCGCGAGGTTTTTCCCATGAATACCGCTACCCAAACGATCGCCCTGGTCACCGGTGCCACCCGCGGCATCGGCCTGGAAACCGTCCGCCAGCTGGCCCAGGCCGGCGTGCACACGCTGCTGGCCGGGCGCAAGCGCGACGTGGCCGTGGCCGAGGCGCTGAAGCTGCAGGCCGAAGGCCTGCCGGTGGAAGCCATCCAGCTGGACGTGGGCGATGCCGCCAGCATCGCCGCCGCCGTGCAGACCGTGACCGAGCGTCACGGCCGCTTGGACATCCTGGTCAACAACGCCGGCATCCTGCTGGACGACGTCAAGCTGGCGCCGTCGGCGCAGACCCTGCAGACCTGGCGCGACACCTTCGACACCAATGTGTTCGCGGTCATCGCCGTCACCCAGGCCTTCCTGCCGCTGATCAACGCCTCGCCGGCCGGCCGCATCGTCAACGTGTCCAGCATCCTCGGCTCGCTGACCCTGCACAGCCAGCCGGGCTCGCCGATCTACGGCTTCGCGGTGCCGGCCTACAACGCCTCCAAGAGCGCGGTGAACGCCTGGACCGTGCAGTTGGCCTACGAGCTGCGCGAGAGCACCACCAAGGTCAACACCGTGCATCCGGGCTATGTGAAAACCGACATGAACGGTGGCGAGGGCGAGATCGAGATCAGTGAAGGCGCGCGCTCCAGCGTGGGCATGGCGTTGATCGGCGCCGATGGCCCCAACGGCAGCTTCACCTACCTGGGCGAGGTGCTGCCATGGTGATCCGCCTGTTGACCGTGGCCGTGACCAGCGCGCTGCTGGCCGGCTGCGTCAGCGTCGGCCCCAACTACCAGGCGCCACCGGCCCAGCCGGTGACCCTGCAGGGCGCGGCCGCGCCGGTGTTCAGCACCACCTCGCCGGTGGCCAGCTGGTGGGCGCAGTTCGACGATCCGGTGCTGGAACAACTGGTGCACGACGCACTGGGCGACAACCTGGACCTGCGCATTGCGATGGCGCGTGTGCGTGAAGCGCGCGCGGTGTTCGTCGAGCAGCGCCTGGACCAGTTGCCGCACATCACCAGTGCCGGCAGCTACGACCGCCGCAAGCAGCCCGACGCCAGCCTGGGCGGCGAGCGCGTCTTCAGCGAGACCTACCAGCTCGGCTTCGACGCCGGCTGGGAGCTGGACCTGTTCGGCCGCCAGCGCCGGGCCGCCGAAGCGGCGCGCGCGGACCTGGGCGCCGAGCAGGACAACCTCGCCGACGCGCAGGTCACCGTGGCCGCCGAAGTGGCGCGCAACTACTTCGAACTGCGCGGCACCCAGAAGCGCATCGACGTGGCCAAGCGCACGCTGGTCAACCTGCGCGACACCCAGCGCCTGACCGAGGCGCGCTGGGAACTGGGCGCGGGCAGCGAGCTGGATGTGCAGAGCAGCCGGGCGCGCCTGAAGGCGATCGAAGCGGACATCCCGCTGCTGGAAGTGGCCGAGGTGCAGTCGCGGCATCGCCTGGCGGTGCTGCTGGGGCAGCGTCCGGATGCACTGGACGCACTGCTGCAGCCGCGCGAAGTGGCTGCCTATGCCAAGCCGCTGCCGCTGGGCGACACCACCGACCTGCTGCGCCAGCGGGCCGACGTGCGCAGCGCCGAACGGCGCCTGGCGGCGGCGACCGCCCGCGTGGGCGTGGCCACCGCCGACCTGTTCCCGCGGATCAGCCTCACCGGTTTCGTCGGCTTCCTGTCCGGCGATGCCAGTGGCCTGGTCAACGGGGCCAACAAGGCCTGGTCGGTGACCCCGTCGATCAGCTGGGCCGCGTTCGACTTCGGCACCGTGCGGGCGCGCCTGCGCGCGAGCAAGGCACAGGCCGATGGCGTGGCCGCCGAGTATGAGAAGGCGGTGCTGCTGGCGCTGGAAGATACCGAAAACGCGTTGACCCGCTACGCCAAGCAGCAGGCGCGGCTGGGCATCGTCGCCGAGCAGGCGCAGGCCGCGCGTCGGGCCGAGCAGTTGGCGCAGATCCGCTACCGGGAAGGCTCCGAGGACTTCCTGACCCTGCTGGATGCGCAACGCACCCAGTTGGCCGCCGACGATGCGCTGGCCGCGGCCGAATCCACGGTCAATGTCAGCGTGGTGGGCGTGTACAAGGCCCTGGGCGGTTGGGGGCAGCAACAGGACGCAACACCGCCGGCCGTGGCCGGCACGATGCGCTGAACCCACGCGGGGGGACGGATCGGCCGTCCTCCCGCCGGCATGCCCTCGGGGTTTGCCGCGATGATGGATCGGGGATGCCGCCGTTGGCGGCTTTGCCCCTGACGCGTGCCACCAACGGGGTGGTACAAAGCTCCCCTTTTCGAGGGAGACACCGCATGGACGCACATTTTCGACGGCAGCTCGCATCGGCACCACGCCGGGGCGAGGAGGCCGCGCTGTCACCCAAGGTGATCGTGCTGCTGGTGCTGGCCGCGCTGGCGGTCGCACTGGGCTTTGGCCACTTGTCCGATGCCCTGCTGGATATCGGCGTGCTGCTGGTGGGGGTGTTCCTGGCGGTTGCCGCGCGCATCTGCCAGGCCCGTGACCAGCACCGTGCGCTGTGCCGCGTGCTGGACCAGCGTTACCCATCACAGCGCTACTGAATCAGCCCCAGTGGTTGGCCTCGGCCTGGTCGTCCTCGCCCATGCGCACGATGCAGAAGCGGTGCCCGGTCGGCGCTTCCATCACCCACCAGCGTTTGACGAAGCCCACCCGGACGGCCCCGAGTGCTTCCAGGCGGTCGGCCTCGGCATCGATGTCATCGCTCTCGATATCCAGATGCACCCGCGAGTCGTGCGCCACGCGCTGCACTTCCACGTTCAAGCCGGCCGGCGCACCGGCCAGGTCGGCGTACTCGGCACCGTCCTCGCGATAGGCCGGCGCGGCGCGGTAACCCAGCGCAGCCGACCAGAACGCGGCGGCCTGGTCGGCCGGGGTGTCCTGGCAATCGATGATGAATCCGGCAAGCCGGCTGCGATGGGCCATGGTGGCAATCTCCAGAGCGGAAGGCCGCTGTATCGCATTGCCATCATTCAAGCCGCGTGAGGCCCACCGGCCGCCAACGCGCGGGCATCGGCCCGGCGTTGGCCTTGGCCTGCAGCTCAGCGCGAGGCGGCGGCCGGGAAGGCCAGGTCGGCCTGCACCGGGAAGTGGTCCGAGGGCAGCACGCCACCGGGCGCATCGTCCAGGGTGCGGAAGTGATCCACCGTGAAGCCGCGTACCAGGATCCAGTCCAGCTCCACCGTGGGCTTGCCGCTGAAATCGTGGAAGGTCAGGCGCGGGCCGTCCACCTTGCCGGCATGCTTGCGCGCATCACCAAGCGCGGCGGTGAACGCCTGGTAGGTGGTGCTGCCCGGTTCGCTGTTGAAATCGCCGGTGACCACCACCGGAATCTCCTTGGGCAGCGCGGCCAGCCGTTCGACGATCAGCTTGGCGCCCAGCACGCGGCGCGGCTCGTCTTCCTCGCGGTAGGGCAGGTGGGTATTGAGCAGGTAGAACCGGCGGCCATCGGCCTGGCGCTCGAACAACGCCCAGGTGACCATGCGCGGCATCAGGTTGCCCCAGGTGATGCTGCCGGCCACTTCGGGGGTATCGGACAGCCAGAAATTGCCCGACTCGACCACCGTCAGCTGCGCGCTGTCATAGAACACGCCCATGTGCTCGTCGCCGCTGCCGCCGCGCCGGCCCTCGCCGAACCAGCGGTAGCCGGGCAGGTGCTCGACCAGGTACTCGGCCTGCTTGCCCACCAGCTCCTGGGTGCCGAACACGGCCGGGTGCTGGGTGCGCAGGACGCTGACCATCGCCTCGCGCCGGTCTTCCCAGCGGCGGCCCGGCTCGGTATCCACCGGCGTGCGCACATTGAAGGACATCACCCGCAGCGGGGCGGCGGTGTCGGCCAGGGCGTGGCCGGCGGGCAGGGTCAGGGCGATCAGCGCCAGCAGCGCGGTGCGACGAAGACGAGACAACATCCAATTCCCTCCAGGGCATGAAAACGTTTCCCGAAGGGTCGCACGGAACGCGCGCCGGGGGAATTGCCGCCATTGGCGGCTGCCCGGCACTCAGTTGGCCAGCAGCGCGATGCCGATCAGGCTGTTGATCACGATGCCCAGCAGCAGCACCCACAGCGTGGACAGGATCACGTTGGGCCAGGGGCGCTGCAGCCGCGCCTTGAGCCAATGCGCCTGCGCCCCGGCATACCAGAGCAGGGCCAGCACCGATACGGCAATCCCGATCCGGGTCGACAGCGTGCCCGGCAGGCGCACGAACACCATGCTGGTGGACAGCGCCACCGCGAACGGCGCGGTCAGGTAGCACTGCATGAAGAAGGGCGCCCGCAGCGAGGCCCGCGTGATCGGCAGCTTGCGTCGCCGCAGCAGGTGCACGCTGCAGATCAACGGCCACACCGCGAAGGTGATCGAACGATACAGCAGCAGGCTTTCCTCGTTGCCAAACACCGTGCGCGACAGCATGCCGATGCCGGTCACCTGCTGGTGCATCAGCAGCTCCACCCCGTGCGCCAGCAGTACCGCCAGCATCAGGAACATGGGCGGGCTGATCGCATCGTCGAACTGCTGGTCCAGCGGCTGCGTCAGCTCGGTGTCCACGTAGCGGGCCATCCGCTGCGGATGCATCACCACCCGATACACCGTGCGCGGGAAGAACAGGAACCAGGTACAGAGCTCGTAGAGGAACTCTTCCAGCGAGCGCAGCAGTTTGAGGAAATCCATCGCGGGTCCCTGCGGTGAGGAGGTCGAGTGGCGCCGGCCGCCGTGCCGAGCATGGGCGCGCCGGCATCAAGGCGGCGTGGATGCGGCCGGCCCGGGCGCAGGCAGGTGCCGGGCAGGGTACCCTTGCCGGTTCCCCCCTCGAAAAACAGGCCCGCCCGATGGATTACCAGCTTGTCATCAAGTTCTGGCGAAAGTCGCTGGACGATGAAGCCTTCCTCGCCACGCTGGAGGCCGAGCTGAGCGCCGCGCTGGGCAGTGCGGCCACGCTGGATGGCCACGACATCAGCGCCAAGGAGATCAACTTGTTCATGTACACGGGCGATCCACGCCCCACCTTCCGCCGGGCCAAGGACGTGCTGGAGCGGCTGGGGGTGATGCACAGCGTCTCGGCCGCCTACCGGCTGGTCGGCGGCGCCCAGTTCACCTCGGTGTGGCCGCTGCGGATGGCGCGCAAGTTCACCCTGCCGTGAGTGGGCGCGCGTTCTGGCCTGCCTGCCGCGTGCGTAGCGTCTTCAGGCCATTTCCGCGCTGGCGGATACATGGCGCGCGCAACGCCACAGGCGTGGGGTAACCGCTGCAGTGTGGGCTAGGCCAGCACCGCCACCAGCTTGCCGCTGTCCAGCACGTCTTCGCCATCGAAGCGATAGGCCACCAGCGGCTGGCCGT
>NZ_JAVWXA010000037.1:32264-35196 GCF_036662295.1 Stenotrophomonas sp.
AGTCCACGCAGCAGGCCTTGGCGGAGATGACGCCGGGCGTTCCGTTGAACCAGTAGTGCCCGAAGAAGACCGGCTTGGCCTGGTCGTAGCGGGCGATGGCGCTGTCGGGAATCGGCGTATCCGGCAACTGCGCCGCCTCGCGGCCCATCAGCGCTGCGGCGCGATACGTGGCCGCCGTGTCATCCCACCAGCGCACCCGCGTGCGGTGGCGGACCACGCCCTGCTTGTCGGTGAAGGTCACCGGCGCCGGCAACGCGATCTCCAGGCCCTTGCACAGCGCTTCCACCGCCACGAACGCCGCGCTGCCGGGTCGGCTGGCCGCCACCACCAGCTCGGGCGTCAGCGTGTTGCGCGGGCCAAGCTGGTCGGCCAGCACCGCCATCGACGCCGGGTGCCAGCAGGCATGCACCAGCCGCCATTGGTCGGTCTCCATCCACAGCGGCAGCGTCATGAACCATTGCACCCACTCCCGGTGCAGCGCGCTGTCCTGCGTCACCTCGGTGAGGAATGCGCGATGCTGGTCATGGTTGTGCGGCCCGCGAGGGCGCAGGAAGCGCTCCGGCTGTTCGGGGTCGGGCGTGGCATAGGCGATCGCGTTGAACTCATGGTTGCCCAGGATGGCCTCGGCGCTCCCCGCATCGATCATCCGGCGCACGATATCCAGCGTTTCCAGCTGGCCCGGGCCGCGATCGATCAGGTCGCCGACAAAGCGCGCGCTGCGCTCGGGATGGCGCCAGGCGCCCATGCGCTCGCGGTAGCCCAGGTGTTTCAACAGGGCCTTGAGCTTGCCCGCCTGGCCGTGGATGTCGCCGATGATGTCGTGTGCCATGCGTGCATTCTAGCGGTGGGCAGGGTGGGGTGGCCCGGTGCGCCTGACGCGGCCGGCGGCAACGCCACCCTGCACATGGCAGTCGATGCACCGGCTTACGGCGCGGCGAGCACCGGCATCTGGAAGGTGAAGCAGGTGCCGGTCTGCGGCGTGGAGTCCACCGACAGGGTGCCGTCGTGCGAGCGCGCGATTTCCGAGGCGATGTAGATGCCCAGTCCAAGGCCAGGCCGGGGCAGCTCGCCCTTCTCGCGCGAGAAGGGGCTGAAGATATCCGCCAACCGGTTCTCGGGAATGTGGCCACCATTGCTGACCGTCATCGTCAACCCGTCGGCTGTCGCGCACGCGCGCAGTGCGATCGCGGTGGACGGGTCGCCATGCTGCGCCGCATTGGTCAGCAGGTTGGCCAGCAGTTGTGCCAGCCGGTTGGGGTCGCAAACCACCTCGCCCTCGATCTGCATCACCACGTCGATGTCGGCACGACCGCGCGAGGCGATCACTTCGGCCACCACCGCCTGCAGCGCAGTGCCCAGCGTGTCGGTGCGGGTCAACAGGATCGGGATGCCGCCGCCCAGCCGCCCGCGCGCGAAGTCGAGCACGTCTTCGATCAGCCCTTCCATTCGCACCACGCCCGAGGCGATGTGGCCCAGCAAGCGCTGCTGGCGCTCGGAGGTGGCGTCCATTTCAAGCGCTTCGGCCGCCACGGCGATGGACTGCAACGGGCTGCGCAGATCGTGGCCCAATACCGCGATGAACTGGTCGCGCAGGTCGGCCACGCGATGGGCCTGGGACAGGTCGGTCTGCGCCTGTGCCAGGCGATCTTCCGTATCCAGATAGGTGCCCACCAGCTCGGCCAGCAACTCCATCGAGCGCAGGATGTGGACTTCGTCGAAGCTGGCGGGTGCCGAGTCGATGGCGCAGAGCGTGCCGAAGAAGCGGCCATCGGGCCGGAAGATCGGAATGGACGCGTAGCTCTCCAGGCCGTAGATGCGCGGCGTGTGGTGCGTCGAATAGATCGGGTGCTGGCTGGCGTGCGCGAAGACGACCGCGGTGGCGGACTGCCGGATCTCGTCGCAGATGGTCGTCTCCAGCACGAGCTGGCCGCCTGGGACGAGCCCAAACCCCAGCGTGTCATGCGTGGCGCATGCGGTCCAGGTGGTCTCGGTCACCCGAGCAATCGCGGTGAAGCGCGACCCGGTGATATGGGCGACGGTCTCCAGGATGCGCGGTACCGCCTGGATGCGGCTGATTTCTGCGATGCTCCGCAGCAGGTCGGGGTCGGTCAGCTCAGGCATGGGGCGTGCGGCAGGGGAATGGCGTGATGATCACATGGATCGGGTGGGATCGTCGCGGGGGTTGGCGGTTGTGCCCGGGCTCGGCGCCGTAGGGTGCTGGAAATAGAAAAGCCCGGGAACCCTTATTGTGTAAGGATTCCCGGGCTTCCTGGGATTCTTTCGAACCCCTCATTGGTGGAGGTCGGGGAGGCTGTAAACACCCCGACCCAAGCTATTGAACCTAAAGAATTTTTGGTCCGACGGATTCGCCTGCTTTGATACCCCAAATCACACCTCGGACTGGCGTGAAAACGCTGCCCCTCCTGCTAGCGGTAAGGCTGTCGAAGTCGAGGAACTCATACTTTTCCTACGCCTCACGCGGCCAAATTGATGGCACACTCGGCTGAACTGCCAAGGCGGAGCCTTGGGATACAGAGTCTGTGGCGTCATCCAGGGGGAGAGACGTTGGCTACATTTACGATCTATTTGCTTCGTGAGTCTGTCAAAACTGCAAGAGATGCTGTCGTTGATGGTGCTAGAGAGCACCCCATCGAAGAGGGGCTCTCAAAGTATGGGCAACTGTTCGTCAAGGACACAAAACCCAAGCCACCCAAATGGGCTGAACTATTTGAAAGCTACATTGACAAAAAGCTTCTTGGGACCGTTCAGTCATCTTCGGCAGCTTTTATTATTCCAGTCGATCAACGTCTCTTTGCCATAACCTTCGGGCAAGGTCGTTTTTTGCTTCATCCTGACGCCTATGAAGAACGGTTTGGTCTGAATCGCCCAGGGTTCCGTAGACACCTCGCAGCCATAAACTATGGCTTACGCG